>PXAH01000109.1 GCA_003565945.1 Candidatus Omnitrophota bacterium
GTTTTGGCTGCAACCATTACTCTTAAGTCTGGAAGGACAATTCAAGGTAAAATTACCGAAAGAGGAAATGATTATATAAGAGTTAATTTTCGCGGGGTTTCGTTAACCTATTACCTGGAAGATATTGAAGCCATTGATGGAGAAAAAGTTACTCCCTTGCCTATTGAGCCAGAAGTTAGCCTAAAGCCTTTTTCTGACCGGATAAGCCCTTCCCAGGTGTTTAATGAAGTTGCCCCTGCGACAGTTGTTATTATCGCTTACCTTCCAACCGGCGTTAGCCAGGGCAGTGGTTTTATTGTGGATGCAAGAGGGGTGGTTGTGACTAACTTTCATGTTGTAAGGGGAGCGGAAAGAATTGTAGTTAAACTGAAAGATGGCAGGACATATCCGGTTACGGGAATTATCGATTATAGCCCTCAGAAAGACATTTGTGTATTGAAGATAGATGAAATTAATTTACCGACAGCACGCTTGGGAGATTCAGCCAATCTTAATCCTGGTCAAAAGGTTTTAGTTGTGGGCGCTCCAATGGGGTTGGAATATAGTATAACCGATGGCCTGTTTAGTGGTGTAAGAAGAGAGTTTGGGCAGAGATTTATTCAGTTTTCAGCTCCGATATCTCCTGGCAATAGCGGTGGACCTCTTTTAGATACGAGTGGTAAAGTAATCGGTGTAACCACCTATACAAAAATTGCCGGTCAAAATCTTAATTTTGCTGTTCCTATAAATGAAGTAGATAAGTTTATCGGAGTTTATCCAAGAATCAGTTTAACTGAATTTAGTACCATAGTAGGTAAAGCCTACCTATTGTTTGATTCCGGATTGCAGGCTTTTTATTCATTTAATATTGACGAAGCCATAAATTATCTTCAGGAAGCAATCAGGATAGACCCGAATTTTTTATTAGCCTATGGTGCTCTAGGGACAATTTATTTTGATTTAGGCAGGTTTGATGAAGTTATTTCTGTATCGGAAAAAGCTATCAGGCTCGATCCGGATTTTGCTTTAGCCCACTGCAATCTTGGAGCCGCTTATGGGGGAAAGGGTATCTACAATAGAGCGATTGAAGAAATAAAAAAAGCGGTTAGTATCGATCCTAACGCTGTATCTTACAGTAATCTGGGCACAATCTATGAAAGGTTAGACATGCTTGATCAGGCGATGGAGTCACTTAAGAAAGCGGTTTCTCTTGATCCCTATTACGACAATGCCTACAAAAACCTTGGGTGGGTATATTATAGAAAAGGAATGATACAAAATGCCATCGAAGAGACTAGAAGGGCAATTTTACTTAATCCAAACCGTGGACACCCCTACTATAATTTATCCTTTATCTATTTTCATCAAGGTCAATATGATTTAGCGGTTAAGTATTGCGACAAGGCAGCATCGCTTGGGCAAAAAATCGATTCAGAATTCATGGAAAAACTGAGGCCATACCGTAAAGGAACTTTTACTTCCTCTTTGAGAGAAAGTGATCAGACAGCTTCGTTTTTGGCCGAGGCCAGAACTAGAGAACTAAGAGGGGACCTAAAAGAAGCCTATAGGTTGTCTAAGAATGCTTTCTATCTTTGTTCTGATATTAATGACGCACATTGCTTTCAGGCTTTTAGCGAGGCCCTCAGAATATGTTCTTTGTTAATTGCGCAATCAGCAGAAAAAAAAGATTCTTCTATGTTTCTAGGTTATTCTTTGGAGCACATAGAATTAGTTGAAAAAGCTGGAGGTTTGGGAAGGATAATTGATACATCAAGAAGGTACACATATGGCTCAAATGAGTTTATCGATGAGATGATTGAATATACCTATAGTATAGGTTATTTTCAAGCCGGTATTTGGTATGTGGTAAATAATGACTTAACGAAAGCCCATGAATGTCTGGATAAGATAAGAAGATTTGCGCCTCAAAACTCTGCCCTTCTTGAAAGAGTTATTCAAGAGAGGCCGTCTACTTATCCTTGGTATTGGCAATAACAGATAAAATAAAGGAGGCCGGATGCGAAATATTAGTATGGGGAAACTCATCGAGCTGAGCATTAACCGTACAAAGCTTGTTTTATTTCAGCCTTTTTCCTTAAGAAAGTGGCTTTGTCTGTTATTTATCGCTTTTTTGGCCGGGGCAGTCGGCAGCAGCAGTGGCAGTGGCGGCAGAAATGTCAGGCGCGGCAGGTCTACAGTTGAAGCGGCTGAGTGTTCTTTGGTGGTTGATGGGGGCAGCAATGATGCTGCCTTTACCGGTGATTATATTCAGGATGCGCTCTATTATGGCCAGGAGAGTCAAGGGTATCAGACGCAAGTCAGTCGTTGGCAAGATTTCCCTTTTGCCTGGTTTACTCCCGCCTTTGGTTTATTTTTAGTTGGGGCAGTTTTGCTGCTTGGGGTGCTTTCTATTTGGCTGAGGGCCCGCTTTAAATTTGTTTGGTTAAGCTCGGTTATAAAAAATGATGCATCTGTAGCGGGGCCATTCAGGCTCTACAAGCAGGAAGGAAATTCTTTATTTTGGTTCTATATGGCGATTGGCGCTGTGGCAGTCATCTTTTTTGCTTTTATTGGATTTTGGATATTTAGAGCCGGAATTGCCGGTAGCATCTCTGGCCCAGAGGCTTTTTGGCCGATTTTAAAATCAGCAATAAGTAATTACTTTTTGCCTGGACTTTTGGTAGTTTGTGGGTTAGTCTTTTTAATCTTGCTTACTTTCGCTGTTGAGCATTTTGTAGTTCCGGTTATGGCTAGGGATAATTTATTGTTCAGCCAGGGATGGGAGAAGTTTATAGGTATCTACGATAAAAACCGTAAAGAGTTTTGGTTTTTTCTTTTGATCTTTATCGGCTTGGCCATTCTTGGCGGCATAATAGCTATCATTTTGGCCTTAATCACTCTTTTGATTGTAGCTTTAGCTGCTGCTGTTTTATTTGGGTTGCCTTACCTGCTTCTTGCGCTATCGCTTAACGCGATGCCTATATTTGTTTTTTACGCTGTAATAGCAGGTATACCATTTATTGCTCTGGTTATTCTTTTGTTTGCATCTATTGATTTACCGTTTGCGGTTTTCTTTAGGAGTTTTTCTTTGTATTTTCTTTCCAGCCTTGGGCAGGGAGGCAATTTTTTAGAAACTTAATAAGGGATGCTAAACTTAATTATTAGTTCATCGTAATTTTCGGGAGGCAAATGAGAATTGAAGTTTTTTCTATATGCGACGCGGCTACGGCTGTTGCTGGAAAGCTAAACATGTTGGGTGTTTTTGATACGATTTGGACCAAGAAGATTCCTGTGGTTTACCCTCATTGCGCGGTTACCCTCAGAGTTAGGTTTGAAAGTGATGAGCAAGGCCAGCACAAAGTGATGGTGAGTTTTGTTGATTTAGACGGAAATCACATCATTCAGCCGGCCAACGGAACCATAGCGGTTAATTTTTCTGAAAAAACAAGATCCAGAGCGGCTAATTTAATTCTTAATATACAAAACCTAAAACTTCAGAAGTATGGTGAGTATGCGATTGATTTAGCAATAGATAACCGGCGTGAAAAATCTTTACCGCTATTTGTTAGAGAGCCCTCTGTAAAGAGTTAATCCCTTTTGATCAGTTTTTGTTGGATTTTTTTTAAGCTGTGATATAATCTTTTTCTATTTTCAGGAGAAAGAAATGTTGTCAAAACGCATAATACCTTGTTTAGATATTAAAGACGGGCGGGTAGTTAAGGGAGTAAACTTTGTTAATCTCCGTGATGCCGGTGATCCCGCTGAAAACGCCGAGGTTTACCAACGAGAGGGCGCTGATGAATTAGCTTTTCTGGATATTGCTGCTACCTTGGAAAAGCGTAAAACTGTTACTGAGCTGGTAAGGAAAATTTCAAGGGTAGTTTCAATGCCATTTACCGTGGGTGGAGGGGTCCAAAATAACGACGATATCCGGCAAATACTTTCAGCCGGAGCTGATAAGGTATCAATCAATACCGCCGCGGTGCGACGGCCCCAACTTATCAATGAAGCAACTGCTCGTTTTGGAAGCCAGTGTATAGTTGTTGCTGTCGACGCTAAGCTCGAAAAAAATAATGGGCAGGATAAGCCTGTCTGGAGAGTTTGCGTAAATGGGGGAAATACAATGACCGACATTGATGTTATTAGCTGGGTAAAAAAAGTTGCCAGGCTTGGTGCCGGCGAGATACTTTTAACCAGTATGGACAGGGATGGAACCAAGAAAGGTTTTGATATACCTTTAACCAGAGCTGTAGCTAATGCGGTTGACCTTCCAGTTATTGCCTCTGGTGGTGCTGGCAGTGCGGATCATTTTATTGAGGTTTTCAGCCAAACTAGGGCTGCCGCGGCTTTAGCTGCTTCGATATTTCATTTTCGTGAAGTTACTATTGGCCAAATTAAAGATGAAATGGGCCAAAAAGGTATTACGGTACGAAGGGGAGGGGGTTCGTTCGACGTTCGACGTTCAATGTTCAACGTTTAATGTTCGGCGTTTGGCGTTCGACGTTTTAAGTTGTAAGTAGGGCAAGACCTAAGAGGTGAAAATGGAAGATAGAGATAAAATTCAGTTAGATGTTTCCGGTTTAAAGTTTAATAAAGATGGGTTAATTCCGGCGATAGTTCAGGATAAAAAATCCAAAGATGTTTTAATGCTTGGATATATGAATAGAGAATCGATTCAAGCAACACTTAAGGAAAGAAGGACTTGTTTTTATTCTCGCTCCCGTCAGGAGTTGTGGCGAAAAGGCCAAACCAGCGGCCACATTCAAAAAGTTGAAGATATCTTTTATGACTGTGATAAAGACGCTCTTTTGGTTTTAGTCACTCAAAAAGGAGTTGCTTGCCATACTGGGCAGTGGAGTTGTTTTTTCCGGCGCTTGATTGATAGGTAATCAAAAAAATGTGTTAGGCATGAAAATTAAGGTTAATCCTAAAATAGAAAGTTTTAAGAAGTTAGCTGCTAAAAATAACTTAATTGTTCTTTCTTTTAAGTTTTACTCGGATTGGATAACCCCTGTAGCAGCTTACCATACGCTGTCTAATTTCCTGGAAGGTGAAAGCTTTTTACTTGAGTCAGTAGAAGGGCAGGAAAAAGTTTGCCGCTACTCCTTTCTTGGCTTTGAGCCAATTGCGGTCTTCAAAAGCAAAAAAGATAAAATTTATTCAGAAAATAGAGGTATTAAAAAATGCAAAACTAATAAAAATCCCTTATCAGAATTAAAAAATTTGATCTCCGGATACAAGATTGCCCCTAAAGAAAACTTACGTTTTTTTGGGGGGTTTGTAGGTTACTTGGGATATGATTTAGTTAAATTCTATGAGCCTGTGGGCGAAGAGTTAAAAGATAGAGTTGGCACCTTTGACTCTTATTTAGTTTTGCCGAAATATTTAATTATATTTGACCATCTAAAGCGTCAATTCGAAATACTTAACTTCATCCAGGTAGATAAACAAAACTTAACTAAAGACTACCGGAGGGGGGTCAGCCAAATAACTTCTCTTTATAGCTGCCTCAACAAAGCCGGGGCCTTGCCGGAATTACGGTTTGATTCAAAAGCGGTAAGGGCTAAATCAAATTTTAAAAAAGAAGATTTTATCAAGGCGGTTAAAAAAATTAAGAAACATATTAAGAATGGAGATATAATACAGGCGGTTATTTCGCAACGACTTGAGTGTGAATTTGGTAAAAATTCGTTTCTAGCTTACCGCTATCTAAGAATGCTTAATCCTTCCCCTTACATGTTTTATCTTAATTTTAAAAAAGTTCAATTAGCCGGTTCTTCGCCGGAGATGCTTTTGCGGGTTGAAAAAGATCAATTGATTACTCATCCTATAGCCGGAACCAGGCGGCGCGGCAAAAACGAAAAGGACGACCTAAGGCTTGAGAAGTCACTTCTTTTGGATTCAAAAGAAAAAGCAGAACATATAATGTTGGTTGATTTAGCTAGAAACGATTTGGGCAGAGTTGCTAAGCAGGCGACAGTTAATCTACCGTCGTTTATGAAAGTTGAAAGGTTTTCGCATGTTATGCATATTGTCAGCGAAGTCAGGGCTGAATTAAAAAAAGGAAAAGATATGTTTTCTGCTTTAGTTAGTTGCTTTCCGGCTGGAACCGTAAGCGGAGCACCAAAGGTAAAAGCCATGCAAATAATTAATCAATTAGAGCCGGACAGAAGAGGAGTGTACGCGGGGGCAGTAGGATATTTTTCCTTCACAAACAGCCTTGATACTTGTATAATAATCCGGACTATCTTATTTACCGGCGGTAAGGCTTATGTGCAGGCTGGAGCCGGTATTGTTGCTGATTCAGTTCCGGAATCTGAATATAAAGAAACGATGAACAAAGCACGCGCGCAAGTCAAAGCACTTGAGCTGGCTAAGGGAAATTCGTAGATGCTAGAGAGTTAAAAGCAATGAGTTACCCTTGACATCTTCGATGCCAAGGGTTTAATTCGACTAAACCCAGCACCTATTTTGCTCGGTTATCTTGTCAAAATAGGTGCTGGGAAGTCTCATTAAAGGAGGAGCAAATGCTTAAAATACGCCTAAGAAGGCCCGGCAAATCAATTAAAGGAAGAAGGCATCAAAAGATTGTAGTTACTGAACGTGCCTGGGCAAGAGAATCTAAGTTTGTAGATGAAATAGGATACTATGACCCTGGAAGAGAGCTGTTGAAGATTGATACCGAAAAGTATAAAGAGTGGGTTAGCAAGGGCGCTCAGCCTTCGGAAACAGTGGCCAGCCTTTTTAAAAATTACGGAAAACCAAAGAAAGTGAAAAAGAAAAATCAAAAGAAAGAAGAAAGTGCCCAGAAAGCTGAGCTGAAAGAGGCAGGTTCAGTCAGTGAGGGCAAAGATAAAGCAGCTCCCAAGGAAGAAGTTAAAGAAGCTGTTGATGCTTCTGAAGCTAAGGAAAAACCAGATCAGGAGAAAGATTCCCAAGAAAAAAATAATACAGAAGAGTAAAACTTAAGTGACATACTTAAGTTGTTAGGAGGTTACAATGGAAGCTAACGCTCTGCATCAATTAATGCCGCTCATATTTCTATTTTTGATTTTTTATTTTTTGTTAATTCGGCCGCAGCAAAAAAAGCAAAAGCAACACCAAGAGATGGTTACTAACCTTAAAAAAAATGATGAGGTTGTTACAACCGGCGGGGTACACGGAACGATTGTCGCGGTTAAAGATAAAACTTTTTCTTTGCGGATAGATGAAGGCACAAAAGTAGAGTTAAATAAAGAAGCAGTAGCTTACTGCAAAAAGACAAGGCAATGATAAAAAAGAGTGATTTAAAGTTAAGGCTTTTCACGATTTTGTTTTTAGCCGTGCTTTCTCTGTTTTATGTTTTTCCCTTGCAGGAAAAAATTAA
>PXAH01000045.1 GCA_003565945.1 Candidatus Omnitrophota bacterium
ATGGATTTTTTCCAAAACCAAGAAGACGCCCAGCGTAAGACAAGCCTGCTTGTTTTTTACTATATCCTGGCGGTAATCCTGATTGTTTTAGGGATATACGCGGCTGTCATATTCCTTTTTCAAATTAGCGCCGAATCAGAACTAGCCGCCGCGGCTATCTCTTTTTGGAATCCAGGTTTATTTTTTCTTGTATCAGTTATAACCCTTCTTGTAATTTCCCTGGGAACTGCCTATAAGATAAACCAATTATCCGGCGGTGGCAAATCCGTAGCAAACCTCTTAGGAGCTGCCCCCCTAAACCCCCAAACTAATGACCCCAAAGAAAAAATGCTTTTAAATATAGTGGAAGAAATGTCTATTGCCTCCGGGGTACAGGTCCCCCAAACCGTTATCCTCAGGCAAGAAAAAGGAATCAATGCTTTTGCCGCCGGCTTTACCCAGGATGACGCGGTAGTAGGAGTAACTGACGGCTGCCTTCAGTCACTTTCCCGCGACCAGCTACAGGGAGTAATCGCGCATGAATTCAGTCACATCCTCTACGGAGATATGAGAATTAATATAAAACTAATGGGCGTGCTCCATGGAATATTAATAATTGCTTTCTTAGGATACACAATAACGCGCTCAATGTTTTATACTCCCCGGCGGAGAAGCTCAGGTAAGGGGAGCGGTCCGATAATTCTTCTTGGCCTTTCCTTGGTAATAATAGGTTATATTGGGGTATTTTTCGGAAACTTAATCAAAAGCGCGGTGTCCCGGCAAAGAGAATACCTTGCCGATGCTTCAGCGGCTCAATTCACCAGAAACCCTTCCGGTATCGCCGGCGCCCTTAAAAAAATAGCCGGAATGGGCAAAATCCCTATGCAATGTAAAAAAGCTCAGGAAGCAAACCATCTTTTTTTCAACGGCAGTGTCGCCGGTTTTATGAGCAGCCTTATGTCTACCCATCCTCCCATCCAGGAAAGAATAAAAAGGCTTGATCCTGCCTTTACAGGAAAAACTAAAAAAACCACTGTCCAAACCGGCTTTGGCCCGGCAGCCTCCGGTTTTGCCGGTAAAGATTCAAAACTCTCTGTTCAACCTGAAAATATTATTTCATCAATAGGCACAACTGAACCTGAACAAATTAAATATGCCGCCAAAACCTTAGAAAAGATACCTAATCTTTTAACCGATTCGGCTCATAGCCCGATTAAAGCTGAATACGTTATATACTCGCTTCTTCTCAGTAAAGATGAAAAAATAAAAGAAGAACAATCCCAAACGCTTAAGCAATCAGTAGATAAACTAATTCCCGAAAGCGAAAATATTTTTTCAACAGGCCAAAGCCTTCCGGTTGAATACCGGATTCCTTTACTGGATATCACAATTTCAACCCTAAAAGGGCTCTCCCCCCAAAAGCAAGCAAAAATTAAAGAAAATATTCAAGCTATGATTAGAGCCGACGGTAAAGTGTCTTTATTTGAATACACAGTTTACCGAATGGCCTTACGCCACTTAAAATCTCCCTTAGAAAAACCTAATCATCCAAAAGTAAAATATCATTCACTCAAGTCTTTAAAATCAGAATGCGGCCTATTGCTTTCCTTTCTTGCTCATCACGGCATAGACCAAAGCGATAAGAAAACTTTTGCTTTCAGTAAAGCGGCTGAAAAAATCAACTTTATCGGGCCTTCTGATTTTCTCCCCGAGGATAAATGTAGTTTGAAAAAATTAGATTTGTCGCTGGAAGAATTAGATAAGGCCTCTTACCGGATAAAAAAGAAAATTATCGATGCCTGCGTTACCTGTATTGTAGCTGACGGCCAGATAACTGTTAAGCAGGCTGAATTAATCAGAGCAACCGCCGACGCGATTGGCTGCCCCACTCCTCCTATTTTCCCCCAGAAAATAGAATCCCTTTAAGTAAAGTAATTACCGCTATGTAAAAGGCGCAAGCGTATTTTATCTTTAAGGTGCCTTAAGGCAACATAAGGATTTTTTCGCGATTCTTGAGCTGAATATATTATATAACTGCCGCGAGAGGCGTTCTCTTCTTGGCAATGGCGGGCTTCGATTTCAGAAGATAAAACAGCAAAAAGATTATAACGCTTTAAAACTAATTTCTTGGCCTGCTCAATAAAGGGGAGCCTTTTTTCATATTGATTACCAGCTATTGCTTTCTTGATAATCTCTGTCGACTTTTTCCAGTCAAAAATATCAACGGGAATAAAACTCTCTTTAGGAAAATAATCACAAACATTTGAACAGCCGTAATAAAAAGGCAAAGTCAGCCCCAAAAAAGCGTCCGCTAATTTTTCTGTCCAACAATGCTTTCCCGCGTAATTTTCTATTGCTATATGATAACGGTAATCATCAAGGGCTTCGGACTTATCAACCATATATCTTACTCCGTGGCCGTAAATATCCAGCTGGGGAATTTGTTTCTTTAGGGCTTGCGTAAACTTATAGCGTTTATTATGAAGAGTGTGCCTTTGCTTTTTGTTGGAACAAACCGTTGATATAAGCTTATTCTTCTTAAGCGGCCGCTCCAGATAAAAAGCTTCATGGGAAATATGCTCTTTGAAGCCTGAGCCGTAAAACCAACGCAAAGCTGTCTGAGAAAAAATCCTGTTTTTATGCGGCAGAGCCCATTCCGGCTGGCTGGTCAAAACATAATTAAATTGGCGGGTATAATCTAATCCGTAAGCTCTGACCGAAGGCGGCTCGGTTGTTACCAAAAGAGTATTGTCTTTAGGACAGCTTAGTTTTTCTAAAGTTTTTATTTTTTTAGGAAACCCATGGTAAACAACAAGCCAGTCATAATTAGTTTCTTCCGGGTCAAAAACAAATTGACAGCGGCCCCAAACCGGTACCGAAGCCGGAAATTGCCGTAAACAAGAATCTCTACTGCCGCACCCTAACACCTTAACTCTTATTTTCTCCGGCATATTTTTTTCTCCCCTTCCCCAACCCTTACCGCGCTAACTATAGCCTAATCGGAAGATACATCCCTAATCGTTAAGCTGGGAGAATTACCTTTTTTATTTCTACCCATATAAAGGGTCCTATGCGGAAAAGGTATCTCAATGCCTAATTGATTAAATTTCTTTTTTAAGCGCCGGTTAAATTCCCGGCCAACCAGGCGCTGTTTCCCCGGCTTAGTTTTAGTCCTGGCTTTAACAATAACCGCCGAATCAGCAAACTTATCAACTCCCAACACCTCAATCGGCTCCAATATATCGTCTTTGAAAGCGGGGTCATCGCGTAACTGCTGGTCTACTTCTTTTATTACCTCAACTACTTCGTCGGTATCTTCCCGATAAGCTACGCCGATATCAAAAACATAGCGGGAATATTCTTTAGTCATGTTGGTAACTACATTAATGCTTCCGTTTCGAATATAATGGACATTGGCGGAAGGGTCTCGTAAGACAACTATTCGTAAATTTACTTTCTCAACTGTACCGTGAGCATCACCGATAACTATAAAATCACCCACTCTTATTTGATCTTCAAGTAATATAAAAAAACCGCCAATAATATCTTTAACCAACTCCTTGGCACCAAGGCCGATAGCCAACCCTGCTACTCCGGCGGTAGCAAGCAATGGCCCTATTGCTAGGCCCATTTTTTCTAAAAGCATTGTTCCGGCTATAATAAATATAATTATTCTAGCCGCTGAGCGAATAATTCTCTCAAGAGTGCCAACTCTTTTTCTTACTTCTGAATCATACCCTTCTAACTTGAAAAACCTATCCATTATTAAATTAAATGCTTTCAAAGAAAGCGCCGTCAAAAAAAGTATAAGAAAAATCTGCCAAGCAAAAGTTATCACTATCTGTTTCATTATTTCTAAGTACTCCCTTGTTTATTTTGTAAAAAAGTATGATTTTATTGAGACCGCAACTTTTCAAACCAATTTATTATAATCCAGCTTACATAGTCAGGGTATTCATGCCCTACACCTCTTAAGTCGCGAAAGGTAACTTCATAGCCAAATTCTTTCAGCCGCTTTTTAGCGTATTTGCTGGCATCAATACTGATTGTGTGGTCCTGGCTGCCATGTAAAATTAAAACCGGTATTCGTCTTTGACGACGAGTCAAAAAAACTCCTCTGTCAATCTCCAACTCTTTGAAAGGCCCGGCAAAAGCGGCAATAGCTCTTATTTTATCGGGATTATTCAATCCCACAACATAAGACATACCGGCACCGGCAGAAAATCCGGTTACAAAAACCCGGGAAGTATCAAGAGAGTAATCTTGATTGATTTCACTAATCATCCTTAAGATATCACCAGTTTCATTAAAATACCAGGTAGCACTATCTTGGGAATCCGGGCCAGCTACAATATATCCTGCCTCTTCAGCTTGCTCTTTAAAATAATCAACCATCATCCTGCCGCGGCCGGTAGACGGATGCAGAGCGACTATAAGCGGCCAATCTTTCGAAGAGTCATAAGAAGATGGTAGAAAAAGGGAATAAGAGAAACCTTGAGTTTCTTTTTGAATAACTTCGGCTTGAACAAAATTTAAAGGAAGGATAAAAAAAACAATAAAAATTATACTAAAAATAATCTTCATCTTTTTAGCTAAACTTTTAGGGTGTTTGAAAAATATAATCTGGTGGCTGGACAGCCACCAGATTATGATTATAATTACTGAAACAAACTTATAGGGCATCAAAGAATAACCTTATTTATTTTTTGTGAACATTACAATTCTTTGACTTTCCGGCTGCTTTGTTTTTACACTGTTTTTTTTCTTTTGTTTTAGCCGAACATCTTTTTTGTTTAGCCATACCTTTTCACCTCCTTTTTCAAGTTTACATCTTTATTTTTTAGTTTAGTCAAGATATTTTACCACAATCAAAAACCAATGAAAAGATATCCCTAAGCAAAAATCATTCCTCACACAGCATAAACAAAGATATAATAAAAATAGGGCTCAAAACTTAAATTTAAACCCGCCGCCCAGGTAAACTTCTCTGCCCTGCTTGCGGGCCCGGATAAAATACTCCCAATCTTTTTCCGATAGCGATTTCTTCCTAAAGGTAACCGTTATCCCCAGGGGCCGGCCTTGCCTGTTTGTCAAAGAAAAAACCAACCTGTCCGGGCCGGGTAAGTTAACTGTAGCTCCAAAAAGAATTCTTTTTATTCTGCCTTTGCCATAATCAATCTCATAACTTAAACCGCCGGCCCGTGAAATCCTCCAGTTTCCGTCTAAAACCAAAAGCTTCTCTTGGCGCTTATTGGCAATGCCGACACCAAGACGGTACTTTATTTTTCCCCGAGCCGGATATAAATTAGGAGTTTGTAAATAAGCGCGAAGATTGATTCTATTCTCTTCATTTGCCTCGAGCTGATAGCCAATCTTGTTTTTATCTAAAATATCCCAAACCCCTCTAAAGCTTAAATCAACTTTCTCTTTTGTTTTTAACTGCTCATAGCGATAAATAATCTGATGGTTTTTGCCAATATCCCAGACAGCCCGCAAAACTAAAGTTCCCCGCGCCTGCCTTCCGGTTACCTCAAAAGTTAAACGGTTAAATTTATCAGCCCGCCAAATACCGGCAAGTTTAATTAAAGTAACTTCGCTCTCATCTTTGAATTTTGCCGAGCGCAGCCAAAAAGTAAAAACATTTCCTTCCGGCTTGCGGATTCTCCCCCGCAAAGTCAAGGTATCCGATGAATGGTCAAGAAGCATAATCAAGTTATGCTCCTTGCTTAACCACCAGCTGCCCCGGAAGTAAATTCTCTCCGGCAAACCAAAGTCTCTCTGCCAGCCATTTGAATCATCAACCAAGTATATAAGGCGGTTATTCTCAACTACAAACCTGCCGGGAACAGCCTTTGCCCGGTTATCCCCAACTTTAACTAAAAGCTGGTTATCGGAATTAGTCAAAAAAGAAATACTTTTGTCCTTAGGCATGGCTGGCTGCTACTTCTTTTTATTTCTTGCTTTCACAATCGATGGGCCGGAACCTACTTTCCTTTTTTTCAACTCCAGCAAAAGTAATTCCGCCTCATGAAAGGGGAGGGTAAGAAAAGAAAAACTATCTAATATTTGAATATCGTTGATTTGATCGCTCTCGATTTTGCAATTTTCCTTAACAAAGTTTATTAATTTTTTTATGGTTAGCCCATTTTTTTTACCGTGGCTTACAAATAACCTGGTTTTTCCTTTTTTATCTACAATGCCTTCCTTGATTTGGCCATAATGCTTACCGCTCAACTCAGCCTCAAATAAATATTTAATCAATCCTGCCAATACTTCTTCGGGGTTGCCTTTAGCTAAAAGCTCCTTTGACATCTGAATATAATTTTTTTGAACCGGCGCCTCTATTATTTTTTCAAGCTTATTTTTAATCTTATCTTTTTTAGAATTAATAATATCTTTAACTTTCGGCAGTTTTTCCCTTCGAATATCTGTTTTTGCTTTTCTTTGAATGAAACGTAACTTTTGATATTCACGCGGAGTTATGAAGGTTATAGCTACACCCTCTTTACCCGCCCTGCCAGTACGCCCAACCCTGTGAACGTAAGACTTTGGATCCTGAGGCAGAGAAAAATTTATAACGTGGGTTAAATTCTGAATATCAATTCCTCTAGCCGCCACATCAGTAGCCACAAGAATGATAATTTTTTTGCTTCGAAATTTACTCAATATTTTTTCCCGGACACTCTGGGACATGCCGCCGTGCAAACCTTCTGCCGCGTAACCCCGCTCAGCCAGGCAGCCGGTAAGCTTATCCACATCTATTTTTGTCCGGCAAAACACCAGCCCATAAAACTTTTCTTCAATATCAATTATCCGGCAAAGGGCTTCAAACCTGTCTGAAATCGGCACTTCAAAATAAATCTGATCGGTTTGGGCGCAAGTAAGCTGATCTTGAGTAATCTTTATGGCCTGATAATCTTTCATATATTTTTTAGCAATTTGAACTACTTCCTGGGGCATAGTAGCAGAAAACAGCATTGTTCTTTTTTTGTCGCCAGTTTGCTCAATAATCTTATTAACATCTTCTAAGAAACCCATATCCAGCATTTCATCGGCCTCATCTAAGATAAGAAAAGATACAGAATCAATTTTTAAGGTTTTTCTATTCAAATGATCAATAACCCTTCCCGGAGTCCCCACAATGATATCGGCTCCCTGGCGCAATCTTGCCAGCTGTAATCCAATCGATTGGCCTCCGTAAATCGGAATAATACTCAACCGTTTTTTCCCTTTTAGTGAATTTAGCTCCTCAGAAACCTGAATCGCCAGCTCCCTGGTAGGGGTTAAAATAATTACCTGAATATTCTTGGCATTTTCCTTGATTAGCTCAATAACCGGCAAACC
>PXAH01000085.1 GCA_003565945.1 Candidatus Omnitrophota bacterium
CCAAAGCAGTTATTGAATTAAACACCCGTTATTACTACAGCGTATCCAGAGATTTATGGAAGAAAGCAAATAGAAAAAGAAGGTATCTTAGCTTTGATGATTATATGGAGTTAGTTTCTAGATTGGATAGAGAAATTCTTTTCAGAAAACATCCTGAGATTCTTTCCGCTCTCTTTGCTACTCATGCTTATCCTGAGTTTCGGATTTCAACCAGGAAGATAGAAATATCAGGGGATATGAAAGAAAACTTTGAAGCAATCAGGCGAAAGTATAAAAAAGTTTTTGATGAGGCGCTTGCCTGGAGCAGGGTTCAGTTAGAGCAGCCCCAGGATGAGGAAATGCTTTGGAAGGTATACGCTTACCTGGCGATAAAGGAAAGGAATAAGGAATCGCAAGAAACAAGCCGCATCAAAGGAAAGCACATTAAGAATTATCTTATTCAGGCCAGAAAATTGGGCAGTTTGCCGAATTCAGCTTTTGAGGCGGTTGAATCATTAGGCGTTTCAGAGCAGGAAAAGATTGCCGCCCTTTTTGCGGTTTTAATTTATTCGCAAAGCCCTTCACAGGACCGGCATGAAGATATATTTAAAGCAGCTGTTTCCTATGGTTACAGCGAGGCTCAGCTTCAAAGCAAATTTAAAGAAGGTGACAATCCGGTATCAGCCCTAACCGCGGTAGATCAGATTGTAAATGACCGTTACAATGACCTGCAGCGATTGAGTGGTTTATTTGATAGTGAATCACAGGCAAAGGATAGATTAGTCCCCAAGAAAACATCACGTGTTTTATCTGATACAAGGAAAGAAGTTATCCCCTATCTCGTAAAGGCAGGTGAGTCGTTATCAGATGTAAAAATGGTAGTTAGCTTTGTGCCCATGGGCTTTAACGCCGGATACCGTGGGCATGTGGGTGAAGATTGCACTGCTTGTCTTGGTGAAAATGCTTATTCTGCTTTGCATCCGGCCAATCACTATTATCTTATAGCGCAGGGGGGTAAACATTATGGGTATATCGGATTGACTGAAACCCATATCAGCGGCTATCCCGGTTTGCGCTTTCTTGCTTTGGATACTTTGCAGTCGCCGGATTCGCGCATATCGAGTGAGTCGATTCTTGAGGTAATTGCTCAACTTGAAATTATTGCTTTTTCAAGAGGGTTTGCCGGTTTGGCCATACCCTTTAATTTGAAACCTACCTTTAACCATGAGCAGGTAAGAAAGGCAATTGAGTCGTCTTCGGGCTATAGACAGGGAAGGGTGGTTTTGCTTGAAGGAGACCCATCCGATGCTGCTAAAATTTTAGAAGAAGAGTTTAAAATAAGCGCTTGTGAAAGCATTGAGTCGGGTATTTATAGAATCGTTACTCCTTTATCTTCTGATTTTTGGAGTAACTTATGGGATATCGAAAGTGTAGTGGATAATTTACATCAAATAACTACAAGAAGAGAAATAGAAAAGCTAAAAGAAGGAAACTACAATAGCGTTAAAGCGTGGTTTTCTGAAGACTCAGGGTTTCCGGAAGAAATAAATTTAAAAGTGCGGGCAACTTTTGTAAATTGGGCCGCGGAGGAAGCCGGGATTTGGGTTGAGAGCCAAATGTACGGTGATTTTTGGGGCGATGAAAATGTTAAGAATTTCGTATACAGTTATGGAGATTTTTCGCCGGAATTTCTCAAATTACTTTTTAAGGAAGAGTTTTCTTTGGATGACTACATTGGTTCTTTAATAGATAATCTTATTTTAACAAATTTGCACAAAGTACTAGAGATTCTTCTTTTTACTGAAAAGGACAGAAAAGAAGCGGCGATTGTCAAAAAAACATTAAAAGAATCTTTGCTTGAGCGTAAAAAACTTATTCTGGATGAAATAGCATCTTTGTTTTTGGATGATCGCTTATACGGAGAGTTAGTAGAATTATTCGAAAATGATAGTAGGAATGTAGAAAGATTTAACAATAAGTGGGGCATGGATTTATCTTATATTGATTCGTTCTTAACAGACGATTCTTATGAATTTGAAGATTATGAAAGAACCGGCAGGAAGATAGCACAGTTTATTGCTTTTAATATGTTGAGTGAAAGGCCGGGCGTAAATGGCAGCACTTTAACTTTCTCTGATCGCTCCATAGATAATGGAGGAAGAGCTGATGATGAGCGCTATTTGGAAAATGTTTATGAGCATAGCAGAGCATTGCGGGATAGGCTAGCTAGGTTAGAGGAGCAATTGCAGGGTGTGTTATCTGGCCGGCGGGAGACGAGAGAGAATCTAGGCCAGATTCCTAACTATATTGGGGTGGTACAACGTGCCCGCAAGCAAACTGGCCTTATGGCTGAAACTGCCGAGGTTATTTCTAGGCAGGGCTTTAGGCAAGTTCCTGTAAAGAATCAGGCTCTAGCTGAGATTATTATGAAAGGCTTTCTTATGCATCCGGAAGACAGATTCAGGCCGGCAATTGATGAGCTTGAGGTGGTTGTGGCCAGCCTGGGGTGGTTAGGCTTAGGATGGTTGGATTCGGCCATAACCGAGGCTATAGAAAGATTGATTATCTTGATCAATGAACATGAAGAGAAAGTTATGGAGGAGGAGGCAGCCAGCAATCCGAGCCTGCAGAGATTTATTCAAGTATTAAAATCTGAAAACCCGCGCCATTGCCGGAAAACTGAAGAAGATTTGCGGCGCGGCATCTGGATTAGCTTACCTTATTCAGAAGAAATCAACCGCCTAGCCACAGAAGCAGTGAGTTGGGAATCAGAGGCAAGGCCTTTAATAGAGAGTATAGCCGAAACAGTAAGAGGAATTGAAGACGAAGATGATGCGGTATTATATATCGAAGGGATGATTTCCGCCGTAACCCATAATCCATTGATGTTTGAAAATAATCCTCAAAATGCCAATGCTGCCATTGAAATAATAGAGGAACTTATCAGTGATATTCATTCTCTTCGCTTAAAGCTTAAACTTAATATTTTACTGGAAAAAACTTACACTGGATTACAGCAACTTGGGCTTATCAGGCCTTTTGGCGATGAGGATTCCTCTATGGGTGATTTAGCCTCAACCGCTGACGGCCTACCGCTTAGCCCAAAGAAGATGGGCATAGTCCGCGGTGTATTGAGCCGTTACGAAAACAGATTTATACCCGGCGGAGGGCTTGACCAGATGTATTTACCGTTGGCTACCAGGGCTTTGGCTGATGCGCAATTTGATGCTATTTCCCGCTACGCCGGTACCCCGAATATAATCCGCGGGCCGCCTGGGCTTTTTGCCGCCTTGGAAGAAAAAGGCATTTTTGTTGATGCTTTAAACTGGAAAGATAAGCAGCAGCAGAAATGGATAATCATTAATCCTGCCATCTATTCTCTTGAAAAAATATTATCCCTCGTTATCCATGAATTAGGCGCTCTTTTTGGCCTGCCGCATGAACTGAATAAGGCCTTAGAAGAAGTTGTCCTGAAACGAGGCTATGATAACCTTCATATAAAATACCCAGTATTACAGGTAATGGTAGCGGTTTTATCCGCTCAGATGGACGTGGGGGCATCTGTTAACGGCCCAATAAAAGATTTTATTGATCAATTGTTAAATGATAGTTATTTACAGAGGTTAAAATTTATTAGCAGGTGGTTGGATACAGAACAAGGGAGGCTTGACATCAGTCGCCTTATTGTTGAAACTCTGGAGAAAATAATGGATGGCCCGGTTAATTTAGAAGATATAGAAGCTATTAAGTTATTTGAAGTGGAGGGAGGCTATAAGGGCGGGACGAGGCTTGTTTACGGGGTAAAGGTAATTACCCGTATCGGTGAAGAATTTTCTTTTGTTATAAAGTTACCGAAAATACTTACTGACACCCTTACGTCAGAGATTCACGGTATGGGTGATATTATTGAAAAACAACGCCATGATATAAAAATTGTTCCTCAGGTTTGGGCATCGATAAGTTTCAAAATTCAGCTGGGTGATAGTGAGAATAAAACAGCAGATATTGTCGTTATATCCGAGGAATACATAGAGGGGCATGATTTCGATGTACTTACCGCCGGGATGGTTGATTCAGAAAAGAGAAAATATGCCCAAAAAGCGCTTCTTACTATTTTGCTTGTTTATCTGGCGTTGAACGGCAAGTCTCCTACAGATTTTAATCCTGGGAATTTGCGCCTGGAGGAAAAGTCCGAGCGGTTTATTCTGGTTGATGACGGTTCGGCTCATGATCCGGTCAGTATTTTAGAGCTGGCCAAGGCAAGCTTGTTTTATTTAAATATTATCAATCGAACAGGGGCTTTTGATCTTGGTATTGCTCAAGAGGTATTATCCGGCTTACCGGAACCGGCGCGCTCTGAAGGAATGAGTCCGGCTTCGTTATTAGCAGGGTTTAAGGCTGCCGCGAAGTCTTTATTGGATGCCGGAGAAGGGGATGAGAAAAAAACGGAAACCAAATCCGGCATAAGCCGAAGAGGTTTTATTGCCGGGGCTTTGGTTTCGGCCTTCGGTGTTCAGGCGGCACAGGCAAAAATAGTAAGCGATATAGAACATCTTCCTTCCGGGTTAAGAGAAGCTGTTGAGCGCGGCATTGAAGCTGCTGAACTCTTTTTAACTATGAAGTCAAATGACCCGCGGGTAGAGAGATTTTATGATCAAGTTCAGCATTTTTTCCGAAGTGAAGATATTACTATCACCATCACTGTTGCTGATCTTTCTTCGATCGAAGCTGTTCAGGAAACCTTAAAAGAAGACTACAAAGGAAAAGGCACTGTTTTATCAAGATTGGAGAAGGTTTCAGATAATGAGTATAGTATTATTTACGATTATCAGCTTTTGCGCCTCGGACTAGGTATGTTAGTTATGGGCATTGCCCATGAAATTATCGGGCATATGACTATTCCGGAAGAAGAAAGAGAAAGAATGAGCGTGTTTGAGGAAGAAGAGGTAGCTTTCAGGCGTTCTATCGATTACGTTGAAGGGTTGCTTGGGGACGAAGCAGTTATAGCCGGTATGGGCGGCTGGAATCATCCTGTACTTAAAGACTTAAGACAAATTTTAGTTGAGCAGCATCAGACCTTAAGATGGATTGAAAGACAAGTTGCTTTAGAAAGGAGAAGTAAGCTAAAATCTCAAACACCGCCAAAAACAGATGTTGGCAGAGAGAAGGAAGGCAGGGCTTTTGGGGTTGGTACCATTTTAACAGTCTTTGTTCTTTTTACCGGTGCTCTTTATGCTTCTTATCGTTGGCTTGGAACAAGAAGAGCCAAAGTAGCAGAAGCCCAGGCTGAAGCTGAGAGAGTATCTCATCAAAGGAAACAGGGAGGAAGAGGAAAGAGCAGAAAAACAGCCCCGAAAAGGCGCCGCCGCGGTAAGAAAGGAATAGTCGGGCTAGAATTAGCAGCTGTATTGAGCGGGTTTGGAGTTACTACCGGTTCTCTGTTTTTTGTAGCAGGAGGCTTATCTATAGGGATGGTAGTTTTAGCGGGTGTGATTATCGCTACCGGATTAATTCTTTGGATTATCCATTTATTGATTGAGAAGTTATCATTGAGGCAGGTAGAGCGGGATCGCCGGCAATCTTTATATAGCTATGTTGATATTATTGATATTATAAGTAAGGGGCCTGACTCTGAGAGTTATTGGAGGCTGGTGGGTTATTTTGCCGGCCCGGGCAGGTTAGAGGCAAAAAATCAAATTCAATGGCTGCGGGAGCTAGCAGTAAACAAACATTTAGAAGAGGGCAATCGCAATAGATTGAATCAGTTTTTTCATGCCTTAAGAAATGAACAGAGAAAAGTTTCTGCCTCTGAACCCCTTGATGCTTCAGCCGAGGGACATTCACGGGAAAGAGTGAGAGGTGAGGTTAAAAGGTTAGGTGGCATAGGCAACGCGGATACATTTGAAAGGTTGGGAGTTGCCGTTTCGCTTAGAATCTTATCGCCGGCCTTTGAGTATCTGAAAGCGGCAGATATGCTGAAGTTATTCTTAGGCCTTATCTTGGGGAATATAAAAGTTACCCGTGCCGGCCCGAGATGGAGATTAGACGCGGCTAACCACTTTGAGGATAGTATTTTTTATCTTATCCTGCCTAAAGAATTAATGGCTCCGGAAGCCGCTCATGAAATCAGGGCGGTAATCCATCCGGGCTTATCTCATAAAGAAAATCTTGCAATATCAGAAGAAAATCAAACTGTTTTATCTGCAATAGTTGCCTTCGGGCTTTGGGCCGCCTCCCCGCTTCTCCGGAGCCCGGCAGCTATTGCTGGTTTTATATCCAGGCTGACAACAAGCCTAATATCAGTTGTCGGGCGTCTTGTTGGTTGGATCGCCTCCCCCTTCAAGGCGCTCGCCTCTGGTAACAGCAGAACAACTGGTTCCGGCGGCCTTACTACCGTGGCGGTAGGGCCGCGCCGGGCCGGCTCTGAATTCCACAGGAATTTACCCAGGTTATTTAGGTTTATACTTAACAGTAAATTACTGAAGAAAAGCTTGTTTGCTTTAGTACTTGTTGTAGGTTCGTTTAATATAGCGCCTGTTGAAGCTGAAGCCTGCCGTTTATTGCCACGTTTTAGAACCGGAGCAGTTCAGCAACGATTTGAGCCGCAGTATAGTATGCCTTATCCGGCATTAAGGTATGAGGTTAATCAGCCGGAGGAACAGCGGTATGTTCGCCAATCTCGCCAGGTTACCAGGTATAGGGAAGTAGTAGTTCGCCGTGCTACAGGAAGGCAGATTCCTTATGGCATAGCCGGGGTAAGGCAGCGGATAGCTTTACGTCGCGGTGCCGCGCATCTAGCTAGAGTTCCTTATACTGTAGAGGTTATGGAGTGGGTGCCGATTGTTGAAGAAATGAAGCCGGTTGAAGATAGAGAAGAGAGGGTAGAAGATGAGAGAATAGAGGATCCGAGGGACGAAAGGACGAGGGACGAGGGACGAGAAGAGAGGAAGCCGGATGTAGAAGAGCCGAGGGATGAGAGGACGAGGGAAGAAGGACGAGAGGAGACTATAGAAGTTAGAAGGGAGAGGGTAGAAGATGAGGAAGTAGAAGAACCGAAGGATGAGAGGACGAGGGACGAGGGACGAGAAGAGGCTATAGAAGTTAGAAGGGAGAGGGTAGAAGATAGAGAAAGAGAGGATCCGAGAGACGAAAGGACGAGGGACGAGGGACGAGAGGAGGCTATAGAAGTTAGAAGGGAGAGGGTAGAAGATAGAGAAAGAGAGGATCCGAGGGATGAAGGGACGAGGGACGAGGGACGAGAAGAGGCTATAGAAGTTAGAAGGGAGAGGGTAGAAGATAGAGAAAGAGAGGATCCGAG
>PXAH01000065.1 GCA_003565945.1 Candidatus Omnitrophota bacterium
TAATTAATGTCGGTGCCGCTACCGAAACCGAAATGAAAGAAAAGAAAGCCAGAGTTGAAGACGCTCTTCATGCTACCCGCGCGGCTGTCGAAGAAGGCATTATCCCCGGAGGAGAAGTTGCCCTTCTTTACAGCATTCCCGCGTTAAGCAATGTTAAAGTAAAAGGTGAAGAGAAAGTAGGTGTGGATATCGTCAAGCGCGCGCTTGAAGCTCCTATACGCCAACTGGTCGTAAATGCCGGCGTAGAAGGTTCGATAATTGTTGAAAAACTAAAGGCAGAAAAAAGTCCGCGCGGCTTTGACGTAGAAAGCGAAGAAATCGTCGACATGTTTGAAAAGGGAATAATTGACCCCACTAAGGTTGCCAGGACCGCTCTCCAGAACGCGTCCTCGATAGCCTCACTACTGCTTACTACCGAAGTAGTAATTGCCGATAAGCCGGAGAAAGAAGATAAAATGCCCGGCGGAGGCGGCATGCCAGGTGGAGGAATGCCCGGCGGAATGGGCCCTGGAATGGGTTACTAAAAAGGTTAAAAGTCAAAGGATAAAAAGGGCTGTTTCGCAAGAAGCAGCCCTTTTTTCTTTAAAAGTTATTTTATTGTGATATAATCGCCTTAACGCCATGCAAGAGAATAATAATCTTAGCGATATTGCCGCAAACAATCTTCAGGTGGGAATATTTAAGTATTGCCTCGCGCCTGACGAAAATTTTCTTTCAGCTAACCAGGCTTTGCTTGATATGCTCGGATGTAGCCGGCTGGAATTTTTACAAAAAAAGATTAATGTCCTTTTTTATTCAGAAAATGATAAAAAAATATTTTTTAATTTGCTTTCCAAAGGCGACCCGGTAAAGCTTTTTCAGACCAAAATTAAAACTAAGGGCCAAGATGCCTGGATTGCTATATCAGCGGTTATAACCTATACAAAGGATCAGAAAAAAATTATTCAAGGTTTAGTTCAGGATGTGTCTTGCCAGAAAAAAATTCATGAGCACATAAGTGTCGAAAAAAACTTTCTTGAGAATCTTCTCGATAACCTTCCCGATGCGGTTTACTTCAAAGACAGGCAAAACCGGATAATCAAAGCAAATAGGTTTTATATTCAGGGAACAAACTTTCCCCGGGAAGAAGTAATAGGTAAAACTGACTTTGACTTTTTCTCCTTTGACGAAGCCGACCAAATGTTTAAGGACGACCAATTTATTTTACGTACCGGAAAACCTATCGTAGGAAAAATTGAAAAAACAACTCTTGCCAATGGAAAGAAAAATCAAGTAATAACCACCAAAATACCCATGCGCAATAAAAAAGGGGAAATTATCGGCACCATGGGAATAACCAGAGACATAACTGCCCACACCAATCTAGAAGAAGAAAAATTTTCAATGATTATTAATACTTTAGAGGCCTTGGGCAAGGCTCTTGAACTGAGAGACCCTTACACATTCAATCATACCCGTTCAGTAGCTATAATTGCCCAAACCATAGCCTCTGAATTAAAATGGGATGCTTACCGCCTCTTAGGCATAAAACTTGCCGGCGAACTCCACGATTTAGGAAAAATTGCTATTCCTATTGATATCTTAAACCGGCCGGGAAAACTCTCTACCTTAGAGTATGACTTAATTAAAGAGCACTCCCAAAGTTGTTATGAGCTTATGAAGGATTTTAGCTTCCCATTCCCCTTAGCAAAAGCCGTATACCAACACCACGAAAGAATTGACGGCACAGGTTATCCTCTCGGGTTGAAAAGTTCCCAAATCATCCCGGAAGCTAAAATACTGGCGGTAAGTGATGTTTTAGAAGCTATGACTAGCCACCGCCCCTATCGGGAAGCGCTCAATATTAACTCGGCGCAGGAAGAACTAAAAGCCGGAAAAGGCAGTAAATATGATTCTGACATCGTTGATATCGCTCTCAATTTAATTGAAAAGAAAGGTAATCAGCCCTTTTGGAAAAATTAAAAAAATAATACAGAATTATATTTGCCTTTTTTTTTATTTATGATAAAATCATTTTTCCTTTTAGATACTTATAAAAATTTTTCCTTTTTTAAAAAATAATGAAAGAAATTAAAATATTCGCTAGAGCCGGTCAAGGCGCAATCACTACCGCGGCCATACTGGGAGAGGCGCTTTTCCATGAAAATAAATTCTCCTACGCTTTTCCTCATTTTGGAGCCGCCCGAATGGGGGCGCCGATGAACGCCTTTTTGCGCTTTGATCAAAAACCAATAAGGCTGCGTTCTCAAATTTATAATCCTGATTATATAATTATTATTGATCCTACTTTAATCGAATCGGAAAAATGCTTTGATAACCTAAAAAATCAAGGCAAAGCAGTGGTAGCGCTGCGAGAAAATACCAAGATACCTTCCCGGGATGATATAACAATATCAAGCCTGCCGGCAGAGCAAATCGCACTCGATATCATTGGCAAGCCCTTCGCTAACACCATACTTTTAGGTGCCTTTGCCAAGGCTACAGGAGAAGTAAAGCTGGATTCGATAACTAAAGCTGTTGGAGAAAGGTTTAAAAATAAACCTGAAATTTTGGAAAAAAATATTGAAGCAGTAAAAAAAGGATACTCAAGTGTTTAGTATATTAATTGCGAAAGCGAAATCTTCCCACAAACATAAAACCGGTTCCTGGCGCTCAACTACAAGGCCTAAATATCTTCGCAAGGAATGCATAAATTGCGGGCTTTGTAAAGTGGTTTGCCCCGAAGGTTGCGTGGAAGGTGTAGAGAAAAATAAGTATTCCGCCAACTTAGACTACTGCAAAGGGTGTGGGCTTTGTGCTTATATTTGCCCGAAGAAGGATATCGAGATGGTGGACAACGCCCCCGACAAGACAGGTTCCGAAGAAAGAGGAGAGAAGGACGAAGAAAGAGGGACGAAAAGATGAGAAAGATCACCCTCATCCATCGGAACAAGAATAAGGAGTTTTAATAATGAGGAGATTTATAGAGGGTTCACACGCGATGGCAGAAGCTACTAAGCTTTGCCGGCCGGAAGTTATTGCCGCTTATCCAATTACGCCTCAGACCCACATAGTTGAGCATCTTTCTCAGTTTATTGCCGACGGCAACCTTAACGCTAAATCAATTAATGTTGAAAGCGAACATTCAGCCGCCTCTTGTGTTTTAGGATCTCAAGCTGCCGGCAGCCGTAGCTTTACCTGCACCAGCTCTCAAGGGTTAATTTTGATGTCTGAAGTTTTATTTTGTATTGCCGGAATGCGGCTTCCGGTTATGCTAATCTGCGCCAACAGAGCTGTTTCGGCACCGATAAATATTTGGAATGATCAGCAAGATTCAATCGCGATAAGAGACGCCGGCCTAATACAGATTTACGCGGAAAATATCCAAGAAGCGGTTGATTTAATTATTGCCGGCCATAAAATAGGAGAAAATCCAAAAGTAATGCTTCCGGTTATGGTTTGTGTCGACGGCTTTATTTTAACCCACGGCATGGAAGTCGTAGATATCCCTAGCCAGGATAAAGTTGATAATTTTCTTCCTCCCTACAACCCTCCCTACAAACTTGACATTAATAACCCAATGAGTTTTGGTTTACTGGGGGATCCTTCTGTTTACACAGAGACCCGCTACGCTATTCAGAAAACATTAGAAGATGTTTTACAAATTATTCCCAAGGTTGGAGGAGAATTTAATGATATTTTCGGCCGGTCAAGTGTAGGGCTAATCGAGGAATATAAAACTTCCGACGCTGAGACTATATTGGTTGCTATGGGCTCGGTTTGCGGAACTATAAAAGATATAGTTGATATTCAAAGAAACAAAGGAAAGAAAATTGGCCTCTTAAAAATTATTGCTTATCGGCCTTTTCCTCAAGCTGAAGTCAAAAAGGCTCTAAGCCAAGCAAAAAATGTAGGCATAGTCGACAAAAACATATCGTTAGGCTCAAACGGCGCCCTTTATTCTGAAATAAAATCAATACTTCCTGAAAAAATAAAAGTAAATGGTTTTGTTGCCGGCCTTGGCGGCCGTGATATAAAACCTTCTACCGTAGAAAAAATTATTGAGTCCACCGAAAAAGAAGAAAATCCTTGCAAATTTGTCGATTTAAATGAAGAATTACTCTGGAAGGAGTTTAAAACAGTTTAATATGGAAAAAGAGCATTTAAAGGAAAATTACTACGTATCCGGACATACCGCCTGTGCCGGTTGCGGCCAGTCTATGGCAGTTAGAATCGTAATGAATACCGCCGGACCCAATACAATCGCGACCAACGCTACTGGCTGCCTTGAAGTTTTCTCTAGCAAGGCCCCTCAAAGCGCTTTTGGTGTGCCATGGATTCACTCCTTGTTTGAAAATTCTGCCGCCATAGCAAGCGGAGTGGAAGCTGCTTTAGACCAGCAGGGTAAAAAAGATAAAATAAATGTTATCGCTCAAGCCGGTGACGGAGGAACAGCTGACATAGGGCTTCAGGCTTTATCCGGCATGCTTGAGAGAGGCCATGATGTATTATTTGTTTGCTACGACAACGAAGCATACATGAATACCGGTATTCAGCGCAGCGGACTAACTCCCTTCAGCGCTCACACAACCACTTCGCCTTCCGGAAAAAAATCATCCGGAAACCCCCGTCCAAAAAAGCCGGTAGTCGAGATATGCGCCGCCCATCATATACCTTACTCCGCGACTTCTTCTATCGCTAACCCAAAAGATATAGAAATTAAAGTTAAAAAAGCTTTACAAATAAAAGGGCCAAAATACCTGCAAATACATGTTCCTTGCCCCTTAGGCTGGAGATCGGAATCATCACTGTCTATTGAAATAGCTAAACAAGCGGTTAATACCGGCCTCTATCCGATAGTTGAATACGAATACGGAAAATTAACTAAAGTCCGCAAAATTCCCTCACCAAAACCAGTCTCTGAATACCTCAAGCTTCAAGGACGTTTTAAGCATCTTCTTAAAAACCAAGAAGAAATTGCCGCAGTCCAGAAAGTTGCCGACAAAAACATCGATTATTACGGCTTAAAATAGTACAACTAAAAAGCGAATAAAAATTAACCGGCAAGATTACTAGCTACTGACGTAGAGGCCTTAAGCGAAAAGATAGGTTATCACGCAGGCGGGAAAGGTAACTAAACCTTCTATACATTTCTTTATTTTCTCTGATTATTTGATAGTATTCTTCTTTTTCTTGCGCGAATACTTCCGGATCAATTTCTGTTTTTTCTTCCAATCTTATAATGTAAATTCCGTTTTCTTTAAATATCGGCTCTTGATAAATTTCGCCTTCTTCCAGGGTAAAAAAAGCCAAATTACTTACTTTTTCACTTAACCCCAAACCTCTGATATAACCAAGATAGTTGAAAAAATCAGTTTTTACAAACCTGACCTTTTCTCCCGAGGTAAATTTACCTAGATTTTCGGGTTCGCTTGTTTTTATTTCTTCTAAAATATTATCGGCTACTTCCTGAGCATGCTTTCTTGCTTGATTTTTACGGTAAGCGTTTTTTACCTCTTCCAGGATTTGAGTAAATTCAGGAAAAAACGATTCCGTTTCTTCCAGCTTCTGAAAAACAAATATATTGTTCTGAAGCTCAACCGGATAACTAATTTCACCTTTACTTAAGCCAAATAACATCTGATTCAATTGATCGCTGAAACCAACATTTTCAATTGGTTCATCTCGGCTAAAAAAACCCGATACTTCTACGCTTACACCCTCAAGCTCATCTAAACTGCTTATTTTTTCCAGTTTTCTCACAATATTTTCCGCTTCTCTGCTTCCCGGATCTAAACGAATAAAACTTACCTTAACCTTTGATTGACGCCGAAACTGACTCCGGTTCTGAGCGTAAAAGGTTTCCAAAACTTCGCGCGGAACATCAACCCCTGGTTTCCAAGCTTGATAGGGAATAAACAAATAAGAAAGCATCGCTTCCTGATTTTCTGTTTTGTAAAAATCTTTAACTTCCTGCTCTCTAACTTCTACCTGGATATGCTTTTCAAAAAGCTTTTTATTCTTTAGATGTTTACGAATGTGTTCTTCAAAATCTCTAGCACTAAAGCGGCGGCGAAGATGCCATTGAATATTATCCATAATTCTGTCATAAACTTGCCGGCTAAACTGGCCATTTTCCTGAAAAAGAGGCATGTTCTGAATGTGTTCAACTACTTCTCTGTCCGAGACTTTAATGTTTTCTCTTTCTGCCTGATATGCTAAAAGATAAAAATCTCCGGCCATGGAATAAATAGTTTCAAAATCCGGCTGCCTGCTTTCTTCAAAATTAAGAAGAGAGTGGAGTTGAGCCTGGTCTATGTAAGGAGCAAAATCTCGATGCTCTATAGGCCTTCCTTGGATTTCGCCGATAGCGCCTCTATTTCCGTCAAACAAAGTAGAGCTTCCCCAAAAAACAAAGGCGGGAACTATAAGAAAAACCGCGGCCCAAAGAATTCGCTTTTTATGTTTTGAAGTCAGTTTTAAGAACATAATAATACTATAATAACTAAAAACAGCCAACCCGCAAGCTTTTTATTACGGATTTGGCTCATCAACTTCTAGCTTCCATCCTTGAAATTATTTCCGATATGTGCTATAAATTACCTGTTGATTGACAATTCGGGGGTGAAAGGACTCGACCTAAGAGGTGAGGCTGAAGAGAGCATGCCGAGGACGCAAGTCGCCCGCGACAGTGGTGCTTGTAAAAAACAAAGGCAACACCTTTTAACACAACTCCTGCTTATCAATTAAGCTAAGTAGGAGGCTCTTATGTTTCCTGCCTCAGGAAGCATTAAGGGCTCATTTTAGAGGATCGGGGCAGGTTTTTACCTTTTGAACTTGCTCTTAAAACTTAAAAAGGCTGCTTTCCGGCAAACCCTGCCTTCTGGGGCTGCCGGAGAAAAGACAAACAAAAGGCTAAGCATGTAGCGCTTTTTAGCTGAAATTTTAGGGACGCGGGTTCGATTCCCGCCACCTCCACCA
>PXAH01000136.1 GCA_003565945.1 Candidatus Omnitrophota bacterium
ATATCATTGGCGGCATATATCATCTATACACCAGAGGAATTTGATTAGGATGAACTTGATATTCAGACGCAATCTGAGCCACAGTCTTTTCTCCGCGGATAGCCTCTAACGCTATCCTGGCCCGTATTCCCGGTTCGATTTTCTTGCGCATAGACAGACCTTCTTTTTTCCCACTTTACATTATACCTCTCTCACCTTAAAATGGGTCTAAAAGTGGCCTAGTTTTTCCCGACCATTATAGAGTTGAATCTTGGATTGTCATTTGTTAGTGCGGGCAGTATGGATTAAGCCGTACTCGGAGATGATGTAAAGTGTTAGCGTAAAACACTTGATAGCAACTACCCTCTAGTGTATAATAGAACCATTACTTACGATATTCATGATAATAGGAGGTGGGGCTGTTATGTATGAGAGACGTATTAGTTTGCCTAATTTGCCATCACAGAGTTTTTTCCTTTGGGGGCCGCGCCAGGCCGGTAAAACCACTCTTTTAAAACAAATGTATCCCGAAGCACTCAGGATAGATTTGCTCAGAAGCGATCTGGTTATCCGTTATCTTCAGAATCCTTCGGTTTTTAGGGAAGAGGTTATGGCCTTGCCTAAATCCAAATTGGTTATTATAGACGAGGTACAAAAAGCCCCGGTTCTGCTGGACGAAGTTCATTATTTGATACAGGAACAAGGCCGCGTTTTTGGGATGTGCGGTTCAAGCGCCAGAAAGGTAAAAAGGGGGCATGCCAACTTACTCGGCGGGCGCGCTATAAGGTATGAGTTATTAGGGTTGTCGGCTATTGAGATAGGAAAAGATTTTGATATAACGCGAATGCTTAATTCCGGGCCGATTCCAAATCATTACATAAGTAAAAATCCGGCACGGATGATTCAAAGTTATGTTGAAGATTATATTAAAGAAGAGGTACTGCAAGAAGGCCTGGTTAGAAGCCTGCCGGTTTTCTTTGATTTTCTTCGCGTAGCCGCGATAGGCGATACGGAAATAGTTAATCTTTCAAACATCGCCCGGGAAAGCGGTGTTTCGGCGAACACGGTAAGAGGCCATTATAACATTCTTGCCGATACGCTAATGGGGGCATTTCTTCCGGCTTACACCAAACGCCCCAAGAGGCGCGCGATAAGTTCCCCCAAATTTTACTTCAGGGATGTGGGCGTAGTTAATTACCTAAGTAAGCGCGGAAAAATCATGTCAGGTTCGGAATTATTTGGCAAGGCATTTGAGAACTGGCTTTTTCATGAAATATCCGCGCACAGCCGTTATTCGGAAAAGTTTTACGATATTTCGTATTGGCGCCTGACTACCGGGGTGGAAGTTGATTTTATTTTAGGTAATGCGTCTTTGGCGATAGAGGCAAAGGCCAAAGAAAAAATAACAGCAAATGACCTTAAAGGCCTAATACAGTTCAAACAAGAGTATCCCGGCGTAAAACACCGCATTATAGTATCTTTGGAAAAAAGGGCGCGGTTGACCGAAGACGGCATATTAATTCTTCCCTATCAAGAGTTTATACGAAATTTGTGGGACAACGAATTTAATGGGGACGTTAATGGGGACGGAGTCAACTAGTCAACTATTGATTTATTTTAATTCTTTGATATTGTAAACACATGCCCAGAGACAAGCGGTTAAATATCATTGGCGGCATATATCATCTATACACCAGAGGAATCGAGCGAAAAGAGATATTCAAAGATAACAAAGATCGAGAAGAGTTTCTATCCCGCCTTGCCGACGCCTTGGATAAAACAAAATCAGCTTGTTATGCCTGGGCTCTCATGCCTAACCATATACACCTTATGGTTCGTACAGGTTTAGGCAGCTTAAGCGATATAGCCAGGCGTCTTTTAACCGGATATGCTATCTATTTTAACGCCCGGCATAAGCGTCGAGGTTACCTTTACCAGAACCGCTATAAATCCATTCTTTGCCAAGAAGATGTCTATTTTCAGGAATTAGTAAGATATATTCATCTGAATCCTTTAAAATCCAAGACTCTATCTACGATAGAGCAGCTAGACGCATATCCCTGGACCGGCCATGCGGCAATAGTCGGTACCAAGCAATATCCTTGGCAATATAAAAACGAAGTATTGCTTTTCTTCGGCAAAAAGGAAAAAGAAGCCATAGCCAACTATCGAGAATTCATCAAAAACGGCGCAGGCCAAACCGAAAAGACTGATTTTTTAGGCGGCGGATTGGTCAGAAGCGCCGGAGGCTGGAGCGATCTGGCGAATATGAAGCGTAAAAAAGAATATTGGCGGGGAGACGAAAGGATACTGGGTGATGATTCTTTTGTTAATGATATATTGAGGCAGTCAGAAGAACAACTTGATCGAAAAGGCAAGCTTATCAGAGAAGGCTGGGATCTTGCTAAAATAACAAACAGAGCTTGCGAGCTAACGGATATAAAAGCAGAATTAATCAAAAAAAGAAGCAAAAATAATTCAATATCAGAAGCCAGAGCCCTTATTTGTTATTGGGGGGTAAAAGAGTTGGGCTTGCCTGGCACGCAAATAGGCAATTTTTTAAACATCTCTAAACAAGCGGTAGCTAAAAATGTTGAAAGAGGGGAGGAGGTGGCGGGGAAGAGAAAGGCTAAGTTGACTAGTTGACTCCGCCCCCTTTACGCTCCGTCCCCTTTACGTACTGACGCCGAGCGTGAAGATAGAGATACTGGTGGGTATATTTTGTAGACGTCCTACTGTCCGCTGTTTACCAATAGACAAGTAGAACGCCTACAAAATCAGGTGGTAAAACGGTTGCTTGGCCGGCGGGGGTGATGAGCGGCAATTGTGATTGCCGGGAAAGAAAAAATAGTTGCCGTTTATCAGCAGATGTGGGTTTTACACAAAAAGTGGTGCTTATTTAATAGTATTTACACATTTTTATAAGCATTTTCTTGACTTTTTTACACGTTTTTGGGAGAATTAACATATGAAAAGGGATATTTATAGGCAGTTAATAGAATGGAAAGAGGATTCCTCGCGGAAGCCGTTGATTTTAAAAGGGGCTCGTCAGACAGGAAAAACTTATATCTTAAGAGAGTTTGGCCAAAAGGAGTTTGAATCTGTAGCCTATTTTAATTTTGAAGAAGAACCGGCCTTAAAAGGCCTTTTTGCCAACAGCCTTAATCCTGAGAAGATTTTGGAAAAATTATCAATTTATAGCGAAAAAGATATAAAACCGGATAAAACCCTTATCTTTTTTGATGAAATTCAGGAATCGCCCCGGACACTAACTTCGCTTAAGTATTTCAGCGAACTAAGCCAAAAATATTATATAGTGTCAGCCGGTTCTTTACTGGGAATTCAAATTGGGGCGCGTTCTTCCTTCCCGGTTGGTAAGGTGAGTTTTCTTGATTTATACCCTTTTTCTTTTGGAGAATTTTTAAGCGGGCTGGGCAAAGAGAAATTAAGAGGTTTGCTCGATAGTGTCTCACGATTGGAACCGATCGATGATATTTTTCATCAGGAATTAACCGAAAATTTGAAATTATATTTTTATGTGGGAGGGATGCCGGAAGCCATAAAGCGCTACAATAAGGACAAGGATTTGAAAAAAGTCCGGGAAGTTCATAAGGATATATTACAGGGGTATGTGGATGATTTCAGTAAGCACGCCGCTAAACCGGAAGCTGTTAAGCTTGTTAATACTTGGCAAGCGATACCGGTTCAGTTGGCAAAAGAAAATAAGAAGTTTAAATATTCTGAGATTTCAAAATATGCCCGGGCCAGAGAGTATAATAGTATAATCACTTGGCTTGAAAGTGCCGGTTTGGTTTATAAGTCATACCAGATAAAAGTGGCTAAATTGCCGCTTGGCGGGTACAGGAAGGAAAATATCTTTAAATTATTTTTGTTGGACGTAGGGCTATTAGGGGCGATGTTAAAGTTGTCTCCTAAATCCGTCATTGAAGGTAATAGTTTATTTTCAGATTATAACGGAGCTTACGCTGAGAATTTCGTTGCTCAGGAATTAATAGCTTACGGATTCAGAGACCTTTATTATTGGGCCAGTAAGGCAACAGCTGAGGTTGACTTCATTGTTTTATACGATGATAAGATTTATCCGCTTGAGGTAAAAGCCGGCACAGGAAGGCGTAAGAAAAGCTTAAAGATTTATGGAAAATTGTATCGTGATTCTGTGCTTTCGATGGTGACAGGGCGTAATTTTAAACATGATGGAGAAATTTGCAATTATCCGCTATATGCTGTCAACCGTTTTCCTAAAATAACACCAAACCGGCCTCCGGCAGTTTAGATTATTTTGGATAATACCGATAGCCGGTTCCAGGGAACCAGGTTTCCCGGAGAACGTTTTTGCGGAGTGTTCCCGCCGAAAACGACGTAGGAGTTTGAGGGCTTATTTTTTGACAGTTTATTCCAGTATGAGATATCTTTGAAATATTCAACCAGCGGTGTTTTTCCGGACTTTATCTCTACCGGTGTTAATTTGCCGGCGTTTTCTGTTATACAGTCAATTTCTCTTCCCAGTTTATCCCTCCAAAAATAATAATTCGCCGCAAGCCCCCGGTTATAACGATACTTTATTAGTTCAGATATTATAAATGATTCAAAAAGCCCTCCTCTTAAGTAATGGCTGGAAATTTGATCTCTTTTTTCTATACCTAACAAAGAGCAGGCCAGGCCGGTGTCATAGAAGTAGAGTTTTGGCGTTTTCACCAGGCGCTTATTGAAGTTTTTATGGTGAGGCCGAAGCAGAAATAGTACAAAGCTTGATTCTAATATTGAAATCCAGGATTTAGCGGTATTATGAGTTATGCCGCAATCATTCGCTAGCGATGATAGGTTAAGAAGCTGTCCTATTCTGGAAGCGCACATTTTTAAAAAATTTTGAAATGTTCCCAAATTACTTATATTTTTAATTAAACGCAGATCTCTTTCAACGTAAGTTTGTATGTAATTTAAGTACCAATCGCGGGGGCTAATCTTTTTATCGTAAATACGGGGGTAGAATCCCGTAAAAATATAGTCTTCATAATTGTTATAAAAAAACGCGGTATCTTTTAATTCATTCAGGCTGAAAGGCAGGAGTTTTAAAATAGCTGTTCTTCCGGCCAGTGTTTGGGATATATTTTCATGGAGAAGGAAGTTTTGTGATCCGGTTAGTATAAACATGCCCGGCCGATTGTCTTTGTCGGCCAGTGTTTGTAGATAAGAAAATATTTTAGGGGTTCTTTGGACCTCATCCAGCATAGCGCCTTTTGGATATTCAGAAAGGAATCTGCGCGGGTCCGCTAAAGCGTATTCTCTTAGCTCAGGTTCTTCAAGGCTTACCTAAGGCTTGCTCGGGAAGGTTGCCTTGACAAAGGTTGTTTTTCCTGTACTGGACAATTTGTCAATACTAATTATAGATTGTCCAGTATAAAGATTCCGACGAAAAAAAGGTCATACCTAATTTTGTTTAAACAGTAAACTGTTTAGCCTGGCGCCGAGAGTGTAGATAGAGATGCTGGATCCTGGATGCTGGATTCTGGATGCTGGTGGGTATATTTTGTAGACGTCCTACTTGTCCGCTGTTTACCAATAGACAAGTAGAGCGCCTACAAAATTAGTTGGTAAGCCGGCCTCCGGCGGCTCTTTATTAAGATGTTTTTCATGGAACTGAACCGGCGTTAAATTATGATGCTCCTGCATAATGGCTTCACTTGACAATCGACTAAAAATTGTATATAATTGACTACAAATGTTGCGTGAATCTTAGTTATGTTAAATAAACTATTTTCTTCCAGAACAAAAGCCGAAATATTAAAACTGGTCCTGTTTAATCCGGATACCAGTTTTTATCAAAGGCAGATTTCTCAGCTTATCGGCCAGTCGTTAAGGGGAGTGCAAAGGGAACTGAGCCGGTTTCAGGAGATAGGTCTTGTTCAAGGCTCCAGACAGGGCAACCGTATTTACTATCGGGTCAACAAGAAATGTCCGATTTTTGAGGATTTAAGGAATATTTTTCTTAAAACAGCCGGTATAGCTGAAGTTTTAAAAGACAATTTAAGCAAAAAAGATATTAGAATCGCCTTTATTTATGGTTCTTACGCCAAAGGAAGAGAAAATTTTTTAAGCGACCTGGATTTAATGGTTATCGGAAACATATCTTCTAAAGTATTATCATCGCTTCTTTCTGAGCCGAAAAGAAAATTAATGCGGGAGATTAATTACGCGGTATTTTCTCCCCAAGAGGTTGTAAAAAGAAAAAAGGCGAAGGACCATTTCATTGAATCTATTTTGAGAGGCAGGAAGGTATTTATTCTCGGGGATGAAAATAAGCTTAAAGCACTTGTTAAATCAAAATAAATTAACCAGGCATAAAACATCGGCAAAGGAGGTAAGTAATTTGTTGGAACTGGTAAGAAGAGATTTAAAAGATGCCAACTTGGAAGGGCTCTCAGTGGACAGAAGGTTTGTTACCGCTTATAACGCAGTTTTGCAGCTGGCCATTATTATAAGGGGTACAAAACAAAAGGAGCAGGAGCTCATTTTACAGTATTTCAGGCAATGAAAGAAATAATGGGGCCCGAATTCTATCAATTAGCGGATTATTTTGATTCTTGCAGGGTTAAAAGAAATATAGCTGATTATGATTATGCTGGCATAGCTTCAGAGTCTGAAGTAAAGGAGTTAATCAAAGAAGCTGAGAGCTTTGCGCGGGAAATTCTTAAGTGGCTTAAGAAAAATTATCCGAATTTTTTATAACTTCAGATGGCAATACCCTCCTAAGTGAGAAAAAAAGGTTATACCTAATTTTGTTGAAATAGTCTACTGTTTAGCCTGGCGC
>PXAH01000064.1 GCA_003565945.1 Candidatus Omnitrophota bacterium
CGGGCTTTGGGGTTGCCTTGAAAAAACTTTTTTTTAACTTCTATTTTTATATTTTTACTATTTATTTCTTCTTCTGTCAAACCGAATGAAGCAATTTGAGGCTCGGTAAAAACTACCTGGGGCACAAAGCTATAATCAACATCTTTTTTTTGCCCCAAAATAAAGGCAGCCGCTGCTTCCGCTTCCCTGAGGGCAACATGGGCAAGCATCGGCCCGCTCACCAAATCTCCTACCGCGTATATATTAGCGGCTGTGGTTTTAAAACTCCTGTCTACCCTTATAAAACCAGACTCTCGCTCAACGCCGGCGGCAGCTAAATTGAGGCTGTCTGTATTAGGTTTTCTTCCTACAGCAACTATAGCCCTATCAAACTGAAGATTTTCTTTTCCCTGATTTTCTAAACTGCCTATTTCAACTTCCACTTTTGAACCGGAAATATTAGAAGACAACACTTGATGTGAGGTTAAAATTTTTATGCCTCTGGTTGAAAAATCTTTTTCTAAAACTCTGGTTACATCTTTATCCTGGCCAGGAAGAAGGCGGCCGGCTGTATCAACAATAGTGACTTCGGCTCCCAGGCTGCGGTAGAAATGGGCAAACTCACAACCTATATAACCGCCTCCGACAATAAGAATATTTTTTGAAAAAGGTATCTTTTCAGACAAAGCGCCGCTGTCAAAAATCATTTGATTGTCTACTTTTATCTCCGGCAAGCCTCTAGGAATTGAACCTGCCGCTAAAATAAAGTTTTCCCCTTCTATTTCTAAACGCTCATTTTTTTGCTCAAGCTGTATCTTGGATGAAGAAGAAAAAGAAGCAAGGCCAAACTTTAAATCAACTCCCTTATTTTTAAGTAAAAAAGAAAGCCCTTTCTTAAGCGAACCTATATTGCTGTTTACCTTAGCCTGTATTTTTTCAAAATCCGGCACTCCAACTTCCGCTTGCAGGCCAAAAAAAGAAGCAGATTCAATTTGACGGTAAAGATTAGCGCTCTCAAGAAAAGACTTAGCCGGAATACAGCCGCGGTTGAGGCAAGTTCCGCCTAAATCCGCTTCGCTTTTATCAATAAGGCAAACAGATTTACCGGCCCCGGCTAAAGTTAAAGCGGCGGTATAGCCTGCCGGCCCGGACCCAATAATAACTGTATGGTATCTGCTCATGCTATTCGTTCTACGTTCGACGTTCTATGTTCTACGTTTACTGTTGCGGAGATAGCGAATAAACCCTCCGATTAATTCTTTTACCTTAACTGCTTGTTTATATATTTGATTGAATTTTTTCTCATTTATATATTTTTGGTCAAGAGCCACATATAAATGAGATTGTACTTCCGAGCAAGACCTCCGGCTATAAATTAAAAATTTTATAAATTCAATATTAGAATGCGAATCAAAACCTTCCGCTATATTAGACATTGCCGATACTCCGGCAGCTGTTGCTTGGCCTTTAAATCTTAAATCCGCATCAAATTTATTGTTATCTCTTACGGTAGCATATATCAGATTAGTTAAGATTCTGGCTTCCTGCCAAGCTTGAATATCTTCAAATTTCTCTATCTTCATCTCTACCTCCACTTCTTTCAACGTCGAACGTTGAACGTCGAACGCTAAACCTTAAACGTCGAACGTTGAACGTCGAACGTCGAACGCCTCATATAACTCTCAGCCTGGTAAGAACTTCTTACGTAAGTTCCCGCCTCTACATGCTCAAGGCCTAAAGCGTAAGCCTTCTCTTTATAATACATAAACTCTTCTTCGGCAATGATTTTTTTTATTGGATAACTTTCTTTAGCGGGAGCAAGATACTGGCCAATTGCCAGATAATTACAACCTGCCCGGGCTAAATCCTCTATAGCAGAAAGTACTTCTTTTTTTTCCTCGCCTAAACCTAAAATTAAAGCTGATTTAGTTTTTATTTTAGAGTTGACTTTTTTAGCCGTGCCCAGAACAGAAATCGAACGGCTATAGCTGGCTCCTCTTCTGGCTGAATAAAGCCGTCTGACAGTTTCCAGGTTATGGCCAAAAATATCCGGCTCAGCCTTAAGAACCTTCTCTATGCTTTGAAAACTTCCCTGAAAATCAGGAACCAAGGCTTCAACCGAATTAACCCCGGATAACTTCTTCAGCTCATAAACCGCCCGGTAAAAGAACTCTGCCCCACCGTCAGCTAAATCATCCCGGGTGGGTGATGTTATTACTACATGCCTTAAGTGCAGTTTTCTGACAGCTTCTTTAAGCGGCGGCAGCCAATTTATGCCGGTTTTTTTAGGGACGCCTTTCTTAACGTTACAAAAACGGCAGCCCCTTGTGCAAATATCTCCTAAAATCAAAAAAGTCGCGTAAGAACGCGCGAAGCACTCCGATATATTAGGGCACATCGCTTCAACACATATTGTTTGCAGGCCCAAACCGGAAAGCAAAGGTTTAATTTTATCGGTATCAGCCAGTCTTATCTTTTTTTTAATTAAACCTTGCCGCATAACTTAAATTAAACTTTTTTGGTTCATTTCTTCGCTGATTAGCTCAACACCGAAACTGCTTTTGAAGGAATCAATCAATATCTCTTTGAACCTGTGAAAATTAACTACTCCCAGCTCCGATAGGGATGTATATTTATTTTGAATATTTTCAGTTTCTAAGAAGTATTTTTCTATGTTGTTTGGCAGTTCAAAAGGAATCGAACCGTGCTGAAAAATCCCGCCCTTTTTCCGTTTTTGAGCGTTACCACCGATCTTTCTGTTTTTTATTAAAATATCATACTCCTGCCACTGGGCAAAACAAAAACTCGCCTTTAGCTTCTGACTAGAGGCTGACTTAAAATAATCTTTAGCGTAACAGGCAGCCAATCCCAGGCGGCGGTAAGCCTGAATTAAAAAATGGGTGATTTTTTGGTAAGAATCTTTTACCGAATGATTGCCAGTAAAATCAGCCGGCAAAACTAAGCTATAAGTTAACTCCCGGGGAGAATGGTAGAGGCCAAAACCACCGGTTATCCTTTTAACTATCTCTAGGCGGTCTTTGCGGCATTTTTCTAAATTTAAAACTTTATTTGGATTCTGAAAACAGCCCAAAGATATGGCAGGCTTGGCCCAACGGTAAAGGCGCAAAGTGGGAACTGATTTTCCGGATAAAAAATCTTCAAAAAGAGCCTTATCCAGGCTCATATTAAAGCCAGGTTGACAGAAACCTGAATCAATCAATCTCCACTGAATCATTATTACGTTCGGCGTTCGACGTTCGATGTTTTACGTTCGATGCTTTGCGTTCGGCGTTCTACGTTCTTTCGGCGTCAAACGTCAAACATTAAACGTCGAACGTAGAACGTTGAACATAGAACACATCATCTTTTCTTATAAACTAAGTTTCTCTCACGGGCAGCCCTTGCTTGGTCGAACCTACGCCCGAAAGGAGCCAGTTTTAATTTTTCCGGAGATTTAGCGGCCAATTCAGCCGCTTTTTTCATAGAAAAAATGAATTTATCCAAAACATCCTTACTCTCTGTTTCGGTGGGCTCAATCATCAAAGCTTCCTTGACAATTAAAGGAAAATATATGGTCGGCGGATGCATTCCTTCTTCAATTATAAATTTGGCAATGTCTAAAGCGGTTACTCCTTTGTCTTTATGATTTTCAGCTGAAACTACACACTCATGCATGCACTTTCTTTCAAAAGGGACTTGATAGTGATTTTTAAGCGACTTCAGAATGTAATTTGCGTTTAAAACCGAAAAGTCACTTACTTTTCTCAAACCTTCTTTACCCAAAACCAATATATAAACTAACGCCTTAAGCAAAACTGAAAAATTGCCAAAAAAAGGAGCCAGCCTGCCGATTGAATCAGAAGCTTTTTGAGAAAGAATATATTTACCTTCCCTTCCTTTTATGATTTGATATCCGGGCAAAAAAGAAGTTAACTTTGGCGAGACTCCAAGCGGGCCGGCTCCCGGGCCTCCGCCTCCGTGAGGAGCGGCAAAAGTTTTATGAAGATTAAGATGAACTATGTCAAAGCCGAGCTCACCCGGCTTGATTTTTCCCAAAATCGCGTTTAGGTTAGCACCGTCATAATAAGCAAGAGCGTCTTTTGAATGAGCCGCTTCACAAATCTCTTTTATGCGGGTATTAAATATTCCCAGGGTGTTGGGACAAGTCATGATTACCGCGGCAGTTTCATCGGTTAATTTTTCCTTAAATATTTCTATATCCATCTGGCCGTCTGAAGCGGTTGGTATGGGAATTACTTCATAACCGGCCATAGAAACCGAGGCCGGGTTTGTGCCGTGGGAAGTATCCGGAACTATTACGTACTTTTTTTTGTTATTTTTCTTTTGATGGTAAGCCCTGGCTATTAACATCCCGGCAAGCTCTCCCTGAGCCCCGGCCAAAGGTGAAAGAGTGAACCTATCCATGCCGGTAATTTCAGCTAAAAGCCGCTCAAGCTGGAAAAGCACTGAAAAAGCCCCCTGAATATAACTAAATCCGGCTTCAGTTAAAGAAAGATTTGGAGTCAAAAAAGAAAAACCTTCCAGCTCAGCAATAGATTCTGAAATTTTAGGATTATATTTCATAGTGCATGAGCCTAGCGGGTAAAAATGGGAGTCCAGGCTATAGTTAAGCTTGGAAAGATTTGTGTAATGCCTGACTAACTCAAGCTCTCCTACTTGGGGTAAGTCAGGCGGCTCACATCCTAATAACTCAGAAGAAGGAAGGCTGGCTTGTGGAACGTCCAGTTTAGGTAATTTAAAACCGCTTCTTCCTTCTTTAGATAGTTCGAATATTAACTTCATGCTTTTTTTCTAAAATCCCTTTTAAAGTATCCTTAAACCTCAAGATCACTTCCCGGGATAATTTTTCAGTCGCGCAAAGCAAAAATTTATTAGTCATTTCAGGATAAAACTTAGCTAAAGGCACACCGGCGATGAACCCTCTTTCAAGAGCGGTTTGATATATTTTTTTCCCGGAGGCAAGTTCAATTACAAATTCATTAAAAATCGGATAATCGGAATCAATCTTGATTTTATCTATTTCGGATAAACTTTGCCTTAAAAATTGAGCTTTAAAATAATTTGTTTTAGCTAATTCCTGAAAGCCAAATTTACCTAAAGAAACCAGATAAATAAGAGCTCTTAACGCGCAAAGGTTTTGGTTGGTGCAAATATTTGATGTGGCTTTATGCCGCCTTATATGCTGCTCACGGGCTTGCAAGGTCAAAACAAAACCCCTTCTTCCCTCTGAATCCTTTGTTGCCCCGGCTATCCTTCCCGGAAGCTGCCGCATGTATTTTTCCCGGGTAGCGATAAACCCTAGAAAAGGGCCGCCAAAATTAAGGCGGTTGCCCAAGCACTGAGCTTCACCGGATACTATATCGGCACCCATCAAAGCCGGCGGCTTAACTAAACCCAAAGAAACCGGATAAACAGAAATAACCGCTAAAGACCCGGCTTTATGGATATCTTCGATTAAATCGCTGTAATCATCAATCCTGCCAAAAAAGTTAGGGTTTTGCAAAACTACCGCGGCTGTTTGGCTATCTAATAAAGATAAAATCTTGTCTTTATCTGTCTGGTAATTAGGGCAATCTACATTAATTACCTGATAAAGCCTCGAGTCAAGATAGGTTTCTACGATATCTCTGTATATAGGGTTAACGGCTGAATCAATAATAACTTTTTGCCTGCCGGTTATCCGAAGAGCCATAATTATTGCCTCTGCCAAAGCGGTTCCACCATCATAAAGCGAAGCATTAGATATATCCATGCCGGTAAGCCGGCAGATTAGGGTTTGATATTCATAAATAGCTTGCAGAGTGCCTTGGGAACATTCAGGCTGGTAGGGGGTATAAGGAGTATAAAACTCCGAACGGCTTGCTAACTTATCAACAACCGCCGGAACATAATGATCATAAAAGCCGGCTCCGGATAAATTAACTAAAGAGGTATTATTTTTCGCGGCCAAATTTTTAAAAATTTCAAAAACTTCAAGTTCACTTTTCCCTTCCGGAAGCAGGAAGGAATCAGAAAAAAAACTTTTGTCTATTTCTGAAAAAAGCTCATCTACAGAAGAAGCGCCGGCTACCTCCAGCATCTTTTTTATTTCATCTTGAGTATGAGGTATATAATCCATTAAAACACCTTATTGTTTTGCTGTTTTCGGAATCGCATCTCGAATCAGGGATATACAAATTATAAACAATCGACAACCCTCAAAGACACTCGCAATATACAATACCAAATAAACAAATTACAAATAATAGACAATATACAAATTACAAATAAATCTTAATACTATACTCATTCCATACTGAAATTGATAGTTTGTTTATGTATTGAATTTCTGATTTTCCGGGACAACCAATTCAAAATTATCAAATCCTGTCTTGTATTTTTTTATATTGTTTATTGTTGATTGGAATTTGTTTGTAATTTGGAATTTGTCTATTGTTTATTTCCTATCTTTGTGAATAAAGCCTTTGTTTACGTGGCTCATCAAACCGTTGGAAAGCACCATTCCTTATTTTTACCAACCTCGGAGGTTGGATTGGTTTATAGGGTTTGGACGTATTTATCATAGCTGTCTTGGTCCATTAATTTTTCAAGCTCTTGTGGGTTAGACATTTTAATTTTGGCGATCCAACCATCTTCTTGAGGAGATTTATTTATAATTTCAGGGCTATCGGTAAGTTTTGAATTAACCTCTAAGACCTGTCCTGATACGGGAGAATCTATATCACTTGCCGCCTTAACCGATTCTATCTCAGCTAGAGTTTGGTTTTGACTATATGTTTCTTTATCCGGCAG
>PXAH01000118.1 GCA_003565945.1 Candidatus Omnitrophota bacterium
CTGCCGGTGTAAACTTCACTGACCGCGTGATCGTTAAAAGATAAATCATTAACATCCCCCATCCAGCCGGAAGGCATAAAGTGGTTTTTAGGAGAATTGTGTTCAAGATAGATGTAGAAATCATCTTGGCGGGCACCCGCTGTTGTGGCTGCTGAAAGGGTAAAAACCAAAAACACCCCCAGCAAAGCAATTAAGTTAAATTTTTTCATGCAAACCTCCTTTTTTGTTTTTAGAGTTAATTAGTTCCATAATTCTTTATACATATAGTATGACTTTCGTGGCTGGCGCATAAAAGGCGAGTTGGTGCCATCACCTTGGCTCATCAATCCCAACCATTCTTCGTACATGAATCCGTCTAGGAAAGGGCCGGTAAAGAGGCTTCTTCTGCTATGCCGGTTAGCTTCGCCCGAAGATTTCCACCACTCATCTACCCACTGAAAGACTATTCCGCCCAAAGCATTGCCGGATCCGAACCCGGCAGAATTGTTTTTTATATCTTGCCAACAGCCTTTATGGTATTCGGCTTGAAACTTTTGAGCTTCTTTGTCTGTGTAGCCTCTTCCATAGGCGGGGGCTCCGTATTCGGTTATCATTGCTGGTTTTTGAGCTACTCTGCGTACATCATCAAAAAGGCCAAGAAAACCATATTTACCCCGGTATGAGTTTGTACCAAAAATATCAATATCCGGAGCGTGTTTAGCAAATAAATCAAGATAAAGAGTATCACCGGAGACTATAGCTACCGGCCTTTTCTCCGGGTCTAGTTCTTTTATTAAGTTAGCCGCTTCGTTGGCAAATTGAAAAAAACTGACCGGCTCTGTGTCGGCATTACAGCCGAAACCATAGACATTTTCGTTTCCCAGGAGCCAGATTAAAATTGCTTCCTCATTTTTGTATTTTTCAACCATCTTTTTTACGCTTTCAAGCATGTTTTTTCGGTGTTCGGGATTTGTGTAGTCTGCCCCTTCTTCCCAGCGGGCGCCGCTTCCTAGTGTGTACTTGCCAAGAAAATCCCCCATCAGTGTGTATATACCGTAGCTCTCGTACATATCTCTGATAACCTCTATATCACGTTCAAAGGGATGGTGGTAAAGACGAATAGCGTTAACTCCCATATCGGCCATAAGCTGGAAGTCTCCCACTCTTTTTTCACCTGGGTCTTTTTGGTTGTTCCAATTCTTATCCAGCCAGGCTTCATATGGCGCGTCAGGCAAGCCACTTCCGCTTGTGTCTTGCCGGGTCCAGTCTTGCTGGGTGCCTTCATCGGGTGATTCTCCTACGCGTGTGGGGTCATAAGTTATGGCTTGAATCATAAAGGGTTCTCCATTTACTTTAAGTTGCCAGTCGCCGCTTTTGTATTTAATTAGCCGCACTCTTTCTCCCGTCTCCTTTTCAATATTAGTTAGTTTTCTTTTTCTTCGGCCTGAAGTTATTTGAGGAAATAATCGCTGCCAAAAAGGTTTTTTAACTAAACGTCCGGGGTTGACGACAAAATCGACACCCCTAATGCTTCCGTCGAATCCCCCTACGATTGTGATTTCAGCGTCTTCAAGTTTTAACCCTAATTCAGGATGTTTCTCGAGAAGATATTTTATCCTGTGGAGAGCTGCCGGCCCCACAAACCAGGGAGTTTCCCAATAAGTCCAGGCATGAGTCCGAGGGAAATGAACTAGTATCGCGTAATAGGCTTTAATAGCTTGCTCAATCAGGCCGCTACGCTCAAGAATTTCAGCTAAATAAAATTGACGTATTCCGTTTGGTTCAGGCGCGTTTATCCATTTATAAAAAGCGGTGCTTAAATCGCGGGAATGAAGAATCTCCCAGTGGTCGATTTCATGAAGTTGGTCCCTTATTTTTTGGTACTGAGGGTCAAACCTAACCGCGTTTGTATTTGGATATACGCCGGCACCTACCGCGTCAGCCAGTTTTACCGGCTCTTTTAATACATACTTGTAGTCTTTAGTTCCTAGATTTTTAAATTTTCCGTACTTTTTGTAGTTAATCGGCAATCTTTCTCCGGCGTAATGGAGATTCACTTCAGTTATTATTGCCTCTATTTCTTCGATTTCGGCCACCTCGCCGGTTTCAAGCCTCTGGATAGATTCCTGAGAAACTTCTTTTATTGACCAGTCCCAACCGTGCCAGTGGCGGCTTTGAGCGTAGGGGTATTTTTGGCTGACTTTATGGAAAATATTTATTGCTTCGTCATTTTTGTCTTGCCGCATATAACTTTCAGCCTTGATAAAGTAACAGGTTGCTACATTATTCATAACTCGGTAAGGGCTTTCCGGCCCGGCGGGAACAAGCCTGCTTAAACCTTCCGCTTGTCTGTCGGCTTCCTCGCTAAATTTTTGAATACATTCATTAGTAATTTCCCTTACTTCTTCGAATTTGCGTTCACCTAAGCGGGACCAGCCTCGATTAACATAGTCGGCCGAATCCTGCCCGTAACAGAACCACAGAAACACAGAAGACAAAAGAAACACAGAAATAAAGGAAATTGCTGTGATTTTTTCTGATAATTTATTGCGCATTTTTTTCATTTTCCTTTCTTTTTAAGGCAGGGAAACCCTGCCCCTACATTATTTATTCATTCGTATATTCGTATCGATTCGTATATTCGTTGATGACACCTCATTATCGTCATTACCCTACAGTAGCCCCGGCAGTTACTCCCTTGATAATATGTTTTTGCATTAGCAAATAAATTACAATAATTGGCAGGGCGGTGATTGTAAGTGCCGCCATAAGGGTTGTTTGTTGAGTCATAGCTAAGGCACTTTCGGAAAATATTAATAAGCCTACTTGAAGGGGCATCAATCCTTCTCCCAATATAACTAAAGCTAAAAGCAGTTCATTCCAAACATTTAAGGCGTTAAAAATTACAACTACCCCGGTTGCTGGCTTAGCCAGTGGAAACATAATATGCCACCAGGTTCGAAATTTACCACAACCATCTATTCGAGCCGATTCTTCCAGGTCTTTTGGCAGCTGGTCAAAAAAAGTTTTATAAAGGTAAATACTTAAGGAAAGGCCCACGTTGACCATGGCTAGAATGTATCCGGTCCGGGTGTTAAGGAGCCCGGCCCATCTCAGCAAAACATAAAGGGGAACAAAAGCTGCCGGAATTGGAATCATCATTGCCGCTAAAAACATGTAAAAAATAAAATTTTTGCCGCGGAATTTTAAACGGGATATTCCGTATCCAGCTAGTGATGACACCAAAACAATAGCGATTACGGTAACTGCAGTATAGAATATACTGTTTAAAAAGTAAGCGCCTAATCTTCCTTGAGTAAAAACTGAAACATAATTTTCAAAGTGTAGATTTTCAGGGAGGCGAAAACCGTAATCCCGGATAAATTCGGCGTTAGGCTTTAAAGAAGAGTTAAGCATCCAGAGAAGAGGGAAAATGCAAGTTAAAGCAACCGAAATCAGAAAAGTATGAATTACAGTTAAATAAAGAGTTTTTTTGGTTTTTTCAATCATGTTCAATTATTTATTTTTTTTGATACCTTAAGTAGGCTAAAAGACAAAACCACTAGAATAAAACCAAGTATTAGCCCTAAAGATGAAGCGTAGCCAACATAGTTGTTTTGAAGTTCATTGTATATGTGGTAAACCGCAACGGTAGTTTGCCCGGCCGGGCCGCCTCTAGTTAAAGCCATAGGAAGGCCAATAATTTGGACAGTTCCTAGAATTGTTAAGATAATTACCAAAAAAATCACCGGAATAAGCATAGGTACGGTTATTTTTGTAAAACGGTAAAAAGCATTCGCTCCGTCTATCCGGGCTGCTTCGTATAACTGTTCAGGAATTGTTTGGAGGCCGGCAAGTAAAATAATGAAACCATACCCAAACCCCCGGTAGGAATGGCTTACGGCCAATGTAGTTAGGGCAAAGTCTCTTCCTAACCAGTTTTGTATCCAACCGCTCAGCCCGACGCTTTCCAGCATGTGGTTTAAAATGCCGGGGTGGGCTCGCAGGATAGTTCGTAACAAGAGGCCGATAACTACTTCTCCCAGTATTGGAAGCATAAAGAAAACTGCCCGGTAAAATTGGCCTGACCGCACAGCCCGGTCAACAGCTAAGGCCAGAAGGAATGCTAAGCAGTTTTGGAAGGTAAGCGCCCATAAAGTTATATAAAATGATCTGCCGACTGAATTCCACCAAGCCGGGTCAGGCGTAAAAGCCAGAGAAGTTTTTAATATATGGATAAGGGTTGCTCCCGCGTAAAAGAGGCAGGTTATTCCGGCGGCTATAGCTGTGACTTGAATTGTTTTAGCTAAGGACTCTCTTTTTACTTTTTTAAATTTATTTTTCAGGGCGAAAAATATCAGGATAATCCCAAAAAGCCCGGCAATTCCAGCCAGGATGGGGGGAGAAAAAGCTTCTTTGAAGTTTTGGGTTCCGACAAAGGTAAGGTCAAAAACATTGATTGGAGATGCTTCGTGCAGAGAAAGCCAAAAAGTATAAAAAAAAGGGATAATATAAAAACAGGAAAAAATTACTAAAGCCGGAAAAACAAAAGAAAAACTTACTAATTGTTCTTTTTTATTCATTTTATCAATCTATGAAGCGCTGCTTTACCCTATTGACTTCTTCAGCTACTTCCTTGGGAGTTCTTGCTCCGATTATAATGTTTTGGATTCCCCGGTTAATTGCTTCTATGACCCGGGAGTTTTCGGTAACCGGCCAAAGTCTGGGGTGGGTAAAAAGTTCTTGGTTTTGAGAAAAAACTTTGAGGCTGCCTTCAACGCTGTCACCAAGCCCCTTTATGGCGGGAAGGTTTTCTGTTTTTCTGGTAAGAAACTCTTGTCTTTCTTCGTCAGTTAACCATTTTAGAAAGGCAATGGCTTCTTTTTTCATGTGGGATTTGGCGTTTAAGACAAAGGAAGATCCGGCTCCGGCCCAAATGCCCGGCTTATGTTTTGAATTTGCCGGGGGCGGCGGCATGGCCGCATAACTAAGGTTAGGATTGATCTGGCGGTAGGTATTTACTCCCCAGCTTCCGTTGAAGGTAAAAATAGCCCTTTCAGTAGCAAACATCTCCTCTGCTTCCTTGTTGTTCATGGTAACAATATCCGGGGCAAGAATATCGGCCTCCCGTAATTCTTTAAAAACCGAAAAAACCTTCACCCAGTCAGAATCAGTGTAAGGCACATCTCCCTTTATCGTTCGGATAAATTTATCTTTTCCCATTACATTGAAAGCATAATTTGTAACCAGGCACTCAAGCATCCATGTTTCGCCCCAACCGGAAGTAAACCCGTATACTCCCGGTATATTATTTGCGGCTTTAGCCGCGGTAATAAAACTTTGGAGATTGTTGGGTGGGGTGTTGGGGTTGAAGCCGGCTTTTTCAAGCAGATTTTCATTGTAAAGAAATTGAATGCTCATTGTGTCGATTGGTACCCCGTAGATGCCCGGCTCGACTTGATAGATGTTATTATTTTCAAAAGAATTAACCTTTAAGGCGATTTCAATGAAGCGATTTTTCCATTTATTATCTTGTTTTTCCATATAGGGGGATAGATTTTCAATCATTCCTTCTTTGGCAAAAGAGGCAAGTACCCTTTTTTCGCCTAATATTCCGAAAAGATCAGGAAGGTCATTAGCAGCCGCAGCGGCATCAATTCTTTGAGTGTAGGCAGAATGAGGGAAAAGCCTAAAACTAACCGGCACTCCTTCTTTTTCATAGTATTGATGGGCAAGTTCGAGAAAAACCTGGTGGCGGTCGGACATCCAGTGCCAAATTACTATTTCTGGACCCCTATCTTCTGCCGGCCCGCAGCCGACAGAGTATAAGAAAACCGCCAAAATTAAGAGTAAAGCACAAATTTTTCTCATATTACCTCCGAGGAGGGGCAATTATTATACCATAATTGAAATTATTTTGCAAACAAAGGAATTAATCAAAAACAACTGTTTTATTTCCGTAAACTAGTATCTTTTTATTTAAATGCAGCCTTACCGCCCTACTTAATACAATGCGTTCAAGGTCTTGGCCTTCTCTTTTTAAGTCGTACAAAGAGCTTCGATGGCTTACTCTTACGGTATCTTGTTCAATAATCGGCCCTGAGTCCAGTTCTTGGCTTATGTAATGACTGGTTGCTCCGATAATTTTTACACCGTGGCGGTAAGCTTGCCGGTAAGGATTTTTTCCGGCAAAAGCCGGCAAAAATGAATGATGAATATTGATAGCTTTATTTTTAAATTTTTGCACAAAATCAAGGCTGAATACCTGCATATATCTGGCTAAAGCTATTGAATCGATTTTATGTTTTTTTAGCAAAAGAAGTTCCTGTTCTTCAACCTTTTTTTTATTTTTTGGTTGCTTAGGCATGTAGTGGAAAGGAATATTGAAATGTTTGGCAATCGGTTCAGCTACTTTGTGGTTGCTGATTATCAAAGGAATGTTGCAGTGTAGATAGCCTTGAATGTGTTTATGAAGAATATCGTATAGGCAATGAGTTTGTTTGGATACAAATATTGCTAAATTTTCTGTGCTATCGCTGAAATGAAGCGAACAGTTCATCGAAAATTTATCGGCTAATGGCTTAAATTTTTTTGATATTTGATTGTTGGAAAGAGAAAAATCTTTCAGAGACCACTCGATTCGCATAAAAAAAGTATTTGATTCGGAATCGATATGTTGGTCGGCGTGCTCGATGTTTCCCCGGTGTTTGTATATAAAGTCTGTAACAGCAGCTGTAATTCCTTTCTGGTCGGGAGATGAAATCAAAAGTATCGCGCTATTCATCGCATTTATCCGTGTTAA
>PXAH01000043.1 GCA_003565945.1 Candidatus Omnitrophota bacterium
TACATGGATGTGATTTGGCCCCCATATCAACAGCAGGGGCCTGTCCGGCTGGGCCGGACATCACATACATTTCTTCCTCTAAAAAGCGAGTGATAATTTTTTCTTTTATGTGCTCAGTCATATGCTCTCTCACACATCAATATCCCTTACTTGATGAGCATTAGCTTGAATAAACTCTTTTCTTGCTTCCGCCTGAGACCCCATAAGTATAGTAAATATTCTATCTGCTTCAACCGCATCTTCCAGGGTCACCCGCACTAGTGTTCTTTTTTCCGGATTCATAGTGCTTTCCCACAGCTGTTCCGGATTCATTTCTCCTAAACCTTTATAACGCTGCAAATGCATCCCTTTTGTAGCTAAACTTCTTACTAACTTAAGAACTTCCTTCAACCCTTCACATCTATGGACAACACCTGTTTCTTTTTCGGTTATAATAAATTTTTCTTTTTCGCCAGGAAAATAATCCTTCAAAGACACTTCTTTTTTGAAAAGTTGCTCATTGATTTTTTGAATTTGGTGAGACTCAAAAATCTCTACATAATCTATTTCTTCAAGTTCACCAAAAGAAGCTAATTTATCTTCATCTAAGACAAACGCCGATTGGTGGTCAAAATTTACTTTATAAGCTGGGTATTTGCCTTTTTTTTGATCAATAGCTTCTAAGTATTCAGCAAAAGAAATTTGTTTTTTCTCCAGAGAAATTTCTAACTGCTCAATGGTAATTAAATTCTGAACTATTATTTCCAGTTCTTTCGTAGTCATTTTTTTCTTGCTTTTCCCGATTTTTTCAAGCTCAATTGATTCTGTCCCCAAAGAAAGAATCATTTGATTCATCTCTTTTTCGGTATGTATATATTCCTGATGATTTTTTTTCTTAATTTGGTAAAGAGGAGGTTGAGCAATATAAATATTCCCTTTTTCGATAAGCTGAGTCATGTGGCGGTAAAAGAGAGTTAGAATCAATGTCCGAATATGAGCTCCGTCACTGTCAGCATCAGCCATAATTACTACTTTATGATAACGAAGTTTACTTGAATCAAAATCATCGCCAATTCCGGTTCCTAAAGCCGCGATTATTGTTTTTACTTCCTGGCTGGATAAAACCTTATCAAGGCGGGCTTTCCCCACGTTTAGAATTTTTCCTTTAATTGGAAGAATCGCCTGGAAACTACGGTCTCTAGCTTGTTTAGCCGACCCGCCGGCCGACTCCCCCTCCACAATATATAATTCTGAAAAAGAAGCATCTTTCTCGGAACAATCAGCAAGTTTCCCGGGAAGATTAGAACTATCAAGGGCGCCCTTTCTTCTTGTAATTTCTCTTGCTTTTTTTGCCGCCTCTCTGGCTTGGGCAGATAGCAGCGCTTTTTTTAAAATTTTATTAAGAACCGGAGGATTTTGTTCGAAAAACGCGGACAACGCTTCAAAGGCCATTGAATTAACCAAACCTTCAATTTCAGAGTTCCCTAGTTTTGTTTTGGTTTGCCCCTCAAACTGTGGAGAAGGCACTTTAACACTAATCACCGCGCACAATCCCTCTCGAGCATCATCGCCTGAAAGGCTACTAATATTTTTAAGAATTTTTTTGTCTTTCGCGGCTTGGTTAATCGCCCTGGTTAAAGCAGTTTTAAAACCAGTTAGGTGGGTTCCTCCCTCGAGAGTGTTTATGTTATTAGCGAAAGAAAAAATATTTTGCTTATATCCTTCATTGTATTGAAGAGCGCCTTCGATTTCAACTTGGTTCCTTTCGCCATTAAAATAAATTATTTTTTTATGTAAAGTTGATTTGTTACGGTTTAGGTAGTCTACAAAAGAAACAATTCCTCCACTAAACTTAAAGGCAGCTTCTTTCTCTTCTTCTTCGTCTTTTATAACAATTTCAAGGTTTTTATTGAGAAAAGCTAACTCTCTCATCCTCTTAACTAAAATATCAAAAGAAAATGTTGTTTCGGAAAATATTTCAGAATCCGGTTTAAAAGTTATTTGTGTGCCGGGTTTTTTGCTTTTACCTATTTTTTTAATTTTAGTTTTAGGCCTGCCCCTTTCGAAGGTCTGATGGTAAACATGCCCCCCGCGTTTTATTTCAGCTTCAAGCCATTCACTTAAAGCGTTGACGCAACTAACCCCTACACCGTGTAACCCCCCACTCACTTTATAAACCCTGTGATCGAATTTGCCGCCGGCATGTAGAGTGGTAAGTACCACCTCAAGAGCGGGTTTTTTTAGTTTTTTATGTACATCTACAGGAATGCCTCTTCCGTTATCTTTAACTGAAACGCTCCCGTCGCCGTGAATAGTTATTTCAATTTTATCGCAAAAACCAGCCGTTGCTTCGTCTATTGAATTGTCAACCACCTCATAGACTAGGTGATGGAGGCCTCGGGTGCTTGTATCTCCAATATACATTGCCGGCCTTTTTCGTACAGCCTCTATGCCCCCTAAAACCTGAATGGTAGTCGCGTCGTATTTTTGGTTTTTTTGGCTCATTATTCTACCCTTATCTCTTTAATTTGAGGGTTCTTTTTTTTTATTGTTTCTAGTATCTCTTTTTCTTGTAAATGAAATTGATAAAGAAGGCTTGATGAGTTAAAGGAAATTTTTAGTTTTTTGTTATCTTTAATTCTAATATTAATCTGTTTACAGATATCCTTGCTGAAAAAAATTTCTAGTGTTTTATTGATATTTTCAAACTGGTTTTGTTTTGTTTTATTTTTTTTTATATACTCTTCAATTAATACCTTTATGTGTTCTGCCATTTTTTTAGGTTTTGATTGGTAAAAGAAGATAGATATATCCTTCTTTCTTGAGAACTGCTGGTTTTTCTGGGCCGAAAAAATCAATTGTTACTTCTTGGCTGGTTAATTGCTTTAAGGCATCAAGAAAATAATTTGGGTTAAACTCTATATCTAGAGGTGAAGATTGGTATTGCGCGTCTACTTCTTCTTTTGCCTCACCTAATTGGGGGGTTACTTTATAAATTATTATTTTGTTTTTTTTGATACTTAATTTCACCCCTTGGTGCTCAGATGTGGTTAACAATCCAATCCTCTTTAAAGCCGCCATAAAGTTTTCTCTATCAACTACTAACCGGTTCCCTTGTTGTTTGGGGATATATTGAGAATAATTAGGAAATTCCCCCTCTATCGGCCGGCTGATAATCTTTACTCCTTTAAAATCAAATTCAGTTGTTTTTTCAGTAAATAAAAGATGTAAGGGCTCTTGTTGGTCTTTTGTTGTTTTTAGAACTTCATTAACTGTTTTACTTGGAAGAATAAAAGATATTTTTTCTTTTAATTCAGCTTGGTTGGCAGGAAATTCCCTCTCGATACAAGCTAACCTTCTTCCGTCGGTGGCAACAAGCTTGATAATACTGCCTTCCAACTCAAATAAAACCCCACTTAATACGTAGTTAACATCTTCATACCCCACACAAAAAGATGTTAAATTGATCATCTCCTCTAGTATTTCAGGGAGTATCTTGATAGTGACCGCTTCTTTTCTTTCAGGAAGAGTGGGAAATTCATCTTCTTTTATTGTGTTTATCTTAAACTCAACTTTTTCACATTTTATTGAAAGGATATTTTTGTTTTTCTCAAGAACTACATCTCCGGAAGGAAGCTCTCTAGCTACAGACATAAACCTACGCATTGGAACAAGAGCTTTACCGGCAGAATCAACGCGGGCGTTGACTATCCCGATCATGGTAACATCTAAATCAGTTGTTGTCATTTTTAACTTATCACTACTTGCTTCAATAAAAACAGAGCTTAGAGCGGCAAATCCTTGTTTGGTTACGGCTGGTCCAGCAACATTTCTTAGACCCTCTACTAATTCTCTTCTATTAATATTAATAAACATAATAGTAGTTGTTGTATAAGTAGTACTTGTTAAAACTGTGAACTTTTAAAAATATTATAACAACAATTAACAAAAAAAGAATTAAAAAAAAGAAAAACTTAATTATAAACTCTTAATTTCCTGTTTAAGAGTGTTAACGATAGCTTTAAGTTTACTATCCTTATCTAAAGAGCTTTTAATTTTTTTACAAGCATAAAGAATATTTGTGTGATGTTTGCCTCCAAAAAATCCCCCAATCTCAGGTAAAGAGCTTTCAGTTAACTCCCTACATAAATACATTGCGACTTGGCGAGGCAAAACCAAAGTTTTATTTCTTTTACCTTTTTTTAAATCATCTTTTTCTATCCCATAAAAAGAACCAACCTTTACTAAAACACTATCAAGAGTAATCCTTGTGCTAATTTCTTTTACCATATCTTTCAAGATATCTTGGGCTAAGTCTACATTTATTGTTTTATTTTCAATTAACGAATAAGCTACAATTCTAATTAAAGCCCCCTCTAATTCTCGTATATTGGATGAGATGTTTTCAGCCACAAACCGGACAACTTGCGGATCAACTTTCACCGTTTCGTTTTCTAGTTTTTTTTCTAAAATTGCTACCCTCGTTTCGTAATCCGGCGGCTGGATATCCACAACCAAACCCCAATTAAAACGGGAAACCAACCTCTCTTCTAAATCAGGTATTTCTTTGGGTGGCCGGTCAGAAGAAACCACAATTTGTTTATGGTGGTCGTACAAAACATTGAAGGTGTGGAAAAATTCTTCTTGCGAGGCTTCTTTACCGGATAGAAAATGAATATCGTCTATCAACAAAAGATCAACATCTCTGTATTTTTTTCTGAATTTATCTGTGTTTTTGTGGCGGATTGAAAAAATAAGGTCATTGGCGAAATCTTCAGAAGAAATATATTTTATTTTTATATCAGGGGTAACCGCGATTAATTGGTTGGAGATTGCTTGCATAAGATGTGTTTTTCCAAGGCCTACCCCACCATATATAAAAATTGGGTTGTATGACTTACCCGGGGCTTTCGCGACGGCCAAAGAAGCAGCATGAGCCATTCGATTTGAAGACCCAACTACAAAGTTATCAAATGTAAAACGAGGGTTAAGGCGAAGGGTGGTTTGGGTTTTTTCACTAAAACTTTTCCCAAAAGAGCGGAAAATTTTAGTGGTTTTGCTTTTTAGAATGCCCGGGTTGACTCTGAATTCTATGCTTACTTCTTTACCAGCAGCTTCCCGGGCAACTTCTTCCAAGGAGGAAAGATAGTTGCTTTCTACCCATTTTTTAAAAAAACTATCAGGAGCTTCCAAGACTAGCCCATCTTTAGAAACTTCTTTTAATTGCAGGGGTGATATCCAGGTGTCAAAAGAAGTTTCGCCTAAGCGGCTCTTAAGACTTTCTCTGCAAATGTCCCAAATACCCTGTTTCATTTAACTTTGCACAGATTTAACAACTTATTCACATCTTGAGGAAGGCGTTATTTTTGCTGGAAAATAACTAGTTTTAGATAATCCAGAAGAACCAATTATACCGCAATAATTTTTCTTTGCAACTGTTTAAACTTTCTTTTTTTAATACAACTCGCAAAACAAAAGCAATCCTATCGCAGTGCGGCAGTTAACCCTATGCAATCAAAATAAACACTTTTTTCTCCCGGTACCAATGGTTCAAATTGGTAACTATAAACAGGAAAGTCTAAATTTTTGGTAACTTCGGCATCTTCTGGCTGCCAATCGCTGCGTGAGAAAAAACTATCAAAAGGAAGAATTATTTTTTTCCAGCCTTGGAAGTCATCATCAATTAAATATCGCCAAAGCTCACCCCCACTATCTTTAAGATCAAAAGCGTATATCGCGCCGCTGTTCTGGCCGTACATAGCTAAGGTGACAGCCTTGTAGTTTTCCCAACTAATTTCTTCCGGTTTGATTTGCCAGCGGCCTGCTTCCTCCGCATCAAGCTTGTATCCGCGGGCCGTCCACATATACCCTGATATATTTAGTCGGTAGGAAAGCTTTAAAGATTGAGTTCCGCAAAGAGCTTTGCTTGAAGCCTCAGCGGAAATATAGGAGTTATCTGAGGCGCCGAAGTCAACTGTATTTGAGTCAATTTCTCCTTCGAAACTATCAAGTAAAAGATCTGGCTCTTGGCCCAAGCCGCAGCCAAAAAACAAGATTAAAGAAAAAAAGAAAAAGAAAATTTTTCCTCGCCCCATCAAAAACCTCCTTACAAACTATAATGAACGTGTTAACAAAATTATTAATTTTGATTTTAATTATATCAACTCTTGGTTGAGAATCAAGATAAAATAAGCTTGTTCTTGACACCCTTTTAATTTGTGCTAAAATCCTTTTGTTTCTTTCAACGGCAACAAAAGGGTATTTGCAAGACAGCCTTTAGAATATAGAAAAACAGACAAATACAAGAGCATGTATGTGGTATCCGGCAAAGCCGGATAGTTCTCCGCTTTATTCTTAGAGAACAAACCGCATCCATGCGATACATAAAACGGCAACAAAAAGATGTTTGCAAGATAGCCTTTAGAATATAGAAAAACAGACAAATACAAGAGTATGCATGTGGTATCCGGCAAAGCCGGATAGTTCTCCCGCTTTATCCTTAGAGAACACACCACATCCATGCGATACATAAAACGGCAACAAAAGGGTATTCGCGAGATAGTCTTTAGAATATAGAAAAACAAGCAAATACAAGAGCATGAAAAAAAACTTAAAAACGCCTACCAAAATAAAAGGGAAAAGAAAGCACGGGTTTCGGAAGCGGAGCAGCTCAAGCAGCGGGCGAAAGATTTTGAATCA
>PXAH01000006.1 GCA_003565945.1 Candidatus Omnitrophota bacterium
AAAGAAACCCCTCGCCCGCTTGTTTTTGTTTTTTGAACAGGTGAACCTGTTGATGGGGTTCCTTTGAGCTATTCAGTTTTCTACGAGTTGGTTAGCGAAAAGAAACCCCTCGCCCGCTTGTCTTTGTTTCAGTTTAGTAGGATGTCTACAAAATTAGTAGAGCATCTGCGGGGTCGTGCTCCTTCAATCTTGGATGGCCAGGATGGATATACTTAATTATATAGATAAAGAGAATATTATTTTTAGCCCCAAGCAAAAAAACCGAGAGGCTGTTATCTCTTTTATACTCGACAGCCTGATAGCTAAAAATAAATTAAATAAAAAAGATAAACAGGATATTTTATCTACCATTATTCAAAGAGAGGAGATGGGGTCAACCGCTATAGGGGGTAATATAGCTTTGCCCCACGCCAGAGTCAGATTCGTTAAAAACATATTGCTTTCATTTTGCATCATAAAAGACGGAGTTGACTTTGATTCTTTAGATGAAGAGCCAGTCAATATTATAGTCTTACTCCTATCCAGCAAAACACAAGCCGGTATTCATTTAAAAACTTTAGCTTTTTTGGCCAGGATGCTTAAGGATAAGTATTTTGTCCAAAAGCTGAAAAAAGTAGAAGATAGCGCAGAGGTAGTAAGTTTATTGAGTAAGCAGCAAAAGGCTGTAAGCTGATAGCTTAGACCGCAATGAAAAGAATCATAAAGTTTGTAAAATGGTTTTATCCGGGCCTGAGGGTTAAAAGATGGCTAAGCCTGCTTTCGCTGAGTTTATTTTTTTTAATTTACGCTTCCGTCCGGCTTTATTTTGATACAGTTTTGGTATTGAGGGTTTTCAATACTCTTCTTTTGTTGATATCTTTTTTTGGTGTAATCATCAGCCTTTCCTCTTTAATGCAGAGTTTTTTCCAGGTTATCTATCCCCAGGGTAAAAAGGGGATGATTGATCTAATTTATGAAAAAAGGTTTCTTTCCAAGGGGCCAAAAATAGTCGCTATTGGCGGGGGGACAGGACTATCAACTTTACTTGAAGGCCTTAAGGAATATACGGCAAATATCACCGCAATAGTTACGGTAGCTGATGAAGGTGGCTCCTCCGGGCGCTTGCGCCAGGAGTTTGGCATACTACCTCCTGGGGATATTAGAAATTGCCTTGTTTCCTTGGCAGAGACTCCCCAGCTTATGAGAGATTTGTTCCAATACCGCTTCAAAGAAGGCGAAGGAATAAAAGGGCATAGCTTTGGCAATATTTTTATTACTGCTATGACCCAAGTTACCGGTAGTTTTCGGGAAGCTATAAAAGAATCGAGCATTGTTTTAGCCATACGAGGAAAAGTTTTACCTTCTTCTCTTGAAGAGATGCGGATTAAAGCTGATTATTTTGATGGTACCACCATAGAAGGTGAAGATAAAATTCCCGTAACTACAAGTAGCATAAAAAAGCTGTCCTTGGTGCCTGAAGACGCAAAGCCAAATCCGGAAGCGATAGCCGCGGTAAAAGAGGCGGATATAATAATTTTGGGGCCGGGAAGCCTGTTTACCAGTGTTATTCCTAATTTATTGATTAAAGATTTGCAAGAAGAGATAAGCCGCAAGCAAATAATGAAATTATACATTTGCAATGTTATGACCCAAGAAGGGGAAACTGATAGTTATACTGCTTCCGACCACCTTGAAAAGATTGTTTCCCATACGAAGAAAAATTTAATTAATTGTTTTCTAATAAACTCTGGCAGGCTTACCTCTGATTTATTAACTAAGTACGCTAGTCAAAAATCTTTCCCGGTTTTATTTGATCGTGGTAAGTTAAGAGGCATGGGTGTTTCGGTTTACGAGGCGGATATAATCAACAGGACTAACTATATACGTCATGATCCCTATAAGACTGCCCGGGAAGTAATTCGTATTTATAATAAAAGAAGGAAGAAATGGCTAGGATTGAGAAACAAGTTGTAGTTAAAAGAATGCATGGTTTACACGCAAGGCCGGCTACTTTGTTTGTGCAGTTGGCTAATAAGTTTAACTCATCGATAAAAATAAAAAGCAATAAAGAAACAGTTGATGGGAAATCAATCATAGCAATACTGAGCTTGGGAGTAAACAATGGCGGCCGGATTAATATTGAAGCTGATGGAGAAGACGCGAAAGAGGCTATAGCTGAGCTCAAAGCTTTTTTAGGTAAAGAGGAGTAGTTAATCCTAAGGAGATAATTGATGATTAAGCGAAAAGGTATTGTAGCTTCCGGGGGGGTAGGCATAGGCAAGGCATACCTAATAAGGGAAGATGATCTTTATGTTCCCAAAAAGAATATTGCTCATGCTGATATTTCTCGTGAAATCTATAGGCTAGAGGAAGCTTTAATTAAAACCCGCGGGCAAATATCCGGCATTCAAGAAAAAATATCTAAAGAAATAGGTTTTGACCACGGAAGGATTTTTGAGGCTCATTTTTTAGTTTTAGAAGATAGGATGCTAATTGAAGATGTGATTAAGCAAATTAAAAATAAAAAAGTTAATGTAGAATATGCTTTTTCGCAAAGCATAAGAAAATACATCGACACATTGCTTAAATTAAACGATGAATATTTGCGTGAGAGGGTAATCGACATAAAAGATGTTGCCCGTAGGGTAATGCAATCAATGCTTAAGGAAAAAAGCCCGGAGTTTATAAATCTGAAAGAGAAGCGGATTATTGTCGCTCACGACCTGACTCCCTCCCAAACAGCGGCTATACCTAAAGAAAAAGTTTTAGGTTTTGCTGTTGATGTAGGAGGAAGGACTTCCCACACCGCCATTATTGCCAGGAGTTTAGGAATACCGGCGGTAGTTGGCTTAAAAGATATTACAAAAATAGTAAAAGAACAAAACCAGCTAATAGTAGATGGGTTTTCGGGAATAGTAGTAGTTAAGCCGACAAAAAAGAGGTTGGATGAATACGAAAAGAAAATAGCAATATATTCTAAAGAAATAGAGGCAGCAAAAAAACCTAAAATTGGCAAAGCTGTCACCAAAGACGGAAAGGCTGTAGAAATTTCAGCCAATATCGAATTACCGGAAGAGGTAGGATTGGTAAAAAAATATGGTGCTGACGGCATAGGCCTTTATCGAACTGAATATGTTTTTTTAGGCAAAAAAGAGATGCCTTCCGAAGAGGAGCAATACAAGGCCTATTCGAGGATTGTAAAGAAAGTTAATCCTGATCCGGTAATAATCAGGACAATTGATGTTGGTGGCGATAAAATTTTGTCTCAGCCGGGATTAACTCAAGAAGCCGGCTCGTTTCTGGGGTGGAGGGCGATAAGGTTTTGCTTGGCCCGGCCGGATATATTTAAAACGCAGTTAAGGGCAATTTTACGGGCTTCAGCTGAAGGCAAGGTAAAAATTATGTTTCCGATGATTTCAGGGGTTGAGGAGTTGCGCCAGGCTAAAAAGCTGGTAACTGCTTCTAAAAAAGAGCTAGCAAAAGAAGGGAAAAAATTTGATTCTGATATTGAAATTGGGGCAATGATTGAAGTGCCTTCCGCGGCCTTGACCGCTGACTTTTTAGCGAAAGAATGCAATTTTTTTAGTATTGGAACAAATGATTTAATTCAGTATTCTTTAGCTGTTGACCGCACCAACGAAAAAGTAGCTTACTTGTATGAACCGGGCCATCCGGCGGTTTTGAAGTTGATTAAAAGCATTATAGATTCCGGCCACAAAAATAATATTTGGGTAGGGATGTGCGGGGAGATGTCGGCGGAGCCGGTACTTGCTTTTTTACTCGTGGGTTTAGGGATTGATGAGTTGAGTATGCCGCCGCCTCAAGTTTTAAAAATAAAGGAACTTATTCAAAAAATAACTTTTGAGGAAGCAAAGAAAGCCGCCCAAAAAGCTTTGAGTTTTTCCGTGGCCCGGGATGTTGAAAAATACCTTAGGGGTGTTTTACGAAAAGCTTTAGATAAGGATTTTTTTGACTTTCTAAGGGTTTAATCAAAGGAAAAAGAAAAATGAAAATAGAAGAAATACGGAAGAAAATCGATAAAGTAGATGAAAAAATTCTTAAACTTTTAAACCAAAGAGTTAAGGAAGCCGTGAAGATTTCTGATTGCAAAAAAGCAAAAAAAACAAGAGGATACTCTCCTGAACGAGAAAGTAAAATCTTAAGAAGGCTGTTGAAAATAAACCAAGGCCCTTTAGACGAGAAAGATATTCAGAATATATTTACTGAAATACTTTCGGCTTCAAGGTCTAAGAGGGGCCGGCCCAGGATAGTCTATTTTGGCCCGGAAGGGACTTTTACCCACCTTGCCGCGGTTAAAAAATTTGGCAAGAAATGTGAATTTGTCGCGGTTGAGGGAATTCCTGATGTTTTTTCCAGAATTGAAAAAAATGAGGCTGATTTCGGGGTGGTTCCTGTAGAGAATTCTACTGAGGGAGTAGTTAGCCACACCTTAGATATGTTCTTTACTTCCCCTTTAAGTATTTGCGCCGAGGTGACTTTAAATATTTCTCATTTTCTTATCGGACATCCCGGTGTTAAAATAAAACGAGTCTATTCTAACCCTCAAGTATTTTCTCAATGCCGGAGCTGGTTAGCTGATAATTTATCCGGTGCTGAGTTGATTCCGGCTAGTTCCACTGCGACGGCGGCCAAAAGTGCCAAAAGTGATAGGTGGGGGGCTTGTATTGGCGGAAAAATACTTGCCAACCTTTATGGTTTAGAAGTCATTGCTGCCTCAATAGAAGATTCGCCTTCAAATTATACGCGTTTTTTGATTATAGCTTCTTCTGACAGCCCTCCTTCCGGGCGCGATAAAACTTCTATTTTATTTTCAGTAAAAGATAAGGTGGGTGCTTTACATGATATTTTATCTTCTTTTCGACAGCACAACATAAACCTTACTAAAATTGAATCCCGCCCCTCGAAAAAGAAGCCTTGGGAGTATTATTTTTTTGTGGATTTGGAAAGTCATAGAAATTCAACGCACTTTGAGAAAGCTTTAGGTAAATTGAAAGAAAAGTGTATTTTCGTGAAAATTCTTGGCTCTTACCCACAGGAAAATTAAATTTGCATAGCTAAGATGAAACATAAAAAAAATATAGATAAAGTAAAGCCATATAAACCGGGCAAGCCGGTTGAAGAGTTAAAACGGGAAAAGGGGTTAAGGCTGGTCTACAAAATGGCTTCCAATGAACTCCCCTTTAGCCCTGCTTACGTAAAAAAGGCGGTCTTGAAAGAGTTAAAAAATATTAATCGTTACCCGGAAAGCTCTTGTTTTTATCTGAGGAGTAAGCTAGCCAGAAAGTTAGGGGTGAAAGCTGATTCTTTGGTTTTTGGTAACGGTTCCGATGAATTAATAACTCTAGTTCTTAAAGCTTTTATTGAAAAGGGAGATGAGGTTATAACCGCTTTTCCCTCTTTTTTAGTGTATCAAATCCAAGCTCAGATTTTTGGGGCCAAAGTTACCAAAGTCCCCCTAAAGGATTATTCTTACAACTTAGATGAGATAGCAAAAAAAGTGACCCCAAAAACAAAAATTATCTTTATTGCTAACCCGGATAACCCTACCGGAACTTATTTGAGCCAGGAAAAAGTAAACCGCTTTTTAAAAAAAATACCGGCTGAGGTGCTTTTGTTTTTTGACGAAGCTTATTTTGAATTTGCTCCTTCGGATTTTCCACGATCCTTAAAAATGCTTAAGCAAAGAAAAAACATGATAGTAACCAGGACTTTTTCTAAAGCTTATGGGCTGGCTGGTTTAAGGATTGGCTATGGGGTTACTGATCCGGAGATAGCCGGGCTGTTAAATAAAATAAGAGAGCCTTTTAATGTGAACCGGCTGGCTCAGGTGGCGGCAGAAGCTGCTCTTGATAATAAAGGTTTTGTTAGAGAAATGGTTAAGTTTACAAACCGAGAAAAGAACCTTATTTATCAGGCCCTGGATGCCCTAGGCCTTTTTTACATTAGAAGTTATACAAATTTTATTTTAGTTGATCTAGGATCTGATACATCATCGCTGTATAATTATATGTTAAGTAATGGGGTGATAATTAGGGAACTTAAGGGCTGGGGTTTAAATAATCTTTTCCGGATTACGATTGGTACAAGCACCCAAAACAAAAAATTTATTAAACTTTTAATTGATTATGTGTCAAATGAAGCTTAGGCTTATGGAGCGAACGTAGTGAGCGCCCGCCGCTTTGCGGCGAGGTCTCGGCTTCGGCGGAAACATAAGTCTTTAGCTGCCGCGAACCAGTACGGTTCACGGCAGCCCTGAATCGTGATTTTGCGAAGCAAAATCTCTGGTTCAGGGCTGAATTTGACCCCCACACCAATTGTAGTGATTACGTTATTTACTCAATTGGTGGGGGGGGGTTAATTCGCAGACGCATTAAAACGTAAAAGCGGCGAGCTATGATTTACGTCGTCCTGCGGACTCCGTAAATCATCTGCTCATTAAAGGAGGCTTGAGAAATGATTATCGTTCTAAAGAAAGGCGCGCAGGATAAAGATATTGATAACCTGATTGACAAGGTAAAAAGTTTAGGCTTAA
>PXAH01000054.1 GCA_003565945.1 Candidatus Omnitrophota bacterium
AAGATAAGGATAAACAGTTAAAACGAAAAGTTTCAGACAGTGAACCTTTTTCGGCTTTAGCTTTTAAAGTTCAAAATGATAAGCACGTAGGAAAACTTGTCTATATTCGTATTTATTCGGGTGTCTTGCAAAAGGGTAGTTATGTTTACAATACCACCAAAGATAAGAGAGAAAGGGTTTCCCGGATTTTACAGATGCATGCTAACCAGAGAGAGGCCCGTCAGGCTGTTTTTGCCGGGGATATTGCCGCGGCTGTAGGCTTAAACCACACCTTAACCGGAGACACTTTATCCGACATTGATGAGAGAATATTGCTGGAGTCTATAGAGTTTTCAGAGCCGGTAGTTTCAATAAGCGTTAAGCCTAAAACTCGTTCAGACCAGGATAAGCTTTCTAAAGCGTTAGCAAATTTTTCCGCCGAAGACCCTACTTTTAAAGCTTTTACTGATAAAGAAACCTCCGAAACTATTCTTTCCGGAATGGGCGAGCTTCATCTTGATATTATTGTAAGCCGCTTGAAGGAGGAGTTTAAGGTTGAGGTAGAGGTGGGTGAGCCGAAAGTTGCTTATCGTGAAACTGTTTCCGGCCAGGCAAAAGAAGAATATAAGCATGTTAAGCAAACTGGGGGAAGAGGCCAATATGCTCACGTTGTTTTCAATCTATCAGCCAATGAGAAAGGAAAGGGTTTTAAATTTATAAATAGCATTAAAGGGGGAGCTATTCCTTCTGGTTTTATCCCTGCTGTGGAGAAGGGGGTCAGGGAGGTGTTAGCTGAGGGGGTTTACGCGGGATATCCGGTAGTTGATGTGATACTAGAGCTAGTTGATGGTTCTTTCCATGAGGTTGATTCATCTGAGATGGCTTTTAGGATTGCTTCTCGTCATTGTTTTCGAAACGCTTTCGGTAATAGCGGCCCGGTATTACTTGAGCCGATTATGGATTTGGAAGTAATTACTCCTGAGGATTATGTCAGCAATGTAGTTAGTTATATATCTTCAAAGAGAGGTAATATATTAGGAATAGATCCTAAAGGCAAACAAAAAATTATTAAATCTGAAACTCCTTTGGCTGAAATGTTTGGCTATGTAAGTGACCTGCGCTCTCTTACCAACGGAAGGGCTAATTGTTCTATGCAATTAAAAAAATACGCCCCTGCCCCGGCAAAAGAAACAGAAAAGATAGTTAAGGCTGCCAGCGAAAAGAAGAAAGATAGGGATTAGGTATTTTTTTGATATAGATTTACCTACATCTTGTGTTATAATGCTTAAAGTATGGACAATATACGCAAAATATTGATTGTATCTTCGGATGAACAATTAAAAGAAGTTTTAAGTTTTTGTTTTGATGGTTGGGGGTATGAAGTTTACCTCCAAAAGCCCCTTGAACGTAAGTGTCAGTTGTATGATCTAGAACAAATAAAAAAGGCTTCTCCCGACGTCGTAGTTGTAGATATTCACTCTGCTGGAAGTGCCCAGATTGATGTTTGTTCCCGTCTGAAAAATGATTTTGCTACCGCTTTTGTGCCGGTTATAACTCTTATCAATAAACGGCATCTGCGCAACCAGCTTTTGAATATCAAACAAGGTGTAGATGATTATCTAATAAAACCGCCTGATCCGCTTGATTTACGAATGCGAATTGAAATGGCTCTTCGCCGGGCTCAGCACAGTATAAATGCTAATACTCTAACTGGCTTACCCGGTGCCAAAATCCTAGAAGAAGTTTTGAGGGAAAAATTTAAAAAGCAGAGCAGTTTTTCTTTTTGTTATTTAGATATTGATAATTTTAAGTCATTCAATGACCTTTATGGATATCAAAAAGGAGATAAGGTTTTGATTCAGTCCTCTTATCTTCTCCAGCTTGCCGTAAAGAAAATGGGCAATCAAGATGACTTTGTTTCTCATATTGGCGGAGATGATTTTGCCTTCATTACCTCTCCTGATAAATATAGTCAAATTTGCGGCTACTATATACAGTTGTTTGATAGTTTAATTCCTTTTCATTACCGGGAAGAAGATAGGAAAAGTGGTTTTGTTGTTGTTCATGACCGCAGCCGTAAAGTAAGGGAATTCCCTTTAATGAGTGTATCTATGGCGGTTGTTAATAAAGGGCTTGGCTCCAGCGTAACAAACCTGATTGATTTGAATGAACGGGTATCCGAAGTGAAAAGATTTTTGAAAAAAACCAACAAAAGTGCTTTTATGGTAGATAGGCGCGACACAAAAATTGCCAATAACAGTTCTCTGCAGATAAACAAGCGCAAAGAAGTTGGCTCGTATAGGCCGTTGGGACAAATTCTCCTTCAAAAAAATATAGTTTCTCCCGGTCAGCTAGAGGAGGCATTGAGTATTCATTGGAGGAAGGGTGTTGCTACCGGAAAGGTCTTGCGGGAGTTGGGTTTTGTTACCGAGGCTGAACTTAAAGAAGCTTTAAGCTCTCAGAAAGTTAATTTTTCTAATTTTGTGGAAAACTTAGAGAGAGTTGCTTGAATCTAGGACGGAATTGAATTTATACTTAGCTATAATCTTAATTGTATTGATAGGTGGTTATTGTTTTAACCTCCTGGTAGATATCTTAAACGTTCGTTTCGCAAAAACCAGCCTACCGGATGAATTCAAAGGCTATTACAATCCCAAACAGTACAGGGTCTCGCAAGAATATCTGAAGGAAAACACCCGCTTTAATCTTTTTTATTCTGGCTGCTTAACCTTGATTTTTCTTTTGTTTATTTTTTTTGGAATATTTAATTTGATTGATAAGAGTTTACGCGGTATAGAGCTTGGCTTGATTCCTACCGGCCTTTTATTTGCTTTAGTGATTTTTTTGATTTTTGAATTAATTAATCTTCCCTTTTCCGCTTACCGGACTTTTGTTATTGAGCAAAAATATGATTTTAATAAGACTACGCCTAAAATTTTCTTTCTTGATAAAATAAAAGGCTTAATTATTGGACTAATTATCGGGGCTTTAATTTTATCTTGCTTGATTTGGTTCTTTGAGAGCTTTCAGGTTTGGGGTTGGGTTTTTTGCTGGGTTGGCTTGACTCTTTTTGAGTTATTTTTATTATTTATCTGGCCTCGTTTTATAATGCCGTTGTTTAATAAGTTTGAACCGATAGAGGAGGTAAGCTTGCGGGAGAAAATTCAAAGCTATGCTGATTCAGAAAACTTTAAGATAAAAGGCATTTATAAAATGGATGCTTCCCGGCGCTCTACTAAGGCCAACGCTTTTTTTGCCGGTTTAGGAAAGTTTAAGAGAGTTGTTTTGTTTGATACATTAATTAGCGGCCACAGCCCGGATCAGATAGTTTCTGTTTTAGCTCATGAGATAGGCCATTACAAAAAGAAGCATTTGCTTAAAATGATTTTTCTTTCTTTTGCCGCCAATGGCATTATGTTCTACATTTTATCTTTGTTTATAACTAGTCCCGGTTTGTTTGCGGCTTTTAGAATGGATAATATTTCGGTTTATGCCGGTTTATTTTTCTTTAGCGTGCTGTATGCGCCAATTAATATGCTCCTTTCGCTTTTCACTAACTGGTTTTCTCGTAAAAATGAAAGGGAAGCCGATTTTTACGTAGTTTCTACTTCCAACCTGGCTAAAGATTTTATTGAGGCCCTTAAGCGGCTCAGCGTTAAAAACCTATCAAATTTGACCCCTCATCCGCTTAAAGTAGCTCTTTCTTACAGCCATCCGCCTGTATTGGAAAGAATTCGCTATATTCGTGAAATAGAACAAGTCAGAAGACAGAAGTCAGAGAATAGAGAATAGAGGATAGAAGGTAGAGGCGGGTTACTATCTAACTTCTGAATTTTAATATCCAGCCTTAGTTTCGTATATTATGATCAATAAATACATAGTGCATGTGGATATGGATGCTTTTTTTGCTGCTGTTGAGCAGAGAGATAATCCTTCCTTAAAGGGAAAGCCTGTAATTATTGGGGCAGATCCAAAAAAAGGCAGGGGGAGGGGAGTTGTTTCAACCGCTTCTTATGAGGCCAGAAAGCATGGTATAAATTCAGGTATGCCTATATCAAAGGCTTATACCAAGTGCCCGGAGGGGGTCTATTTACCTCCTGATATGGCTAAATATAGCAAGGTTTCTAGGCAAATATATTCTCTTTTTTATCAGTTTACGCCTTCGGTTGAGTCTGTTGGTATAGATGAAGCATTTTTAGATATAAGTAAAAGCTTTCATTTGTTTGGCGCCAACCCAGCGGAAACTTGCCTGAAGTTAAAGGCAAAAATTAAAGAAAAAACTAATTTGACTGCTTCGCTGGGGCTTGCTCCCTTAAAGGTAGCGGCGAAAATTGCTTCGGATTTAAAAAAACCTGATGGTTTTTTGGAAGTAAAGAGAGAGCAGCTTTTAGATTTTCTATGGCCATTAAGTATAAGTAAGTTGTGGGGAGTAGGCAAAAAAACTAAAGAAACGCTTAATGGTCTAGGAGTCCATACTATTGGCCAGTTGGCCAATTTTGATCAATCTGTTTTAGGGGAGTATCTTGGTAAAAACGGGCTTTATCTTTGGCAATTAGCAAATGGATTTGATTCAAGAGAGGTTGAGCCGCCGCCTGAAGCTAAATCGATTGGCTCTGAATTTACTTTTCCGGAAGATACGGCTGACTTTTCCTTGATTAAGGTGGTGTTAAGCAGATTGTCGGAAGATGTTTCCTGCCGGCTAAATAAAAAGAGTTTAAGGGCGCAAAGTATATCTTTGAAGGTCAGGTTGAAAAACTTCTCTACTCATAGCCGCTCAATGCGCCTAATCAGGGCTACTAATTCTTACAGCACTATTTATCGTTCAGTTGAAAAAATATTTCTGGAGAATAAGTTTATAGGAAAAGAAGTAAGATTAGTTGGCGTAAAAGCGGAAAACTTTATTGAGTCTAAAGCCAAGGATACTTTGTTTGAGGAATTTACTCAAAAAAACAAAGAGAAGGCAGATAAGGCGGTAGAAGAAATTCGCCGTAAATTTGGACAAGAAGTAATTCGAAGGGGAAGGAGCCTTTAAAAAGAAAGAGAAGAAAGTATATTTTTCGTATTTTTTCGTATTTTTTTGTGTTTTTTTGTATACTTGAAAATAATAAATATTATGATATAATACATAGACAATTAAAAACTAATTAAGTTCTTGAGGAGGAAAAATAGTGAAAAAAACAGTAAAAGCTAAGAAAGGGCGGCCTAAAAAAGCAGTAAAATATTCTAAAACCATCAATATTCGGCTCACACAAAAGCAGTGGGTAGAGGTATTGAATTGGGCCCAGAAAGCCAATCTTGAACCGTCTGTTTATATACGCAAGATATTGCTTGATTTTCTTGATATAGGCCACGATCTTGATTACAGCAGATCTCACGCTAGATAGTTTTTCTTTCACGGTTTCTCATCACAGAACTTCTAATCAATATAGGGTATGGCGTTGTTAAGAAAAAAAAAGCGATTTATTCACAGCAATTAGCATTTCTTCCTATAAACCCCAGGCTGCAGGGGAAAAAGTTCTAAAATTTCCCATCTTTTAACTATCTAGAAACCTTTCCTTAGGGACTAGCTTTTGGCTATTCTATGAGTATTATATAACTACCGATAATATATCTTATGTTAACTTTTGAAAAAGCAAAATAGAGGGGTTATCTCTATATTTATTAAGGGTTTATGAATGGAATTAAAAATCCTGTGAATTGCTTAACTCTTGTTTACTTTTAGTAGTAGATAGTTACTTATGGCAAGGTTAAGTCTTTTTAAAGGCGGTTTGTTATAAATATTTATTGCTCAAGCGGTGTCCCGAGTATGTGTTGAGGTTTTCCTTCCATTATGCTTATTGCCTCTGGACTATCCGGCCCAGGAAGCATGATAGCTAATCTTATAAAGCCGAATAGAACAATTCCAATGCCAATGCTCATCCAGACAATTTTTGGAAAACCTTCAAAAGCTTGCGCTATCAAAATGCAAAAAAGAGCTACCAGAGGCGCCCATATTCCTATTCCAAACATCTTTTTAGCCTCCTTTTTTTGTTGTAGGACGTCTATTTTGGCTAAACCATCCTACTTTCTTACCTAGAGAGCAAGTATGGCAAAAATATAACATATTTTAGTAAATTTAGCTATTTTCAGTAGGACCTCTATTATAGGACGTCTACTTCTGGAGGGTATTTGTTAGTAGGACGTCTACTTTTTGGTTTGGTAGCGGTCTTCGATAAATTTTAATCCGGAAAGGGTTATAAAAGCCAATAAGGCTCCGGCCAGGGCTGTGCTTAGGTACCCGCAGCCAACAGCTAAGCCTATGCCGCTGCTTATCCATATGCTTGCCGCGGTAGTAAGCCCTCTGGGGCCTGTATCA
>PXAH01000111.1 GCA_003565945.1 Candidatus Omnitrophota bacterium
AAAGAGAATATTTGTTGTGATATTTAATCCGCATAATCTCATCGGCTGACATGCCCGATTCAGGGTTATGGACTCTATAGTACTCAAGCCCTTCAGCGGCCGCCCCCGGTGAAAGGACCAGAAAGCTTAAAATTAAAACTAACTTTCTCATGCCCTACCTCCTTTTAAATAGTTACTTTTTTTATTCGCTTAAGCCGGTTTCTTGCCCTGCCAAATAAAAAAGCCGGCTTTATCCACCAAACCATAACCGGTATCATCAATAATGATGTTACCATATTTAAAATTAATGCCAAGCACAAATTAAAACCCAGGTTTGCCTGCAGGCGAATAGAGGAAAAAGCCCAAACCGCGATACCGGCAGCAACTATAAATCCGCTAAAAAAAACAGCTTTACCGCTGGTAATCAGGGTATTATGTAAAATATTTTTGTAAGTGGTTTTCTTTTCCTTTATTTCATCGCAAAGGCGGGCTAAAATATAAATACCGTAATTTACTCCCAGCCCGCCGCTCAAGGACGCCAGGGGAAGCACCTCGGTGGTAATCGATGTTCCTAAAAACCCGAACAACGAAAAAACAATCAGATTACTGATAAATAAAGGAAGCAGAAGGATAAAACCGGCAACATAAGAGCGGTAAACCAGGCTTACATAAACAAAAATCAACAAAGCAATAAAAAGAATGTTGGGAATAATGGTTCTCCGGATAATATCGTTTACCGCGTAAAGTATACCGATATCGCCTCCCCCGTAAGAAAACTCTAAGCTATCATGCCGGTGTTTATTAAAAAAAGACTCGGTTTTATCCACGGTCAAATCAATAGTTTCGGAGCGATGGTCACGAAAATCAAATTTGATATTCGATAAGCACTCATCCCGTGATATCAGGTAATCATAATCTCCCGGGAAAGCGCTCAAGGTATATAAAAACCAATATTGCCGGATTGTGTCATCATCTTGGGGCAAACTGTAATATTGCTGCCTTCCGTCAAACATAAACATGTTTAAAGCTTTAACGGCATTGGCAACCGATAAAGAACTTCCGGCTTGAGGAACCTCATCCATTAAATAACTTTGAAATTTATCAATTAATTTAAGTTTATCAGCTTCAAATAAAGAATCATCCGATTCAACAAATATGTAATAAGAACTTGTCCCGCCAAACTGAGAATTGATAAACTCCTCTGATTGATTGTAAGGGCTGTCTGAATACAGATAGCTTGTCCCCTCGGTGTTATCGCCCACAACTATCCGGCGCAGGCCAAAAACCGAAACTAAACAAATCAATAAAAAAATTCCGACCACAATAGTCCCGGCCCGCTTACTCAAAGAAAATATACTCAACTTTGCTAAAAAGCCATCAACCCACTTATGAGATTCTTCCCTCTCGATTTCAAGTATTTTAGGTTTACGCATCCAGGACAAAAGACAGGGCGTAAACATAAAAGAGGTAACAAAGTTCGCTAAAATTCCTAACCCGGAAGCAAGAGCCATACTGCGGATAGTCGCCAGCGGTACGATTAGCAAAGAAAGAAATCCAAAGCCGTCAGTTAAAACACAGGCGGCACCGGGAATAAGTAAATGGCTCATAGTGCTAACTATCGCGTGCTTGCTTTTTTTCCCCGGCTCTTTCATTTCTTCATAGTAACGCTTAAGAGTATGTACCGAATGGCTTATTCCCAGTGATAAGATAATAAAGGGAACTAAGATAGTTGACGGGTCTATTCTCAAGCCAAACATCTGCATAGCCCCCAGGCCCCAGAGGGTTGCCATAGAGGAATCTACAAGGGGAAGAATTACGCCACGCTTAGAGCGAAAAGTAAGGTATAGGAAAACAGCTATAATTAGAAGGCTTATACCCAAAATAAAAAACATTCGCGGCAGGTAAAAATTAAGCCAGCCTTCCAATACCGGCCGGCCGGCGATATAAAGATGAGTATTTTTATCTTCATATTTATTTTTAAGTTCTTGTAAGTTATCAAAAATATAAGAGGTTTTTACGTCTGATTCAAAATCGACCTGAATCAAAGTTGATTTTAAATCTTTAGAAACCATCTTACCGTAGACATCGGGGTTCATTTTGATTCTCTCTTTCAAGCGCTCCATTTCTTCCCAGCTATCCGGGGCGCGCCGAAGCAGCCTTTCTACAAAAAAACCCTCCTCATCGGCAGTAACATGTTTTATGTGGCGGGAAGCAATAGAATTTATCCGGGAAATATTAACCCCTTCCAGATAATATAAATCTTCAGTTAGGCGTACTACCTTATCTAGAAAATTTTGGTTAAAAATATCCTCCTTTTCTGTTTCCAAAGCTAAACTTACTTGATTTAGCCCTCCAAAGGTGTCAATCAGGCGGTGCTGAACTTGTATAAAGGGATGTTTTTGAGGAAGAAAATCTTCCAGGTGGGTTTCAACAGTTAAGTCACGCAGAGAAAAAAGAAAGAAAGCCGAAATCAAAATACAAAGCAAAACAACATATACTCGTAAATGAATTATCCGGCGGACAAAGCGCTGTTTCCAATTATCCATGCTTTAAACTCATGTTTAGGCAAATTTAAATAATAAAATTTTACTTTACTTATTTAATTATTACAAGAGATAATCCTAAGATTGATTAACCCATCTAAAAGGCAGAAAGAATAGGGCAGAAAAAAAGATAATTCTAAAGGCCTATGCTATGTATCCCTTAAAAGACAAGAATAAGCCGACAAAAAGCATAATTGTCCAGATAAACGATATCAATTTATTTTTTTTTGTATAAAGTTCCGCCGCTTTAACTAAAGTTCGCGGCAAAAGAATAAACCAAGCCCCTTTTGCCAGAGTAATCCAGCCAAAAATAGTGATAATCATCCGCCAATCCGATACCCAGAGATTATGAGATAAAATAATTGCCAGGCCGGCGGCAAAAATAAAAATCCCGCTGATATAAACCAAAGCGTAGTTTTTAAATAAATCCTGGCCAACCCGGCTGATAAATTTCAAGTTAGTCAAAACACCTACACCAATCAAAATAATAGTTGGGCCAAGTAAGCGTCCTAAAAATAAAGAAGAATCCATGCTATCACCTCCTGATTTATATTTTATTGCGTTGGACAGAAGGAGTCAAGAAGGATAAAAAAAAGGCAGTGGTTTTACCACTGCCCTTCTTGAAACTTGTAACGAGAGTTCTGGATCTATATCTTAATTAACCTTTGTTTACCTTAACAGTTAGAAGCGGCGGCCTGAACCAAAATTGTCATTGCGCGGCTTCTTTGGCCTGGCTTTATTTACCTTTAAATTCCTGCCAGCCAATTCTTTTCCGTCTAAGGCGTCAATTGCTTTTTGAGTGTCTTCTTCGGATTCAAACTCCGCAAAGCCAAACCCTTTTGAGCGTCCGGTGTACTTATCGCTAATTACTGTTACGTCCTTAGGCGCGGCACCGGCTTCTTCGATCACTTTCTGCAAATCTTCCTTTGTGGTGTCATAATTTAAATTGCCAATGTAAATCTTTTTGTCATCCATACTTTTCTCCTTTTGCGATCCTCCTCTCTCCGTTTCAAAGAACCATTTTTATTTTACTTTTATTTTCGCATTTGTCAAAGATTATTTATTTTTTCTCTTGCCAGCGTCAAAACTTCCCCCCCCCAGTAAAAACCCTTTACTTTCGATACGGGAGTGAAACAAATTTGCTCAGCATCAATCCTGAATACAGTCAAAGCATTGATTTTATTAGCTTATTTTTGTTAACCTCCGAGGTTGGAATTTTAGAGCCTTTCGTGTTTAAAAGCAATGATTAAATATGTTATATTTATATAAAAGGAAGGAGGGAAGTGATGATAATAGCCGCAAAAATGCTTCTAGCAGCGATGGCTCTCCTTTTTTACCTGCCTCTTTACGCAGGAGAAAACCAACCTGCCTCTGAAACTGAAAATATAAAATTTCAGCTAGAAAACTATTCAAAAGCTAACCAGGAAAGAGAAAGAGAAGAATTAAGGCAAGAATGGAAAAATTTACTGGGAGTAGATATCTTTTACCCCTACTATCAGGCTAGAGAAATCGAATCTTGGATAAGCGATAGAGTAAAAGTCGAGGTATTTCATCTGAGCGGCAGGCCTGAATTTGAAAATAATCAAGCAACTTATACTTTTAGGGTTGAGTTTTAGCGGCAAAAAACTTATTCACTAAGCCATAAGCAATCAAGGCGCTTCTTTCCTTATCTTTTATTTCAAGTATTAGATCCATTTCAATTCCTTGAGCAGATTGAAGAAATAAAATAAAATCTTTTTTATTTATTGATTCTATATGCCGGCCTAGGCGGCTATTAGGTTTTTGAGAAGAATAATCAACCATTAGGGGCCCGTCCTCTTCTTTCCAAGTTCTTGCGGCTGCCACTAAAGCTTCTCTTTGGGTTTCCCCATTATTTAAGCAAGCATGGTGAAGGCTGTCAAAAAGAACCGGCTGACTAAAAGATAAGCAATCTTTCAGCGAATAGCGCCGGTCATCATTTTCTAAAACTAACCTCTTTAAAGAAGAAAGTTTTTTCATATTGTGATGGAAAGATTCCTTAGCCTTTTCCTTATTTTTATAGACACCGCCTAAATGGATTTGGACTTTTGCGTCATACTCAAGCTCCAATAAATCCAAAACAGATATATGATACTCTATTTCTCTTAAGCTATTTTCAACTACACTTTCGGACAAAGAATTAAGCACTACAAATTGATCCGGATGCATAGAAATACGCATCTTATTTTTTTTAATAATCTTTCCGATTTTTTTAAAATCATCCTTAAACTCTTTTTGCCAGTTAATTGAATTAACCGAATGCGAGGCAAAAGGAATCAAACCGGAACCAATACGAAAAAATAAAAGTTGTTTCTCAAGGTTAAAGGCAATAATTTTTTCTAAACAATCCAGGTTACTCTTGATCTTTGCCCGAATATTTTGAGGAGAATAATTGGAAAGGCGGAAAGTCTGATTGGCCGTACAGCCAATTGAAGTATTTATGCAAGGATAACCTATTCTCATTACTACCTACCCTTGAATCGATAAGTAACCATCGGGTACCTCTCAACGTTTAATTAACAATATTTTTAAGCTCCAGCAGATTTTCAATTATATAATCAGGCTTTGCTTTTAATATGTCTTCTTTTTTCCCAATTCCATAAGCGGCAGCACAAGTCAAAATTCCGGCTTCTTTGCCGCTTAAAATATCTAAATCCATATCTCCGATAATCATACTTCTTCTTTTATCAGAATCAGATTTTAAAATTTTATTTAACGGACAACCGGAAGGCTTTACACAGCCGGCATCATCTGAACCCACTACATCAGAAAAATACTTGCTAATCCCGCAATTTTCTAACGCTGCCAAAGCCACATATTTTTTCCTGTTTGTGGCCACATAAATTCTTTTCTTTTTAAAATACTCAAGAATTTCCTTCGCGTCAGGATATAGCTTGGTTTTTGCCAGAGAATTTTTCTTAAAAAAATCTTCAAAAATCAAGACAGCTTGATCTAAAAGGTGACTGTTTCGGATCCCAATACTTTTTTCAATTAAATCCTCAACGCCTGTGCCAATAAAAGAGCTTATCTCCTCGGGATTCTTTTGACTAAGCCCTAGTTGCTTCAAGGTAAAATTAACAGATTCAACTATATCATTTTTTGAATCTATCAATGTCCCGTCTAAATCAAAAATAAGCGATTCTATCTTTACCATTTGCTTAGCTTTGGTTTTGCCCCGCCGGAATTACTCATCCGGCGGGGCTGACTACAGTTTAAGAAAAGAAATTATTCTAAATTTAGCTTTTAAACATTTCTTGAAAATACCAAGTGATCTTTTTCTATTTCAACCAAGGCTTGAAAGATTTCTTTGATTCTAGGATTTTGAGATTCCTCGGCCGCCTTTTTGTAAAACTCTATAGCCCGTGTTTCCCGGGCATGCGATTCAGCTAAATTCTCGCTATTTGTTTGAGCGCAGGTTTCACTTCCTTCGGGAACGCTTTCAAGCTTTAATATTTTTTTCCAAATACTGGCATGCTCAGCCTCTACCTTTTTCAAAGCTTTAAAAAGAAGCCTGCCATACTCATCTTCTGATTTTTCCGACGCGCAAGCATAAAAAGTAGCATTACTAACCTCAACCCCTAAAGCTTTCTCCGCGTTTACCTTATCTTTTCCATTCAACTCCAAATCAAACTCAGCCTTTGCCTCCCCTGATTCTTTAATATGGGGCTTGTGAGCTCCACAGAAAGGGCAATTGTCAGGAGCTGATTCTCCTATATAAGGATCACCGCAAATTTCACACCTAAACAGCTTTACCATAAATCCTCCTTTGGTTTAATTAGATTTTATTTTCTTTTTCTTTTAAACAGCTAATTGATCAATGATTTTAGCCATAATAAAATCATTCTCAGTCAAACCGCCAACAGCATGAGTAGTAAGAAAAATTTTCACCTTGTTGTAATTTATCCTAATACTGGGGTGGTGGCCTTGCTCTTGAGCAATTATACTAATTAAATCTATAAAGTATTTAGCTTGGCTAAAATCGTTAAACTGAAACATTTTTTTAATTTTTCTTTCCTCGGTAAGTTCCCAGCCGGAAACCTCAGCTAACAACTCCTCTTGCCGCTTCTTCTCAAGAGGTGCTGCCCCAACCTCACAAGGAAGGCAGTGGGAAATGTTTTTTTGCTCTTTTTTCCCGGATAAAGGGTTCTCTATTACCTCTTTTAGCGCCTGCAGTGCTGCCTGGTAATCAGGAGCATTAGTTGCTTCTTCGACTATTTGCAGATAACGAATAATGTTTTCTTTATCGATAATCAAAACCGCCCGGGCCAAAAGATTTAATTCTTTAATCAATAATCCATAATTTAAGGCAAAAGAATTAGTCCTGTAGTCAGAAAGAGTTTTTACCTTATCGATATTATTAGCCTGGCAAAATCTTTTTTGCGCAAAAGGTAAATCTTGACTGATTCCTACAACTACAACATTTTCTGCCAGGGCCTGAGCTTGTTTATTAAATTCTTTAACTTGTAAATCACAAACTGGCGTATCTAAAGAAAGAAAAGAAGTAATCACTTTAATTGACCCGCCATAATCAGAGAGCCTGACTTCTTCCAACTCAGTATTAACCGCAAAAAACTCAGGCGCCCTGCCTCCTTCTTGCATTTTTCTGCCGGCTAAAGACAACGGCTTGCCTTTAAAATTAATCTTTCTTTTCATTAAATCTCCCTTTGTAAAGTTAGTTACTTAATATATTTTATTTGCGATGTATCTGGCTGCCTTAAGAAGAGCCATGGCCCCTCCTCCGGCGGCGATTATATACTGATATTCATGTCCGGAGGCACAATCACCGGCGGCAAACACCCCTTCAACTGAAGTTCTTCCCTGGCAATCTACCAATATATGCTTATGCTTATCCAGATTAAGAAAAGTTGCCAAAAAATCTGTAGCCGGTATTCGGCCGATTTCCACTATCACCCCTTTTAGGTTTAAATCATTTTCCTTTCCGTTCTTTTTGTAACTAAGTCCGGTTACAAACTTATCGCCCCTAATCAAAGTCGTTTCAGCTTCATTAATAACTTCTACATTTTGATAAGAAGCAATCTTTTCAGTTAAATATTCATAAGCCCTTAATTTTTTCTCGATGTTTATAAGATAAATTTTATTAGCAATATCTTTGGTAAAATCAACCCCTTCCAAGGCTGAATTTCCACCACCGATAATTGCGATATCTGCCCCCGCGAAAAGCGGCCCGTCACATACAGAACAATAAGCAACCCCTTTGTTGGCATACTCAGCCTCACCGGGTATACCAAGCTTTTTTGGCTTGGAGCCGGTGGCAACAATCACTGTTTTAGATTCATAGCTTCCTTTATCACTGCTTACCCTAAACCCGTTTTTGATTTTTTCTATTCTTTCTACCTCTTCTGCGATGTTTGGCTTAACATCATTAAATTCTAATTGCTTATCAAGTGTAGAACTAAACTGGATGCCGTCAGTTTCGATAATTCCGGGATAATTTAATATTTGGCCTGACTCCAGGAACTGGCCGCCCAGCTCCTTAGTAATCAAGAGGAATTTCATCCTTTTTCTTGAAGCGTATATCGCGGCTGTTGAGCCGGCTATTCCAGCTCCGATTATTATAGTATCATGCACTTTTATCTCCTTTTCAGGCTAAGAGAACAAACAGGCCTGTTTACTGCTTAATTTATGCCTAAAATCTGATTTAACTTTTCGCGGTCAAAGCCGGTAATAATTTCGCCCTCAATATCGATAACCGGAACCCCCATCTGGCCTGATTTATCCCGCATTTGAGCCAATTTTTCCTGATCCCGGCTTACATCAAAATCCTCAAAATCAATATTCTTTTCTTTTAAATAACTTTTAAGTTGTTGGCAATAAGGGCAAGTGGGTGTCCCGTATACTGTAATTTTTTTAGCCATATCCGCCTCCTTTGTTTAGGTTTGGTATCATCAAAAACTTGTATGCTTATGCAGATGCAATTGAGTAGTTTATCATTAAACCCTTGCTGCTGCCAAAGAAATATCTTTTTTGCGCAAGCGGGTCGAATTGAAAATAACACTTATTGAGCTGATGGTCATCGCGCCGGCGGCAATAATCGGATTTAAGTAGCCTAGGGCCGCGACAGGAATGGCTACGACATTATAAATGAATGCCCAAAAAAGATTCTGTTTTATAGTTCTAAAGGTAAACCGGCTCAACTTGAGGCCTGAAACCACTCCGCTTAATTCTCCCCGGACAAGGCTAAGATCAGATGATTCGATAGCAATATCAGTACCGGTTCCAATTGAGATGCCCACATTAGCCTGCTTTAAGGCCGGGGCGTCATTTATTCCGTCACCAACCATAGCTACGATATGTCCGGCTGACTGCAAGGCCTGGATTTCTGACACCTTCTTATCAGGAAGTACCTCAGCTAAAACCTTCTCTATCCCTACTTTTTTGGCGATTGCTTTAGCGGTCCTGGCGTTATCGCCGGTAAGCATAACCGGAGTAATGCCCATTTCTTTAAAAGCCTTAATTGCTTCTTTTGAATCTTTCTTTAGAGTATCTGCTACCCCGATAATGCCGGCGGCCTTGCCAGCATAGGCGGCCAACACCACTGTCTTGGCCTCATCTTCTAATTTAACCAGAAATTCTTTCATTTGAGAAAAATCTACTTTTTCTTTTTCCATCAACTTCCGGCTGCCAACTAATACCCTTTCACCTTTTAATCTTGCTTCAACACCATAGCCGGTAATAGCACTAAAATCTTGGAGGTCATCTAATTTAAAACCCTCTTGCTTAGCTTTATTTACAATCGCCTCTCCTAAGGGATGCTCGGAAGAAATTTCCGCGGAAGCCGCAAGTTGCAAAACTTTTTCTTTCAAAAACCCAGCTGATGGAAATATATCGGTTACCTCCGGCTTTCCTTTGGTGATAGTACCTGTTTTATCCAAAACAATAGCCGTAAGATTTCTCATGGTTTGAACTACTTCTCCGTTGCGAATTAAAATACCTCCTTCTGCACCAATGCCGGTGCCGACCATCAAAGCCGTTGGGGTAGCCAAACCTAAAGCACATGGGCAGGCAATAACTAAAACCGCGATACTGGCAAAAAAGGCGGTAGTTAAGGCCGCGGATCCCCCCACGAAAAACCAACCAACAAAAGTAAGAAGAGCAATAATAATAACAGCCGGAACAAAATAGCCGGTAACCTTATCGGCAAATTCCTGGATAGGAACCTTTGACCCTTGAGCTTCCTCAACCATCTTAATTATCTGAGAAAGAAAAGTATCTTTACCTACTCGTGTAGCCTTTGCTTTTAAGGCACCTTGCTTATTGATAGTGGCGCCGATTAACTCATCACCCTTGGCTTTTATAACCGGCATTGATTCACCGGTAGCCATTGATTCGTCAATAGTACTGATTCCGCTGATTACTTCCGCGTCAGTAGGTACTTTTTGGCCTGGCCGGATAACCATTATGTCCCCAACCTTGACTTCCTCTAACCGAACTTCTTTTTCCTGGCCGTCAATTAGAATCCGGGCAGTTTTAGCCTCAAGCTTCAGGAGCTTTTTAATCGCTTCTGAGGCTTTACCTTTAGCCCTTGCCTCAAGATAGCGGCCAAGAAGATGAAAAGCCATAATCCCAGCCGCCAGGCCAAAAAAAGTATAAACGTCAAAGAAAAAAGCCGAAAGGCCATAACCATAGGCAGCAAAAGTCCCAAGTGAAATTAAAGCATCCATATTAGCCCGGCCGCGTCCGGCAGCGCGCAGGGCTCCTCTGTGAGTCTGATATCCGGCAATAAAAACAACCGGAAAAGTAATTAAAGCTTCAATTAAAACCTGAAGCCACCTTGCAATCGGAAGATGAATCCCAAAAAGCCCCAGAAACATCAAGGCAAAGGCGGGTATTGTAAAAAGAAAAGAAAAAGCTGCCCTTTCAGCTGCCTTACGTGCCGCTTTTTCTTGGCTATCTCTGCCTGCCGCCTCTTTATCCCAAACAAGCTGATAGCCTGAGTCTCTAACTACTCTTTCTAACTCTTTTTCCTTAACTTGCTCAGGGTTATACTCTAAACTCAAAGTTTCAGCGGCAAAATTAACACTAGCCTCACTTACGCCTTCTTCTTGACGCAAAGCCTTTTCGATAGTCCGGGCGCAGGAAGCACAATGCATACCACCGATTTTTAGGGTTATTTTTTTCATACTCACTCATCTCCCATGCTGGCGAGCAAATGCAAAAGAATAAACAGAAGCTATCACCAAACAAACTAAAATTACGCCAAATATCTTATTCACCCTAAACCTTCTTCAAAATATATTAAAATTAGCTAATCAAAAAATAACTAAAAACTTAAATTTTATTTATTAATTCTCCCTCTTAAACAAAAACTAAATCAAGAATCATCATTGCTAAAAACCCGGCTATTGTGCCGGCAGTAGCTAAATCTGCATGGCCGTTGCGCTGTGATTCCGGAATAACTTCTTCAACCACAACAAAAATCATCGCGCCGGCGGCAAACCCTAAAGCGTAGGGTAATAAGGGCTGTATCCATAAAATTGTCGCCGATCCTATAACCGCGGTTATAGGAAAAACCGCTGAAGAAAGCTGCCCATACCAAAAGCTTCTGCTTTGTGGCATTCCCTCGCGGCGCAGAGAAACCGATACCGCTAGCCCTTCGGGTATATTATGCAACCCCATTGCCAACACAAGCACTACAGCCGCCGCCACAGTCACCTCCGGCAAACCTAAAGCTGCCGCGCCGATAGCTACTCCGATAGCTAAACCTTCGGGGATATTATGCAAGGCTATGGCCAAAACCAAAAGTACACTGCGCCGCCAGGAAGTTTTTATTCCTTCCGCTTCCTGTATCGGAAAACCAAGATGAAGATGCGGCAATAATTTATCAACTACGCGCATGAAAAAGCTTCCCAGCAAAAAACCTAATACAGCCGGAACCCAGTTGTTAGCGGACATTTCAACAGCCGGAGCAAGCAAGGACCAAAAACTAGCTGAAAGCATAATTCCTCCGGCAAAGCCAAGCATTAAGTCAAAAACACGCTGGCTAAAATCTTTCACCGCGAAAACAAACGCGGCTCCAAAAGCACCAAGAGCCCAAGCAAAGATACCGGCAGCTAGAGCTTGCCCAACCGGGCTAAAGCTTCGCAGGCACTGTGAGAGATAATCTACCATTTTTCTTATTTTAATAAGTTTTGAGCTTCTTTTAGCAATTTCTCTATTTTGCTTTTTTTATTGGGGATGTAACAGCCGGCGGAATCAAAGTGCCCACCGCCGCCGCGTTTACGGGCAAGAGAGGCGACATTTAATCTGTTTTTCGACCTTAAGCTAACTCTTAATTGCCCCCGCTTTTCCTCCCTGAAAAGAATCGCGATTTTAACCGTATTTATCGAAAGTATATCGTTGGGAGCGCTATCTAAGTCCTCGGGTTTTGCGCCGGCTAAAGAAAAATCCTTGCCACTAACTATTGACCAGGCTATTTGGCCGTTTTTAATTAATTTAAGTTTTGACATGCAAAGGCCGGAGAGGACAACCATCTCTCTTGTTTTTGACCAATAAACAAGTTGAGAAAGCCTGCTAAAATCAACACCGGTTTTAAGCAGGGCGGCGCACACTGAAAAAGTGTTCGGCCGCAGAACCGGCAGCCGGAAAGAATTTGTTTCAACGATAATTGAAGTTAATATGCTCTGAGCAATGCCGGCTGTAATCTTAACTTTCAAACTTTTAAGCAGGTAGTAAACTATTTCTCCTACTGCCGCGGCTTTGGTATCGACAAGAGAAAGGTTGCCAAACGGCTCTCGATGTTCGTGGTGGTCTATTTCTAATATGTATTTTGCTTTCTCCATAAGCTTAAACGGCCGGCCCACCATCTCTTTACTGCCGCAGTCTACTACTATAGCCATATCCGGCACCTTATCAATTCTCTTTCTGATTTTACCGGCTCCGGGAAGCTTTCTGTAATTAAAGGGCACTCCGTCTTGCAAAACCAAGGCCAGGCTTTTTCCGATACTGGCCAGGCCCAGGCCTAAAGATAGAAGAGAACCGATACAATCACCGTCGGGGTTTATGTGTCCGGCTACAGCGACTTGTTCAGACTCAAGAATCTTTTCTTTAATCAGGCTTATATTTTTCATTTAGAGGCTGCCTTTAGAATTTATCAAAGAAAGAATACTTACCGGCTCCGGTAAGAATCAGGCTTACGCAAGCCGCGATAGTTAAAAGCTGGTACTCAAAACCGCCCTGCATGGCAAAAAAACCGGCCGGGCCATGAACGGTAGCAATCGCGACCGCCATTATAACTGCTATCAAAGAAGCGCTCAATCTGGGCAATACCCCAAGTATTAAAAAAATGCCGGCTAGAAACTCACTTATCGCTAAAACCCAAGCCCAAAATAAAGGCACTCCAAAGCCCAGACTGGACAACATCTGGGTTAACCCTTCTATGCCGGCTCCTTCAAAAGCGCCAAAAAGTTTTTGCATGCCGTGAACTACAAAAATAACCCCCAGCACAAGCCTTAAAATCAAAATAGCAACATCAGTTAAAGCAGTACGGTTCATAGATACCTCCTCTTTTTTGCCCGCAAAAAAGGTCTTACTTGCTTCGGAGCTTTTTGGCCTTAAATAATAAATCTTTCATTATGCCTATTTTGTTTTGCCTATTTGACCTATACACGCACATAAAATAATGCATAAAATATCCCAGCCTACCGTGAACTCTTCTGCTGAGAACAAAGCCGGGAGCTTTGCCGTGCGCCATAGGGATTATGTAGCCTAAATCGACCGGATTATACTTTTGGAACGGCTTGCCTGATATACTGTTTAAGATATTTCGGGCAACTATTTTACCCTGCCCGATAGCAAACATAATCGCCATTCTTAAATTATTTTTGCTTTTTTGGTCATAAAAACTTGCCGCGTCTCCAGCTACAAACACATCTTGATAGCCCTCATTTTCTATTTTAAGATTATCTTTTACCTTTATCCGGGTACGCTCTTTTTCAACATCCATACTTTCAACAAAAGAAGCAGCTTTTACCCCCGCTGACCAGATACAAATCGCATCATCAATATTTTTGCCTGATTCTAAAAAAATAGTTTCTCTCCTGTGTTCCTTTAAAGAATCACTACAAATAATTTCAATACCTAGAACCTCAAGCTCCCTTTTAACTTCCCGGCGCATCCAGTCGGGAACCATCCCCAAAATATCAGAACTCCTCTCAAGTAAATATATTTTATAGTTCGCTTTATTCCGAAGAAGATAATTTATGTTTGTAGCAATTTCAATTCCGGTATAACCTGCCCCTATGATAACAATATTTACTTTCTTTTTATTTTTTGCTTTTTCTAAAATTTTTTCGTTTATTCTTAAGGCATCACCCACAGTATCTAACTTCAAGCAGCTGGCCCTGGCTCCCTGATTATTAAAAAAGTTGGTTTCAGCACCGCTGCAAAGAGCTAGATATTCATAATCTATACTATTACCGCCTAAAAACACCTTCTTTGCCGAAAAATCTATCTTTTTTACTTGCCCCTTGATGAAATCAGCTCCATACTTTAAAGAAAACTCCTTTAAATTAATTATCGCGTTTTTAGGCTCCAGCCAACCTCCGATAATATCAGGCAATACCGGAAGAAACTCAAAACTATCTTTGCAGTCTATTAAAGTAACCTTAAAATCCCTGCCTAGTTTTCTTTTCCCGGCTAAATGCTTCAGGGCACTGGTTCCGGCAAATCCTCCTCCAACTATTAAAATATTTTTCTTCCCCATATTTAAACTAATTATTTTATTAGTAAAATAAAAATAATTGATGCCCCCACCAACGAATGTTGAATTAAAGTTAAACGGCTTGTTTGGATTAGTTTATTTATATCAGCTAAGTTATTTTTTAGATTCAAAAAAGCCGGAATCGCTAAAAGATAAATCAACCCGGCCAAAAGAGCATAAATTGATAAACTCCCGATTGCAATATTCAATAATAAAAAAACAAACGAAGATAAAATTAAAAAACCATAGATAATATAGGCACTCTTAACTCCTGTGATTGATAAAAGATTTCTTTTACCGGCCTTAATATCAGAGTCAAAGTCGGGCACTTGATTAGCTAAAATTACAGCAGCTACCAAAAAAGATATCGGAAGTGATATCAGAAATGATTCAAAGCTGAGCGCTCCGCTGAATAAATAGAAACTGCCCATAACCAGGCCCACACCGAATAAAAGAAATATAGTGGCTTCTCCCATTCTATTATAAGCTAATTTTAGCGGCCCGGCTGTATACTCAACAGCTAAAAACAAAGCTAAAGAAACAAAAAAAACCAGAAAGAAATCAAAAGTTAAAATAAACATTCCCAAGAGAGAAAAAAAAGCAATAAACAAAAACAAAAAAGAAGCTCTTAAAATCTCTTTCTCGGTGAATAAGCCGTTTTGTATAGCTCTTGAGCCGCCAAAAAAGGAACTAACCTTGGGAGATTGATTGTCAGCGCCGCTTTTATAATCATAATAGTCATTAAAAAGATTGGCTGAAAGGTGAGCGGCAACAACCCCAGTTAGCCCCAGTATAAGCTTAGGCAAGGATAAAGAAAAGCCCCTGCTTAAAGCGTAAGAAAGACCGATAAAAAAAGGAATTACACTCGCCGGTAAAAAATCAGCCCTGGCTGCTTTAAAAATTTTCATCTTTTTCAATTATTGAATCTATACTTATTTTTTTTAATTTAAACATCAAATCTTTTTCAATAGCATCAAGTTGTTTTTTTAACTTACAAACTTTAAAGCGAGGGCAAATTTTACCTTTAAAGGTGTGCTCAGTTAAGATAAATTTACCCTGAAACACCCTGCTTACCTCAAGGATAGATATTTTTTTGGCTGGCTTTGCCAGCTTAAAGCCGCCTCCCCTGCCTTTAATCGAAAAAAGCAGCCCGCCTTGAGTCAAAGCCTGAAGGATTTTTCGCAAAAAAGGATAAGGTAATTCCAATTTTTGAGATAAATAGCGAACTGACGTTAGCCCTTTAGTTGCCGCAATGCAAGAAATAGCTCTTATAGCATAATCTGAATCTCTGGTTATCAGCTTCATCTAGACGTTTTAGCTTCTCCAGAGCATATGAACATTACAAAATTCTCTGACTTGCTCTACTTGATCAATTTTCAAGGGAAATTGAGCTTGTGGCTTATCACCCGGTTTGAGTTCAGCCCGATAAACTTTTTCTTTACTTAAGACTTCAATGAAAGCAATGTAATGCTTTTCTTCCATAGGATGCTGGGTACTTCCTACTTTTACTAAAATACCGCTATCGGTTGGCTCAATTACCGGAACATGCTTCTCTAAGCCTTCATCTTTTGTTTTGGGCTCCAGCTTTTCCATATCCTGGCCGCAACAAACAAGAGAAGGCGCCCCCGCGTAAAGAAGCTCAACCAGGTTTGAGCAAATTTGACAATAATATAAATCTCTTAGCCGCATTTTTCCTCCTATTTAGTATATCTATTTACCGCTTTGATACCAAAAAAATATCAATGAAAAGTTAGTTAGGCAGTTTAACGTCTTGCCCAGGACAAGATACAACAGCCTTCTGAGCAGTGCGCGACCGGACGCAACATATATCTAATTGTAATGTTCATACTCACCTCCTTTTAATAAAAAGATACCAAATAAGTATCAGTTTGTCAAGAAAAATTAACTAAAAATAAAAAACACTGCAACTAAGGCAGCTATAGCCCCCTTAAAAAATCCGGCCTTAAAGGAGTCTGGCCGCGAAGAGCTAACTTTAAACTACTTAACAACTTATCTTTATCCTTTGGAAAGACGCCCTTTAAGGCTAAATAATTCGAAGCGTGATTAGAATGAAACACGGTTTTTTCCAGTTTTAATCCGCTTATTATCTGGTGAGATTCCTTCAGCAGCTCCTCTGAGCTTAACTGCTCAAACTCTCCTCTTTCTACTTCTTTTGCTAGAGGGGTACCTTCAATAAGCATCAAAGATAGAAAAGAAAGGTACCGCGGCTGCATCTTATTTAAGGCTTTGATTGTTCCCCGAACATGTTCTTTGGAATATTTTCTTCCACCTAAGCCAAGCAAAACAATAACCGAAGATTTTATGCCGGCTTTTGCCGCCCTGCCTACAGCCTCAACCATCTCTTCAACCTTGGAAGATTTTTGACAGCGGTCAAGAATGTTCTGGCTGCCGCTCTCAAGGCCCAAATAAATAAGATTTAACTTATTCCTGTATAGCTCTTCCAACTCAAAATTATCTTTATTGGTTAAATTGCATCCATTGGCATAGCTTGAAACACGCCTGAGCAAAGGAAAAGCTTTACTTAACTGCTCAAGAATAGGAACAAGCTTGCTGTTAGCCAAAACCAAAGCATCGCCATCCATAAGAAAAGCCCGCCGAGTATCGGGATAGCGCCGGGCGTAACTGTTTATGTCAGATTTTATTTCACTTAAATCTTTAACCGAAAAAGGCTTATTCTTATAAGCCCCACAAAAAGTACAACTATCGGCTGAACAGCCAAGAGTTACCTGAAGCAAAAAGCTATCGGCTTCTGCCGGCGGCCTTATGGCTGGTTCAATTATAGCCATAACTCTCCAAGTTTAATCATTGATTTTACTAAGCTCGCCTGGAAGCTTTAGTTAGATTAAAATAAACATACTTTACTCTTAATCTCTAGTTGTAGTAATTGCTTCTTGGGCTGCATCATGAATTTCTTTTGATTGCTGACTCATTCTATTTAAAGTTTCCTGTTCTTTTTCTAATTCTTTTCTCAGGTCAATATTATCTAAGTTTTTATTCTCAGTTTCTCGGTTTTCCCTGACATTTCGGCCTGGAGTAGTAAATCTCTGGCCATAACCGTCACAGGAAAAAACTGTAGAACTAAAACCAAAAAAAGTCAGAAAGCTAACTAAAACTGTTTTGAAAAATAAACTTCTCAACATAACCCTACCCCCTTTAGCCTCCGGCAACCTACACAATTCCAAAGTCGCCTGCTTAAGTTTTATTTAATTTCTGAAAACTTACTAGCCGGAACCCCGCATACCGGGCATGTCTGGGGGGCTTCCCCCTCTACTGTGTTTCCACAAACTGAACAGACATAAATAGAAGTTGGCGAAAGATCCTGGCCGGATTTTACCGATTCCAATGCCTTTGAGTACAAATCATGATGAATCTCTTCTACAGCCAAAGCATTCTTAAAAGAAAACTCAGCCGGCTTATTTGCTTCTTCTTGAGCCTGAGTGAGAAATTTCGGATACATCTCTTTAAATTCCTCGCCCTCACCGGCAATGGCAGCTTCAAGATTTTCAACCGTTGATTTAATTCCCCCCATTACCTTCAAGTGCGCGTGCGCGTGTACAGTTTCAGCTTCAGCGGCTGCCCGAAAAAGTTTTGCAACCTGAGGCATACCATCTTGCTCCGCTTTTTTAGCAAAAGCTAAATATTTGCGATTCGCCTGGCTTTCCCCGGCAAATGCTTGAGCTAAATTTTCCTTTGTAGACATAACTTTCCTCCTTTTACTTTATGATTTTACTAATAATATCCTCTACCTGGCTGCCGGCTTCCTGCATAACTTGATTAATCAACCCTCCAAAAGGCTTTGCCATAAGAAGCGAGTTTAACCTCGTAATATAAGTATTACCATCTGATTTCTTATAAATTGAGACCCGGCAAGGCATAAGCGGCGATACAATTCTTTCATTGTCTTCAGCCAGGATTAGGGCTGAATATTTTGCTGAACATAATTCATAAATTTTAATTTCCAAGACATCATGGCCATGGCCCTTTAAAACATCTTGCATATTTTGATATCCGACTACGCTCCAACCGGCAGATTCAACTTCTTTTTGGAAAGCTTTAGTTGTTTCTTCGAAACCATAACGGCTTTGGTCTTCTAAAATCATCACCGAAGGCACTGCCTGGAAAAGAACAACTATCGTCAACGAAGCCCCAATCAAAAACCCTGAAAATACGCCCAAAACGCTTTTCTTTTTTAAAATTTGCTTCATAAATATCTCCTCTTTTTAAGTTTTTTGGTCCAGATATCCGGCCCTAAGCAAAGAGTGATCTCCCTTCTCAATGTTAAGCTGATATATATTGAAATTAGTCTTAATATCAAACCCTGAATACCTTATCGCAATGTTTACCGAGGCTGAACCTTTAACCGGGTCACTTTCTATACGATGAAAAACTCCTTTTCTCCATGCCAGAATAGACGGCCCATCAAAATAAAGATCGCCGTTTTTTTCTACTCTTTCTGGATAAACACAAAACTTATCTACTCTTCTGTAATCTGGCCAATAAAGCTCAACCTCTCTTGCGCCACTTAAAACAAATAAGTGGTCATCTTGATGATAATGCATATACCAGGGCCTCTCTATAACCCCTACCGGCCCGGGAGACACTGCCCCACCTTGATGAATAACTCTATCGATAGCATCTATCTTAGGAAATATCTCTATAGGAACACTATCAAAAATAACCCCTTTAGTTTTTCGAAATGAAACTAAAGGAAACACTTCATAAGGAACTTTTTTTCTATTTTCCATACTTTCCTTTTTCTTTACTTGAATTCTTTAATAAATTTTTCAATTTTATCAGAAAGTATCTCTTCTCTGAGATCACGGCTGCGTAATCCAAGTAAAGGAATTTCCCGCTGGTTCTCTTTTTCGATTAATTCCACAGCTTGTTCTAAGGCAGACTCGATCCCGGTGAGGTTGGTTGTACCAAAAAGGCCTATCTTTTTAGCCGAGAGATCATTCTCAACTATAAAAGTACGCACCGCCGGGGTAATATTTCCCCACCAATTAGGCGTACCAATAATAATATTATCATAATCACCAAGATCAGCTTCAAGTGGCTTAAGCTCAGTTAAATTACCGGCTCTAGCATCACGGCCAGCGGTATGAAAAGCCACCGGGCCGGTTCGTTTTTTGGTATCGATAAGCTCTTCGATGTCAGCGTCTAATTCTTGCCTGATTTTTTCAGCCACTCCTTTAGTAGTACCTGTCCGGGAATAATAAACTACTAAAATTCTATTTTCCTCTTGTGAGCCGGCCTGAGCCTGGAAAAAGGAAAAATTAAATAAAAAAACAGGAATAAAAATTATCTTTAAAAACATTACTTTCATCTCTTTCTTTAATTTATTCTAATCTAGCTAAGCCTTAATTGATAACTTAATTAATGATACTTTCTTAGTGTCAATTTGTCAAGTAAAATTATTTTTCTAAAAAATATCAGATAAAATAAAGTTACTCTTGTTGATTTCTTTTTTTGTTTTGTTTCTCTTTTTCTTTTATTTTATTCCAGCTAGCAATTATCTCCTCGGTTGAGTGTAACTTCTTATCTCCGAAAACATGAGGATGCCGTCTTTTTAACTTTTTAATCAAATCCCCGATAACATCCTCAATATCGAACTTGCTTTTCTTAGAAGCAATTTTAGAAAAAAACATGACCAGAAGCAGCAAATCTCCTAATTCCTCCCGCAAGCCCGGATAGTCCATTTTTTTTACTGCCTCGGTAAGCTCATCAGCCTCTTCCTTCAGTTTTGGAATAAGTGTTTGAAATGTTTGCTTTTTATCCCAAAGACAGCCGTCAGGACCGTGCAAAATATCATAAATTTCTTTTAGTTGGTTAAAATTTGTTTGCTTTTTCATTTTGACTTATTTCATCCTCCTTCGCCAAATACCCTGCAGCCATATTAAAGCTTCATAGAGCAAGCTTGCCACAGGGATGAAGACGAAAAGGAGGATAATCCCACCAAGCCTTCTTCTCTGAAATTCTTCTTCAGAGGCGAAGTAGAATTCATCCGGGTATTCGGCTTCGAAGGATGAACTGGATACCCCGCGGCCCTACTACGCTAAAGTCCGCCATCGCCTTCGGCTTTGGTGGCCCCACCAAAGCATGCAAAAGCGCAGGTGAGCTTCCTAGGACAAGCTTGCTGCGAAGAGTAATAAGGTGTTTCATCTAAAAAAAATAAATCTGGCCTCATCCGGAGATATACCTATCTCTACCTCTTCCCGGTTACTTAAAGGCACTTCCATTATCGAATCTATCGCCAAAACAGCATCTCTCATTTTCGATTTTACGGCCAGTTTTGCCTTCTTAGCAATCCTTCCCTCTTTTAGCCTAACACCTGAAAGCCTCCCCTGATAAGGCTCCCTAACTACAAACCTCAACTCTTTCCTTTCTGGCTCAAAGCATCCTCCAGTAATAGAGCTGTACCAGGCAGTCGAGCCCAGTCCGGTTGCAACTACTATCCCGGAGCTTTTTTGTTCTTCTTTAATTCTGTTAAATTTCAACCCATACCTAGAAGTAATATACGCTACCGCCGAGCCTATATAAATTTCATTTAAAGCATCGTAACTTTTACCCTTACCTTTGACGTAAACTCTAGCTTTAGTAAATTTTTTGACCGAAAAATTACCTTCAATTACCCGCTCAAGCTTTGCCTCTAAATCACCGGTTCTAGCCGAGCAAAGTGCTCCCTCACTTTCTTGCGGGTTAGAGTTTATACCAAAAATTATTCTATTACCCGCCCGATTAGCTGCCCTCAACAGAGTTCCGTCCCCACCCACACTCAAAACTAAATCATAACCGCCCTCTATTTTTTTATTGAATTTACTCCTTTTACGAAAAGAAGCTTTGAGCTTGTATTTATTAAATGTTTTTCTGATAAAAGCTATTAACTGACGGTGTTCTTCTAGATTTGAATCTTTGTAAAAAACTAAAAAATTTTTTGGTTTCATCCTCAATCTACTTTTTAAAATATTTAAAAGCGGAAATAATTTCTATTATTTTAATCTTTTTGTCAAGAGCTTCCTTTATAACTCTATTCAGCTCTGACTCAATAGCCTCGCCTTTATCAAATATATTATGTAAATCAAGTTTAATCTTTGCCAAATTTAACCTTTTTCCTTAAAACTATTTACCCTCATTTCTTATGTCTCTCCCCACAGTTAAGATTTGCCAAGTGAAAAAAAGAGTAAAATTAAAGTAATAACTTTAATCCCGGCGATAACCAAACAGGTGTTAAGCAAGCCTAATACCGGCAAAAGAAATGTTGCTCCCAACATACCTCCGACCCAACCACCCAATAAATCAGAACCGTAAAGCAGTCCGGCAGTATCCCCTACATTCCCGCCATAGCCTAAAAACATCTTATTAGCAATAGGAAACTGCACCCCCACTAAAAAACCAGAAAGTAATGATAAGAAAAAGAAAAATATTTTAAATGTTGGATTGATAACTGCGGCATAGTTATGTAAAAAAATAAGAAAAATAGGCAGAATCAAAGCAAAAATTACTAAAAATACCTCTAAAATTAAAAAAAGGTCTTTGCTTTTTTTAAACCTGTTAATATTTTTAATCATCCATATAGCCCCCAACATGCTTCCGGCCATAAAAAAAGCGATTAAAAGCCCCAACCAATGGAAAAGATAACCATAAATAGCCTGAAAAGCAAAAATTAAAATTAGATCAAAAAGCATTCCGGCTAAACCGGTAGCTCCGATCGACAGAGGCAAGGCTGCCTTAGCCGGCTTCTTAAGGAAGGAAAGAAAAATCATCAAAAACAAGAATAATACTACTAAAACGAAAAAAACCCTGCTTATATTAAGCTCCTGAAAAAAGTTTAAAAACGAACCTATCCCGGGAGAAAATATCGCATTCCAATGGGCCATGCTAAAAAAAGCTCCCAGAGGCCGAAAATCTCTATTAGTTTGGGTTGTAGCTGAGTCTAGAAAACCTCTGAACCATTCTTGCCGCCGGCAATCAAGCTTATAAGCAATATAATCTTTGTTAATTATATTAAGCCCCGATAAAGACTCATCTTCCAGGCGTTGGCCAAGTTCTTTTGGGCCGGCTTCAGCTAAAAAAGAACTAAAAGAAGCTAAGTAAAGATTATCTGGATCCCCTGGTATTGGGCGCACATATGGATAAACCTGCTTGAGAGTGTTAAGTAAACAGGAATTTAAATCGCTCATCTGAGGGCTAAGATAAGATAAAGACCCCGGCAGGCGCAAGGCAAGCACACCGGTATCAGAGAGCTTCCGGGAAGCCTCCCGAAAGAACTCTTCAGTAAAGAGCCTGTTTGCCTGAAGATTAGAAGGCTCGCCCAGCCCGATTAAAATTAAATCATATTGGCCGGGAAAAACCTTTAAATGAAAACGCCCGTCTTTTTGTTTAATATTAACTCGTTGCGAAGAAAGCTCTCTTTTGGCAACACCGGTGCCAAATTGAGCCACCGTCTCGATTAAAAGCGGATCAAGCTCAACGTAATCTATTTTTTCTAAACCCTGATATTTCAGAAGTTCATTTATCAGGCCGCCTGCCCCTGAACTTAAAACCAAAGCTTTTTTAGGAGTTGAGGCAAAAAGGGCTGGGAAATGTGCCAGTTCTTCGGCAAAAACAAGGTCCGAATCCGGAAGAGTGATAATTGGTACTCCGTCTGAAAAAAAAGTATATTGATCAAAGCTTTTAGTTACGGCAATATTGCCGTATTCAGAGTTTCGGTAATAAAGAACATCTTGATTGGGCCAGCGTTTTTGAATCAAGTAATTATGAATTTTTTGATCAAAATTAAAAAAAAGTAAACTCCCGCCAATTAAAATCAGAATCAAGGAAATAAAAGAAATAAAGCGGCTGCTAAAAAGCCTTGCCCGGCCCCAGAAAGAACCGGACAAACTAAAAGCAACAAAAATATTTAGCAAAGATAATCCCAAAGCAATACTGATAGAGCTAAAGCGCGGTATTAAATAAAAAGTAAAAATAAGGCCGCCAAAGATAGTACCCAGGGCTTCATAAACATAAACCCGGCCAATGCTGGAAGCAGGCGATTCAGAATGCTTTTTTGAAAAATGAGGCGCACCAGGCCTAAAATTTTGAGAGTATATTTTGCAGCCAAAAGTAAATAAGGCTCCGTGAGAAAGGCTGACCGGTAAAAAAATTAAAAAAGAAGACCAAAGTATAGTAATTATTCCTACCCCTTCCCCAGGTAACCCTCCGGTTAAATATCCCAGATTATAAATAAAATACAAAGCTGCCGGAAGCGCTAAAGCAAAGACAATAATTGTTCCTAAAAAAACCTCCAGGCGCTTTTGAATTTTTTCGATTCTCCTGCCGATAAACAAAGCGCCAAATGACTCCAAAATTAACCAATTAGCCAAAATTATCCCTAGTGAAAGTTCATTACCGGCAAAGCCAACCAAAAACTCACGCAGAAGAAGTACCTGGGCAATAATTCCACTTACCCCTATCACTAGCAAAGAAAAAATAAATTTTTTAGCTTTCATAAAAAAAGGCTAATAAGATCTTTTATGCGGCAATTTATCCCAGGAAAAAAATAACTTTTTACATTCTTCTGCCAAAAAATCAGGATAAATCTCTACCCGGAATTCAGCCGCCTCATTTAGCTTATCATTGCTTATGCTTAATTCATTAAACCCGGAAGCGGCCGCGTCTTCTATTTTTGTTCCGTAAACTAAAGCGCCTATTCTAGCCCAATAA
>PXAH01000115.1 GCA_003565945.1 Candidatus Omnitrophota bacterium
ATAAAAATAAGTCTCGTAAGATAATTACCTGCACTTTGACCGGGCACGGACTCAAGGACCCTCAAACGGCTATTGAGCAAATAAGTTACCCGCCAGTTGTAAAGCCTACTCTAAAGGAAGTCTTGAAAGCTTCTGGGATAGCTTAAAATGAAAAACTTTTATGATCAAATCTCTTTAACTCTCCAAGAGATAGCCAAAAGTATCTATAATCTGAGCTTAGAAAGTCCAATCTGGGAATATTCTTCTCGCCAGGAGTTTGGTGATTTATCCAGCGCGGCACCCTTAAAAATAGCCTCTCAAACAAACAATGACCCCCTAGAGGTTGCTGCGGTAATAAAAAGGGAGCTAGTTGAAAAAATTGGTGATAGTGTTGAGAAACTAGAGATAGTTAAACCAGGTTTTATTAATCTGTTTTTTTCAAAAAAGATACTTATAAATACTTTGGATGGGATTATCAATCAAGGTAAAAAATATTTTAGGGAAGCAAATGGGAAAAAACTGTTGATTGAATTCGTCAGTGCTAACCCTACCGGGCCTCTTTCTATAGCTCATGGACGTCAGGCAGTTGTAGGGGATGTGTTGGCTAATATTCGGGCTGCTTTGGGAGATAGCGTTGAGCGAGAATACTATCTTAATGATATTGGAAGGCAAATAGACCTTTTGGTTTTATCTGTCCAGGAGAGAATTAAGGAATTAGAAGGAAAAAAATGGGTTATACCGGAAGGGGGCTACAAAGGTGAGTACGTAAAGGAAATCGCTGATAGCTACCTAAAAGAAGGGAAGGGCCAAAGCCTAGGTGATTTTTGCCTTAGCTATATGGAATCTTTGATTAAGAATGATCTGGGCAGAATTGGCATATCTTTTAATAATTGGGTCAGTCAGAAGAAGTTGGTAGAAGATAAAAAAGTAGAGGAAGCTATTCGGATTTTGAAAGAAAGAGGTTTTATTTATGAGCAAGAGGGTGCTTTATGGTTTCGTTCCACGAAATTTTCAGACAGCAAAGATAGAGTGATTAAGAAATCAGACGGAAGCCTTACTTATTTTGCTTCTGATATAGCTTATCATTATGATAAATGTCAGCGCAATTATGGCCGGCTTATAAACTTATGGGGCCCGGATCATCATGGGTATATCAAAAGGATTTATTCGGCCCTTGAGGCTCTCGGGTGCAAAAATGATTTATTGAGGGTTGTTATTGTTCAGCTGGTAACGTTAAGGTCAAAGGAAAGGATGTCGAAGCGGGCCGGAACTATGGTTTGTTTATCTGAGTTAATCAAGGAGGTAGGCGAAGATGCTACCCGCTTTTACTACTTAACCCGCAAGAACTCTTCTCATCTTGATTTTGATATAGATTTAGCTAAAAAATCATCCTTTGATAACCCGCTCTACTACATTCAGTATGTTTGTGCCCGGATAGAAAGTATTTTTAAAAAGGCGGGTAAATTACCCGATGGAAATTTTAACCAGTACATAGAGAGTGAAGAAGAGTTGCAAATAGTGCGTTTCCTAGCTCAATTCCCTTTTTGCCTTCAAAGATCTTATTTTTTGCTTGAGCCGGTTTTTATTGTTGAGTATTTAAAAAATCTAGCATCCCTTTTTCATAAGTTTTACGAAAATGTGAGAGTTTTGTGCCAAGATTCGGATAAGTCTATGGCAAGGCTTAATATTTTACAGGCAACAAAGATAGTTTTGCATTTTGGGCTTGAGATTTTGGGGATAAAGCCTGTTGAACAGATGTAGTGTTTTATTATGAAGAGATATACTTGGAAAATAAATCCTTTCTTAGCCCCGCCGGAAAAGTTAGTTAAAAAATTTAATTTAAATCCAGTTATAGCAAGAATAATGATCAATAGGGGGGTCAGAGAAGAGCAAGTTGAAGCTTTTTTTTCTTCTCGTCTCGATTTGCTGCATCCGCCCAGCCTATTACCGGATATCGAGAAAGCTAAGGATAGAATTGAGCGGGCAGTTGCGCGTAAAGAGAGGGTGATGGTTTTTGGCGACTACGATGTGGACGGAATTGTTTCTTTGGCTATATTTAATGAGTTTGCAAAGAAATTTTCTAATATTTTTTCTTTCTACATACCTCATCGGGTTAAAGAGGGTTATGGATTAACTAAAAAAGCGGTAGCTAAAGCAAAAAAAAATAAAGTAAGTTTAATTCTTACCTTTGATTGTGGAATTAACTCTTGCTGTGAAGTTGAATACGCTAATTCTCTTGGCATAGATGTATTGATTGTAGATCATCATCTACCCAAAAATGAATTACCAGCGGCAGACGCGGTCGTTAATCCTAAACGAAATGATTCAAAATATCCTTTTTCGGATTTAACCGCGGCTGGGCTCTCTTTTAAATTACTCCAAGTTTTAGAGGAAAAAGATAGCTATCAGGCCCTGGATTTAGTTGCGTTATCTATAGTGAGCGATGTTGCGCCGCTTGTAGGTGAAAATAGAATTTTACTTAAAGAGGGTATTAATACTTTAAGGAGAAGCAAACGGGCAGCGATAAGGGCTTTATGTCAAGCGGCTAAAATAAAGCAAGAAAATATAGATAATTTTCATATCGGATATATTTTAGGGCCGAGAGTAAATGCTTCTGGCCGCATAGCTCATGCTCAGGATTCTCTGAGCCTTTTTCTTACCGATGATTTTGAAAAATCCTACCAGCTGGCTTTGAAGCTTAATAAGTATAATCAATTACGTAAAAATGTAGAAAAACAAATCTTAAAAGAGGCTGAAAAGCAAATAAAAAATAAGCTTTGTGGAGAGCATGCTTTAGTTGTGGGTGATTCCGGTTGGCATCCGGGTGTTTTGGGAATCGTTGCTTCCCGCTTGAAGGATAAATACTGCCGGCCTTCCTTTGTAGTTTCTTTTGATGGGGGAGTAGCTAAAGGTTCAGGTCGATCCACAGAAGGGGTGCATCTGATAGATATGCTGGATAAATGTTCTGATTTTTTAACTATCTACGGTGGGCATAAGAAAGCTGTTGGTATGGAGCTAGAGGAAGAAAAGTTAGATGCTTTTCGTGAAAGTATTAATTTGGCTATACAAGAAAATATTGGGCCTAAAGGATTTTTGCCTGTCTTGGAAATAGACTTGCAGCTTCAATTTAACCAGATAGATAATGTGCTGGTTGACAGTTTAAAAGCGCTTTGGCCTTATGGGGAGGGAAATCCAAAACCGCTTTTCCTGTCGAAGAATTTAACCAAGAAAAAAGATATTCAAAAAGCTAAAACTGGCTATTCTTTTTGGGCCACTGATGGACAGAAGGTTTTTGAAACTGTAACCTATGATGATAATTTAGCTGAAATTATAAAGTATGGAGACAGGTTGGATATAGTTTATTCTTTAGAAAAGAACGGCTACCATAACCATCCACGTTTAGTTTTGAGGGACTGCCGGCTTGCTTAGGGCAACCTCAACCATTCCTTTCTTGAGGCATTTTGTACAGATGAGCACCTTCTTCACGCTTCCGTTGTGGTCAATTTTTTTCGGCTGAAGATTAGGGTAAAATTTTCTTTTGTTAATCCCAGTCGTTTTTTTACCTACCCCGCCCTTTTTCTTAGCTTTACCTTTACGGACTATGGAATTGCCGGTTATAGCCTTTTTTTTGCAAATAAAACACTTTCTACTCATTTTTGCTCCTTAATAGGTATTTTCCTTAATTGTTAAAGATTGGGAAATTCTAAATATGCTTGATATGTTTGGAGATTAAACCCTAATATACTAATAATTTTCGAACTGTCAAGATTTAATTGCATTGGTTGCTGCCAGGCTCGTATTACTTTTTATAATTCCTGTCGCAGCTGGGATTCGGCGTCTATTACGTCGCGTTTTGTTTTTTCTATGCAGGTAATGAGATTTTCCTTTAATCTCTGGCTTATTTGCTCAGAGTTGCGTAACTGCCTTAATACTTGAAGTGCCATTCTGAAGTAGCGCACAACAGTTCCTTCATCTATATCTAAATCCTTGGTTATTTTATGAAAGCGCGCGCCTTCTATCCACAAGCGGGCCGGGTTTGATAGATGAAAAAAGAGCCGCTTGCTGGGAGGGTATATTCTGTACTTGCGTTCGATTCCTTGAATTTGCCTGACTGTTTTGCTTGTTTCCCGTTGTAATTTTTTGCTTGTTTTATTCAGCTTTGGCAGCTTTTGCCTTTTGCGGGGCTCAAAAACTAAGGCAACAGCTAAAATAAACAGTTCTGTGGGGTCTAACTCATCCAGGTAACTTTCTTGATATAGCTCTCCGATAACTAATTCAAAGCTGTAAATAGATGAGGCTAGTTCAGCTTTGGGGGTTAATTTATCCCCGTTAATGTAGTTAAATTGGCGTAGAAGTGAAACTTTATTTTTAATATTTTCAAGCATTTTTTTTCTAGACCAAGGCTTGCTTTGATAGAAGTGAAAAGATTTAGGGTATATTTTATAGATGTTTTCAGCCATAAAAGACCAGAGGCAAAGAATAGTTGCGTAGCAGGAGTTTAGCTGGCTGATAATCGGTTCATAGCGGCCATAGATAATATTTTCTAGGGAGGTTTTGTCTATATGGGAAGGGTTGATTCTAGTATAGACAAAACCTTCTTTATCTATACCTCTTCTTCCGGCCCGGCCGGCCATTTGATAGAAGTCCCGAGTTTTTAGATAACGGTGATATCTTCCGTAAAATTTACTTAAAGAATCAAAAGCAACACTTTTTGCGGGCATGTTAATACCTAAGGCGAAAGTTTCTGTTGTAAAAATTAATTTTATCAGGCCGGAGGTAAATAACTGCTCGACAATTTCTTTAACGGCGGGAAGCAGGCCGGCGTGGTGGTAAGCTATCCCTTTGAGCAGGAGGGGCTTTAGCCTGCTTAGTTGGGGAGAAGAAGCTGTATCGTATTTTTCCAGAAGCTGGTCCAGCAACTGATTATTTTGGCTTTTTTCTGGTTCGGTTAAGAGGTTTAAGTTATTGAATTCACAAGCGAGTTCTTCACAGCGCCGGCGGGAAAAAGAAAAATAAATGCAGGGGTAAGCTTTGTGCTGGCGGATATACTTATTTAAGGTTTTTACGCGGTTGGGACGGCTAGAGGTATATTCTTCATTGTAAGAGCGGGTTTTAATTTTTTCTGATAAAAATGGCGTTTGTTTTAATTTTTTAAAAGTTGTAAAAATATCATTATTGCATTGAAAAAATAGATGAAGAGGAACCGGCCTTTCGCTTTTGGTAACAACTTTTACCGGGTGCTTGTGGATTTCTTTAAGCCAGCCAGAAAATTCTTTTGTATTGGGAATAGTAGCGCTTAAGGCTAGCATTTTCATGTTATCCGGAAGCAAGATGATAGCTTCTTCCCAGACAGTCCCTCTTTCTATATCGTCAAGGTAGTGGATTTCATCAAATATGACCCAGTTGATGTTTTTAAACTCATGCGGATTTACCATTATTGCGTTTCGGAATATCTCTGTAGTCATAATCAGAATGGGAGCATTTCTATTTATGCTTACATCACCGGTGACTATGCCAACTTTTTGAGGGTATTTATGAGAAAAATCACGAAACTTTTGATTGCTAAGGGCTTTTATCGGGGCGGTATAGATAATGCCTTCATTTTTATTTATGCAATCCCGGATGAGTTCTTCGGCAATTAAGGTTTTCCCTGAGCCAGTAGGGGCGCTGACGATAACCGAATTTTGATTTTTTGCCAAATCTATAGATTTTTCCTGAAAAGAATCTAATTGAAACTCTTTCATAAGCGCTATTATAGCAGAAATTATAACTTTAAAAAGAAGAGAGTGTTAGATTTTTCCGATCCTTTTCCGATCCGGGATCGGAAAAAAAATGGTTTGTAACTACTTACTTATCAGTTACTTGTGAGGCGAGTTTTGAAAAATTATTTTTTTTTGATTTTAACCCGCTGTATCTAAGTGAGATTTGGTTAAAAACAGGATTTTTTTAGCTCTTCTTGGTTTGGATTGTAATGAAGACAATGGAGCCGAGGGGATTTGTATGCGCTTCTTTGCCGTAGGCGAAGCATCCTCTGGCGTTTGTGTGAGAGGATTTAGCGCATCCAAATAGACATTTGATTAAGAACAGATTTTTTTAGCTCTTCTTGGTTTGGATTGTAATGAAGACAATGGAGCCGAGGGGATTTGAACCCCTGACCTCAACACTGCCAGTGTTGCGTGCTCCCAACTGCAC
>PXAH01000049.1 GCA_003565945.1 Candidatus Omnitrophota bacterium
AGCTGCCTGGCTTGATAATCGATAATCCAGCCCAAAGCCGCATCCACCATCTCACTGGCGGCAGCATCAGCAACTACCGACTCATCCAAACTTCCCTGGCTGTTTTTATCGGATATCAAATCTATTATACCACTGCCGGCGGTAGCCCCTAGAAAAAGAACTTCCCGGCAATTTTTCAAAAAATTACCCAGAGATAAGCTTCTCAAGGTAATACCTTCCTTTAAAAAAATATTTTCTTTTTCTTTTTTTTCTATAGCTAAAATTACAGCCGCGCCTTTTAACTCAATTTTAGTTAAAGCCGAATCAAGATAAGCTTCGCAACGGGCAAAATCATTACTTGAAAGCTTTGTTTTTCCCCTCGCGTAACCAAGCCGGGCCCAAATCCTTTCTTTGGGCACTCTAACACTTATCCGCTCAAACACTTCTCTTTTCATAAAAGAATTTTCTCATAAACCATAAAATGCCGGGCGGGGCCATAGTAATCTTTGGCGGCAATTTTTCCTTCTTCTTCCACGGTGGCTTTTTCTTGACTGCTTGCATTTCTATAATTCATACTTTCGAATAACTTTTGAGAAGGAATATTCCCTAAGTCTACCGTTAGCTCAACCCTGACACAACCAGCCTCCTTAACCTTTTTTTCAAAAAAAGAAACCAGCTTTTTGCCAAGGCCCTTTCCTTGCGCCTTGGGACTAACTCCCACCTGCCAAAAAAAACAAGTCCGGGGAAGGCTTTGGGCCACAAGGCCAAAAGCAAAGCCTAAAACGCTCCCCTCTTCTTCGGCTACCAGAGAAACACCCCTGTGATAACGAAACATAATTTTATAGAAGTGAAGCGGATAGGGTTCAAGCGGCGGGCAATTTTTGGCAAACTCAGCTACTTTTAAAAAATCTTCTTTGTTTACTTCTCTTATCTTCATCTTTTCCCCTTAGCAGCTTAGCCGCGCAACAATCCTACTTTTTCGATTTTTCCCTTTATTTGGCTTTCGGTCCCGATATCTTTACGATGAAAAAATTCTCCTTTAACCGTCGCCACAGCCTTCTCAACTTTCTGACAAGCCTTTTCAATACTTGCCGCTTCAGCTACAAAAGCAATACCTCTTTCTGAGCCGGGCATTAATTTACCTTCTTTTGTCTGGCCGCAGCTGTAATAAACTCCTACACCTTCTTTTTTGATTTCATTTAAAGAAAATTCAACCTCTAAGGGCTGATTTAACTGATACGGATATTTTTTAGGCGTAATATATTTTGAAACTGTAGCTTTTTCCTTGAAAATCAAATCCGGCTTTTCTCCGGCAAGAAGAGCTTCAATGCTTGCGGCGACATTGCCTTGAAAAACAAAAAGAGTATTTAGCCATTCCGGATCACCGGGGCGAAAATTGTATTCAATTAACTTTATTCCGGATGCAGTAATCATAAACTGGCCGTAAAGAAAGCCGCGAGGAGTTTGACCGGTTTCCCGGGAAAAAGCCGTAATTGTTTCTTTAATAATCTCTAAAGCCCGGCTATAATCATTTTCCTTCATGAAAGGAAGGATTTTAGCGGCTGCCGAATAAGCGCCCATGCTGGCGGTATTGGGGCCTTTATCCTGGTCAAGCAGTTTTTTAAAATCCTGGACACAAGGAGTAGGTAAAATAATTTTTCCGTTTACAAGGCACTGCAGGGTAAATTCCTCGCCTTCAATTCTTTCCTCCACTATAACTTTTTCTTTATCGCCGCCGGCTAAAATCTGGTTGATATACCGCTCCACTTCTTTACCATCTTTAAGTTGATCCCCAAAAACTTTTACTCCCAACCCTTCAGTTAGTCCGAGCGGTTTTACCGCGGCCTGAAAATCTTTTTTGGCCGCGTATTTAACCGCTTCTTTTTTATTATCGAAAACTCCAAACTCAGGCAAGCTATCGGGTATGTACTTGCGCATCAGGCGGCGGGCGAAAGCTTTATCCGACTCAAGCCGGGCTGAAAGCTTTTTTGGCCCAAAAACTTTATAGCCTTTATCCTCCAGCAAGTCAACAACTCCGGCGGCAAGCGGAGAAGCGGTAGTTACCATAATTAAATCCGGTTTTATTTCTTTAGCGTAAGCTAAAATAGCTCCGCTGTCAGAAAGGCTGCCCAAACAGAAACCGTCAGCTAAGGCAATAATTGCCGGATTTTCCGTATCCAGATAAGAAAAAACTTCATAAGAAAAATCCTTTTTAATATTTTCTAAAGTAATCTGCTCTTTAGCCCAACTGCCAATAACTAAAACTTTTTTCATAATCATCACCGAATGTACGAATCACTATGCAACAAAACTGTTTGAAACAGTTTTGTTGCATAGTGGCTTCCGCTTCAACGGGGTGGAGTTTCTACCTGGCTTTGCCGTTTTTTTTTCTTCGCTTGAGCCGCTCAGACTGGCCAGGAGTAAAGGAAATCGACTGATCAAAGTCACAAAGAAGCTTAGCGATTCCAGTCGCGCTGTATTCCCTGGCCCCTTCTAAGTCAAGATGCAATTTACATTCTTGACAATTTCTTTCACAAAAAATAGGTTCATAGGAGCTGGGCTCCTTATAGGTAGTTATCGCTCCCTCGTAGTTACGAAGAATGACTTTGTTTGTTGACCAAGAAATTATATAATTAGGCATAACCGGTATTTTACCACCGCCGCCGGGTGCGTCTACTATATAGGTAGGTACGGCAAACCCTGTGGTATGGCCAATCAGATTTTCAACAATCTCAATCCCTTTTCCAACCGGTGTCCGAAAATGACTCAAGCCTTCAGATAAATCGCATTGATACATATAATAAGGACGAACTCTGTTTTGCACCAGTTTATGGACTAAACTTTTCATAATCCGCGGGCAGTCATTGACTCCGGCCAATAAAACACTTTGATTCCCCAAGGGTATGCCCGCGTCAGCCAGCCTAGCTAATGCCCTTCGGGCTGAAACGGTTATTTCCCGCGGATGATTAAAATGCGTATTGAGCCAAATAGGCTGATACTTTTTTAAGATTTTTACTAAATCAGGGGTTATCCGGTAAGGCAAAACCACCGGCATCCGCGTACCGATTCTGATTATTTCAACGTGAGGAATATTTTTTATTTTACCTAAAATCCAATCAAGATAACCGTCTGAAAGCATCAGCGGATCCCCTCCCGATAAAAGTACATCTCTTACCTTGGGGGTTTTTCGGATATAATCAATACCTTTAATTAACTCTTTTTTTGCCGGTATGAAATCAACCTCGCCTACTTTTCGCTTGCGGGTACAATGACGGCAATACATAGAGCAGGTATTGCTCACCTCAAATAAAACTCTATCCGGATAGCGATGAGTAATCCCGCAAACCGGGCTGTCTTTTTCTTCCGATAGGGGGTCTCTCATGTCAGATTTGCTTATTACCAGCTCAGAAGGAGAAGGAAAAGACTGGTGAAATATCGGGTCATCCCGATAGCCCTTACGGTCGATAAGCGAAACATAGTAGGGAGTTATTGATAAAGGGAATTTTAATAAAGTTTTTTCTATTTTTTCTTTTTCCTCTTGGGAAAATTCAATTCCGGTAAGCCGCTGGAAAGATTCGATTGTTTTGACCGAGTTTGCCAGTTGCCATTTATAATCTTGCCACTTATCAAGAACCGATTCTTTAGAGCTAATTTTAGAAGCAATTTTTTCTTGTTTTTTATTATCAAAAACCATTCGCTTCTCCTTGCTGTTTAGCCGGCGGAACGACCCCGCCGGATACTATGCACCGAATAGCTAAATCCACCGATATGTCTAAAAATTTTATCTCTTCTTTGGAAATAAAAAGAATAAAACCGGAAAAAGGAGTAGGCGCAAAGGGAACAAATACCGCTATTAATTCTCTACCCGCTTTTTCTTTTAGAGCACCTACCTCTTCGTTGGTTATAAAGCCCAAAGAATATGATTTGGGGCCGGGAAAAGGAACTAAAACCACCTTTTTGAACTTATTTTTCTTTTCTGAACCAAATAAAAAATAAGATAACCTTTTAAGAGAAGGGTAGATGCTGGCAACAACGGGAATTTTAATTAACAGCATTTCAAAAAAAGGAATAATTTTTCTGCCGATAAAGTGGCTTGAAATCAACCCGACAAGAATGAAAAACAAAACAGTAGCAATAAGCCCCAAACCGGGAATAGAAAAATTATATTGTTGAAGAAGGTAAGCGTTAATATATTTTCCGGCAAACTGGTCGGTAAAGTCAAAAACAATTTTAATAATATAAACAGTCACTATAACCGGCAGAAAAGTAGCCACCCCGGCAAAAAAATACCGGCGCAGATAACCAAAAAATGACATCCTTCTTTCTTCTTTATTATCCATTATCTCCTCCAATACTTTTCCGATGCGGGATCGGAATTCCGATAAAGTTTCTTTTTAACTTCCAAAGTTTATCCGATAACGACACATGATACCTGTGCGGATTAATCAGCCTTTTGACCCCCGAATCAAGAAAACTTAAATCTTTTTTCCGTAAATCTCTTGTTTCTTCAATCGAAGGAAAATCATAAACCAGCTTCCCTTCTTTGACAATCTCCCGATGTAAGCCCTCGACCCTGGAAACATTTTCCTTTTTAATTACCCTATTCTTTTCTTGGCTAGGGTGGTGAAGAACCTGTTCGCCTTCCTTAAACAAATCTTCTCCTTCTTGGCTTAAAACATCGGCTACGGCTTTTTGACGCCGGTCATAAAGGCGCCAAATACCCTTTCTGCCCGGATTGGAAGTTTTTGCCGGCACCTCAGAAAGTTTAAAGGCGGGCCTTAAGCCTTCTTGGCCGCCTACCGCAACCAACTTATAAACTCCGTCTAAGGCCGGACAACCTTGAGAAGTTATTAAGTTTGTTCCCACTCCATAAACTAACCTTTTGATTAACCGGCCGGGGTCAACCTCATACTTAGCCGCTTCTTGTTGGATTTGAGTCAATATTTGCCAAATAACTAACTCATCCAGCTTGTTGGATAAAACAATTTTTACCTCTTCGAAGCCAGCCTGATTCAGCATTTTTGCCGCTTGAATACTTAAATAAGCTAAATCTCCTGAATCAAGGCGAATGCCTAAGGGTTTATGCCCTTTACAGGCTAATTTTTCAAATACCTTTATCGCGTTGGGAATTCCACTGGATAAAGTATTTATTGTATCTACCAAAAAAATGCAGTTGTCAGGATAAAGATCAGCGTAAGCAGAAAAAGCATCTAACTCACTGTATCCTAAAGCAATAAAAGCCTGAACCATACTGTGGGCGTGAGTTCCTTTTGGCGAAAAACCAAGCTCATAGGAAATACCTGTATTAGATGAAAAATCAGCCCCGCCAATAAGAGAAGCTCTTACTCCTAAATCAACTCCCCGGCCTTGGCCGCGCCTTAAGCCAAACTCTAGAAGTAAGTTTCCTCTGCCGGCTTCTTTTATCCGGCAAGACTTGGTAGCAATAAGTGTTTGATAATTAAGATGATTAAGAAGCGAGCTTTCTAAAATTTGAGCCATAGCCAAGGGGCCCCTGACGACAGCTAAGGGAACTTCAGGATGGACAACCCTGCCTTCCGGTATCGCCTCTAAGCTGATACTGCTAAAATCACCGGCCGAAGAAAGCCAGTCAAGAAAATCTGCCTCAAAGACAGGCTTTTTATCCGAACCTTTCTGAGCGGCTAAAGCCTCAACATCTTCAGCCTTAAAGCAAGCTGATTGCATCCAGTCGACTAAAGGCTTTAGGCCGCAAGCTACGCAATAACCCGCTTGGTGGGAATTATATTCAGGGTAATTTCTAAAAAAGTAATCAAACTGGACTTCTTTTTGATGAAGGCCGTTTTTAAAATAAAGCTGGGCCATTGTTAACTGGTAGAAGTCAGTAAACAAAATCCCTTCTGAAAATTTTTTCTTTTTCTCCACCATTCTTATATTCTATCTACCTTCTATCTTCTCCCTTC
>PXAH01000116.1 GCA_003565945.1 Candidatus Omnitrophota bacterium
CCGAATTCCTCAAAACCTCTTTCATCGATATGCCTAATCTCAATCAGCAATTTGCCAGCCTGCCTAATATGAGTTCGCAGATAGGCAGAAATCAGTTTATTCCTATGCCTGATATGCGTCGGGACTTAGCCAGGGCTGAGTTCCTCAAAACCTCTTTTGTCAATGTGCCAAATAACCTTAGCCGCCAAAATTTTTCTGCTCCTGACTTTATAAATATAGAAATCAACCAGCCGATCAAACAAAACTTTGTTTCAATAGAAATTGTAAATCTTCCTACTACTCAAATTACCTCCGACTTTGGAAAACGTCACCCTGAATATATACCCCTTAATTTAAAGCGACTAGATACTACTCAATTTGTAAAAATTACCCCCAATCAATTTGCACCACCAAATCCTTTATTTATTGAAATAAAAACGCCTGAAATACCTAAACAAGAAATGGTATCTTTGCGGCAACCTAGCCCTCAAACACGACAGATGCCGGATAGACTGAAAACAATATCTCAGCCTAGTCAAGAATCATCGCGTATTTCCATTGATTTACAGCAATTTATAAACCAAAGCCCCTCTTCGAGAAAGGAAATAATTGCCTATCTAGAGGAAGAAGGATACAAGATAAGCTCTTTGGAAACGATGCATTTATGGAAAATGCGCTATGAGTTCAGTGAGCAAGAAAAGGAGGAAGAGGAATCATTAGCTAAACTAGCTGCCAACCCCTTTCTCCCCATATATCAAAACTGGGCCGACTTACCCGATAAAGTCTTAACTCTACAAAGTATCATTGAACCCCGGCCGTCAGTCGAAAATACCGAAAGAAATCTTTTTGGCAGCCAACCCTATATTATCCGGATGCAACATCAAGAAGGCAGAGAAAGGGAAGTATTTACACCTGAAACTTTGCCGGTAGCTCCCATACCTATCCCGGCACCACTCCCAATTCTGCCGCTTCTTCCTTAAGAAGGATAAAACATCACACCTGTTAGGTGTGATGTTTTTACTTTTCAATGAAATATTCCAGAAATTTTTTCTTAATCATAATCTTAATATTTTTGGGCTTTGCTTACCGAAGCTGGCAGGAACGGACCACAAAAACAAGCAATAAGCACCTATCACAAGAAAATACAAAAAATGTTTGTTTCGATAAATATTGCTTTTTTTCAGAAATTGCCTCTACACCCGAATCACGTACCCGCGGACTTATGTTTCGAAAGCAGCTTAATCAAGACTCAGCTATGCTTTTTATCTTTGAAAAGGAAGATTATTACGGTGTTTGGATGAAAAACACCTATATCCCATTGGATATTGTCTGGCTAAATGAAGAAAAAGAAATAGTTTATATCTACCAAAACGCCCAGCCCTGCGCCCTAAATGACTGTAAAATAACATACCCCGAGAAAAAAGCTAAATATGTTTTAGAGATAAATGCCGGCCTAGTTAAGAAGTTCAACCTTACCCCCGGAGACATAGCAACCATATCAGTAGACGTCCTAAAATAGGACGTCTACTCCTAATCCTCATACATCCTTGGCATCAAGATATAACGCTGATAAGCCTTTCTGCCTATACACTTATTCCCAAACGTTTCAACAACGGATGCAAAGTACGATATTTCCGATCCGGGATCGGAAAAAAAATGGTTTGTAAGTCTTTGTTTAGCAGATAGTTGTGAAGTGGATTTTCAAAGTTTGGGGGAAAGCTGAGTAGGCGTCCTGCAATGACGTCCTACAATGGACAGCCTGCATTGCCCCTTTATAACATAGACGATTTGAACAAAGCTTTTCTTTCATTTTTTTTCACTTTTTTTGTGGCCAAGCTGAGAAGCCGAGTAGACGTCCTATAATAGACGTCCTATAATGGACAGCCTAGCTTGAGTATGAAGCTGAGTAGGCGTCCTGTAATGACGTCCTACATGAATGGAGGGCCGGAAAGCGGTGCGTATAAAGGGGGAATATGGGTGATGCAATGTTTTGGCGTAGAAAAGGTGAGAGATTAGGCTAAAATAGGCGTTCTACGTGGTAAGATCGATTGTCAAGGGCGAGTTTCATTGAGATCCTTCGGCTTCGCCTCAGGATAAGGGGCCGGACACATAAAGAAAGACTCCCGGCCCTCAGCTAGAAGCCGCCGGGGCCAAAAATACCGTGCCGGATAAATCTTAGAAGAATCGGGCCGGCTACGATTATCAAAATGACAGGAAGTATGCAGAATATAAGAGGAATAAGCATTTTAAGCGGAGCCTTCAAGGCCTGGCGTTCGCCTCTATGAAAACGCCGCATCCTTATGTCTTCAGATAAAATCTTAAAAGTTTCCTCAACCGGTGTACCCATCCGGTCAGCCTGAATCAAAACCCGCACAAAAGAGGTTACATCCGGAATATCCACCCTCCTGGACATAGCTCGTAAAGCCTCTATGCGGGGTTTACCCACATTTATTTCTTTTAAAACTAAAATTAACTCCTCAATCATGGGGTTAACCTCTACCTTGTTAACAACCCATCTTACTGCAGCCATAAAGTCAAGTCCTGCCCCCACGCATAAAGAAAGCAAATCAATAGTTTCAGGCAAAATTCGGGCAATCAAAAACTTTCTTCTTTTTACCCGGGAACGAAGAACTAAGTCAGGGAAAAAAAAGCCAAGAGCGCCGGCTCCAAACAATATCCAGGGGTTTCTGCTGATATCAACAAAATAAATCACCAAAGGTATAAAAACCGCTAAAAGCTGTTTGCCGGCAATAAATTCTTCCGGAGTAACCCTCCAGCCGGATAAATAGAAACGATGCAATAAAAGGCCTCTTACTTTAAAAAGCTTAACTACAACTTTATTAAGCGGCGCGAAAGGTTTAAGGATGGGTGAAAAAACTGAACCTTTTGCTTCTTTTACCTCATCACCAAAAACAGACACAGTGTCCGGCGGCTTAGGGAAAAGGCCGAGAAAAAATAAAACAAAACCTAATAGCAATAATATGTATATTACCGGTACCATCTAAACCTCAACTTTACCAAAAACTATAACTAAAACTACTCCTAAAACCTGTAAAAATATAGCGATTAAAAGTATTATTCTGCCTACTTCATCCTGCCACATAACGTCAAAGTGGTCCGGCCGGAAACGCCGCACAAGAAAGAAAAAGGCCGGCCCCAATAAAGAAATAATCAATGCCTGAAGGCGGGCCTGCAAAGTCAGGGTTGTTACCAGCTCCTTTAGCTTTAGACGGTCTCTAATTGTGTCTATAAGGCGCAGAAATACTCTGGTTAAATCACCACCTGTTTCCCGGGCGACTAAAATCGCTGATGTTACCAAAAGCATCTCTTCGGAAGGCATGCGTTTATTTAGCCTGCCTAAAGCCTCCTCAAGAGTTACGCCCACTTTAATTTCCCGGTTAAGGAGAGCTATCTCCTGGCTCATCGGTTTTGCTATTTCATCGGCTAAAATCTCAAAAGATTGAACCAAAGTTAAGCCGCCCTTAAGGCAGCTGTTTAAAATCATCAAAGCATCGACTAACTGGTAAACAAATCTTCTTCGGCGGGTTTTATCCATAATTTTAACCAGCCAAAGAGGCAGGAAAAAACCGACAATAACCGCCGTTAAGCCATACCACCACCTTTGAGTAGTTACCAAAAAAATGATTCCCAGTATTAAAGGAATGATTATGTAAAGCCACATCAATGTCCTTCTTTGAAGAAAGACAAACATCTCTTCAAACTGGGAAGCAGTTTCCTCCGCTTTTCTTTTTTGGGATTCATCCCATTTCTGTAAAAAAAGGGTAACTCCGTACCAGCAAAAAAGGCTGGAAGCGATGATAATGAGAATATAGGCTAAATTAATCATATCTTCCTATAATTATACCATCTACGCTTTGTTTAGTCGAGAAAAAAGCCCCGCTCAATAAAGAGCGGGGCTTTTTTGCCGCAAAGTAAATTAGCTACTCTGCGGCTTCTGTCCGAAATAAGAGGGAGCAACTCTTATCTAAAAACCTCTAAAAGTAGATTCATCTAAAACCCGGGGATCAACAGCATATAGGCTCAAATAATAAGCGGTCCTGCCTTCTTCAAGATAGCCTAAAAAATTAAGAATTATCATAATCCCGGGTTTTTCAAAAAAATAAACAAGCTCCGGGGGCTTGGGCTGGCCCTCCTCTAAATACGGCCTTACCTCTCTTAGCCCTTCTCCTAAAAATAAAGTTCGATAAAAATTAACTATTCTTTCCTGGCTGCTTCCAGAACGGTATCTGCGAATTAAAACTTCATAGCCTTGTTCGCTGCCTCTATCTTCTTCGGCTAATTCTGTTTCAGGCGGCAAAAATTCAAGCCTTTTTATGAGAGAACCTAGCCCTTCATTAGCCCAAAGAGACAATAAGAGAAAAAAAGAAATTAAAAAAACTCCTAATAAAATTAAACTTTTTTTTGCCATAACCATCAACTTATCCTTTTTGCTTAAATGGACTTTAATCAAGCTGTTCGCCTCCGCCGATACTATCCCCGGCCTGCTGATAAACTCCTTGTACCCGCCGCTGAATATAACCAAACATTATGGTTAAGGCCGCTATTACAAAAGCAATTAAAACAGCGTATGCTATGATCATCTGAGCTTTTCTAAGTGTTTTCATTTTTTCGAATTTTAAGTTAGTTACTAAAATAATAAACACAAATAAGGGTATTACCGTATTTTTGAATCGGGCCAGCATCCCAAAAAGTACCTCTTGCCCGCTCAACAATATCAGGAAAATTATAAACTGTGATTGTACAACTTTCCCCTCCTCTTCTAAAATTAAGAGTACGCCCTCTCACCTGAAGCGGCGGCACAACCTCATCATAAGAGGCAACTTCCATGTTAGGAATTACCTTGGTAAAGGGGTCAACAACAAGAAGCCATTCATAGATTGAATACCTTCCCTGATGGGATTCCTGCCCCGCAAGCTCCCAACCGAAAGAAGGCATATTTTTTAAATAAAATTCGCTTATTACCGACGGGTCCTGTTCAGAAAGATAACCCACCCCAATCATCGGGTGCCAATAAGTATTATAGACAAACTGCCGGCTTTGGCCAAACACAGGCGCGAAATCTAACTCCTGAGGCTGGGCAAAACTAGGAAAAGGCAAGATGGGCTGTAGAGTCCGTTCATGCTCGGTAAGTGAATAAAAAGTTTTATAGCCTTCTTGGCCGGGCTGAATTCTAATCATCACGCTTCTTAAAGGATGTAAATGCATTAGTGTTTTTTCAAAAGCAAAAAAGCCGGCCGGAATAAGCGGGTCTCTTAACTCTTGAAAGCCTAAAGAGGAAAGATGGCGCCGGTAAAAAGAAATAATCTCTTCGGCTGAAAGTTGTGAGCGGTAATTTTTAGTTACCTCGGTATAATTAATTCTTTCAACTGGGCCTTCCTGCCTGCTTAATTCTGTTTGCCTGGGAACAGGAATACTTTCTGCCTCAAGATTAAACACGAAAGCAAAAAGAAAAAAACAAACGATTAATAAATATTTTAACTCTTTTCTCATTTTTCCTTGTATATAATTTCTGTTTATTAGCTAAGCTAATACCCTAAAAACCCACGCAAGAAATCACCGTCTTCCGACATGTATGACCTGCCTTTTCGGTAAAAATCTTCATCTTCCCTTTTATTTAACAAAGCCGCTTGAATAAAAATATTGCCGTATTGCTCAAAAAATTCAGGATTTATGCGCATCCGGCGAAGATATTCGGGTGAATCCAAAAATTGAATAATAGTAATTACACTTACCTGGCCTTGTTTTTCATATTTTAAGGTAGCACCTTTAGCCTCTACTTCGATACCTGGGAAAAATGTTTCCGGGTCAATACCATAATCAGTATAAATCTTTCGCCGCTCAGGTATATGAAGAAGGGCGTTGAAAAGATTACCCCTTCCCTGA
>PXAH01000004.1 GCA_003565945.1 Candidatus Omnitrophota bacterium
GATTACTTTCTCCGGAAGTAAAAAAGACTTTTCTAGGCAGAGCCAGGGTCAAGGCTGTTTTTAATATTTCTAAATCGGGGGTTATTGCTGGTTGCCAGGTTGAAAAAGGGACAATCAAAAGAGGGGCTCCTTGTAAACTTAGCCGTGAAAACGATGTTATTTTTGAAGGCAGCATAGATACTCTTAAAAGGTTTAAGAATGATGCCCGCGAAGTTGCCGAAGGCTATGAGTGCGGCATAGGTATTGGCTTTGATCAAATAAAAGAAGGCGATTATATAGATGTTTTTGGCCAGGAAATAATTACGCGCAAACTGTAAATAAAGATAGATGCACACAGATAATTTCAGATTCACACAGATATCGTTGAATGTTGAAGGGTCGCGTAGCTGGAAACGGTTATCGTTGAATGGTTGCGCTCTCCTTCGCTCTTCGAGCTTCGGAGAAGTCTCGCCGAGGCTTTAGCGAAGGCGGATAACTTAAATAGGCAATCGTTGAAGTTGAACGTATAAATTAAAAACGCAATCGAAAGACGTTCAACGTTTCACGCTACGCAACCTTTCAACCTTTAACGATTCGAGCTACGCAACTGATTAACGATAGACGTAATCTGCTATGAACTGTGTTTGCCGGCTTTCTTAAAGAATAGCAAACTTTGGTTTAGGGCTGTGTGTATCTAATTTATAATTATGACTAAAAAAGTAGTATTAAGCGGAATGAGGCCTACCGGTAAACTTCATTTTGGCCACTGGGTGGGAGCTTTATCTAATTGGGTAAAGTTACAAGATGAATATAGATGTTTTTTTATGGTAGCTGACTGGCATGCCTTGATGAGTGAATATAAAAATCCTGGATTGATGAAAGAGGCTGCTATTGACAATTTAGCTGATTGGTTGGCCTGTGGCATAAAACCGGAAAAAGCAGTTATTTTTAGGCAGTCAAAGGTGCCGGAACATATTGAATTATTTATGATTTTATCAGCTATTACTCCCTTAGGTTGGCTTTCCCGCTGCCCTACCTTTAAAGAGCAGGTAAAGCAATTGAAGGGAAAGGATGTAAATACTTATGCTTTTTTAGGTTATCCGGCCTTGCAGGTAGCAGATATAGCTTTGTATAAAGCTAATTATGTGCCGGTTGGCGATGATCAGATTCCTCATCTAGAATTAGCTCGTGAGTTAGTGCGCCGCTTTGCCAGTCTTTATGGCAGGGAGGTTTTTGTTGAACCACAGCCTCTTTTAACCGAAGTTTCACGCCTGAAGGGTTTAGACGGAAGAAAGATGAGTAAAAGTTATGGTAATTATATTTCTTTGGACGAAGAAGACCAAAGCCTTCAGAAGAAGATTTTAGCTATGTTTACGGATCCGGCCCGAAAAAGAAAGAGTGATCCCGGCCACCCCGAGCGCTGTAATGTTTTTTCTTACTATGATATAGTTAAGCCGGAATTGAAAAATGATGTGTCTAATTGGTGCAGGAAAGCTGAAAAAGGCTGTGTTGAGTGCAAAAAAATATTATTAAAGGAAATGAGAGCTTTTATAGAGCCGAAAAGAACTCGGAAAAAAGAAATACTGAAAAACAAAAGTAAAATTGATGCTATACTAAAAGAGGGAGAAGCTAAGGCTAGGACAGTTGCTTCGGCAACTTTGCGAGAGGCCAAGGAAACAATGGGCCTGTTTGGTTCTTAGCTCTTGGCTATTTTTAAAATGAAACTAAAGCTGGATATTTTTGAGGGCCCCCTGGATTTATTGCTTTATCTTATCAAGAAAAACCATCTTAATATTTCAGATATTTCCATTACCCAGGTAGTTGATCAATATTTACAATTTTTGGAGTTAATGAAATTGCTGGATATAACTGTTGCTTCTGAATATTTAGTTATAGCCGCGACTCTTATCAGTATAAAATCAAAAAGCATTCTTCCCAAGGGAGAAGAGGAATTAGAGGAGGAGGAAGATGCCGGCGAAAACTTAGTACAAAAATTACTTGAGTATGAAAAGTTTAAAGAGGCTGCTGAGTTTTTACGGGATAAGGAAAATCAAAGAAATAAATATTTTTCTCGCCCGGCGCCGTCTCCCGGCCAATACAATGAAACCTACATAGAGGCTTCAATTTTTGATTTAATCAGTGCTTTTAAGTCAGCTCTCAAAGAAGTTCCCAAAGATGTTTTCTTTGAGGTGATGAAAGATGAATTTACGGTTGAAGATAAGATTCATGACATATTACATCTTGTTTTGGAGCAAGGAAAAGTTTCTTTAAATAAGCTTTTTTCTGAAAGTAAAAATAAAATAGAAATAGTTGTTACTTTTTTAGCGATCTTAGAGCTAATTAAATTAAAAGAGATTGTAGCTGTCCAGAAAGACCTTTTTGGAACAATTTCTATAGCCAAGCCCCAATTAATAAGCGGATAATTGGCTTATGGTTCCTGGCTCATGGCTCTTAGCAAAAATTAACCAAGAGTCAAGAGCTAAAGGCAAAGAGCTATGAGCTAATAAACGAATCACCAACTAACAATGGCTGAGGAAAGATTTGTCGATTATTTAAAAGAAAATGATGAAGAGCAAATTGTAAATCTTTCTCTACGTCCGAAAAATCTTTCGGAGTTTATCGGCCAGAAAAATACAGTCTCGGCTTTAGGGATAGCGGTTAAAGCCGCCCAAAAAAGGGAAGAGCCGCTTGAGCACCTTTTACTCTCCGGTCCGCCCGGCCTGGGAAAAACATCTCTTGCTTATTGTGTGGCTAAAGAAATGAAGGGAAAAATTACCTCTACCAGCGGCCCGGCTATTGAGCGGGCGGGTGATTTAGTAGGAATTTTAACTAATCTTGAGAGGGGTGATGTTTTATTTATTGATGAAATCCATAGAATTTCCAGGGTGGTTGAAGAATTTCTTTATCCGGCAATGGAAAATTTCCAAATAGATTTTATAATTGATAAAGGCCCTTACGCCAAGAGCGTTAAATTTAACTTAAAACCGTTTACTTTAATCGGAGCTACTACCAAAAAAGGCTCTTTAAGTGCGCCTCTCCGGGGAAGGTTTGGCCTTTTCTTTGATTTTAATTTTTATCCTGTTGGAGATTTAGTTGAAATTATTTCCCGTAGCTCAGAATTGTTAGAAATTCCCATAGACAGTGAGAGTTGCTTTGAGATTGCTCGCCGTAGCCGGGGTGCTCCCCGTCTCGCGAACCGTTTGATAAAACGAATTAGAGACTACGCCCAGGTTGTCGGGGAAGGAAAAATTGATTTAGCAATTACCAGTAAGGCCTTGGAAAAAATCGGAATAGACCAGCAAGGTTTTGATGAGCTTGACCGTAAATACTTGGCGGCCTTAATTAATGTTTATCAAGGAGGGCCAGCCGGAATTGAAGCTATTGCCGCTTCATTAGGAGAAGATAAGCAGACTTTAGAGGATGTGGTTGAGCCCTATTTGCTTAATAAAGGTTTTATTGCCAGAAGCCCCCGCGGCAGGTTAGTTACGGAAAAGTCTTACCAGCATCTAAATTTAACAAAATAAACTGGTAAAATAATCAACGAATTTACCAATCCATACGAATATACGAATAATATGAGGAAAAATCCGAATCTCGAGTTTTTCGTATTTAGATTATCTTTATTCGTATATTCGTAATTGATTCGTACATTCGCTGATGAAAAACATTCGTATATTTGTTGATGATAACCAGCCATGTTTAAGCAAAAAATAAAAGATGAAGACACAAAAGCAAGGACAGGCCTGTTTTCGACTCAACGAGGGGATGTTTTTACTCCGGCTTTTTTTCCTGTCGCTACACAAGGGTCTGTTAAGTCTTTAAATAATTGCCAGCTTTCTGAAATCGGGGTGCAGGGGTATTTGGCTAACGCTTATCATCTCTACCTTCGTCCTGGAATCGAGGTAATTAAAAAAATAGGCGGCTTGCATAAATTTATGGCAGTTGATAAGCCAATTTTAACCGATAGCGGAGGTTACCAGATATTTAGCTTAGCCAGATTGCGCCGCGTTGAGGATAAAGGGGTGGAATTCCAATCTCACCTAGACGGAGACTCTATTTACTTGACTCCGGAGAAGTCTATAGATATTCAATTGGCTCTTGGCTCCGATATTCTTGTTCCTCTCGATGAATGTATTTCTAATCCGGCTGATTACAAAAAAGCATCTGAAGCGGTAACCAGAACGCTTCTTTGGGCTAAAAAAAGTAAAGAGTATTTCAAAAAAAATGCTAATCCGAATAATCTTTTTTTTGGGATAATTCAGGGATCTACCTATAACGATTTAAGAGAAAGGTGCCTTGAATCAATCCTAAAGCTGGGGGTAGACGGTTTATGTGTGGGAGGATTAAGTGTTGGCGAAAATAGGCAGGTAAGGTATAATACTCTTTCTTATTTTACTGATTTAGCAGGCTGGGATTATCTGCGTTATTTTATGGGTTATGGCAAGCCCGATGAGATAATTGAGGCAGTTAGTTTAGGTATTGACCTTTTTGATTGTGTTATACCAACCCGCTACGCGCGGACCGGAACAGCTTTTACCGGCAAGGGAGAATTAGTAGTACGAAATTCACCTTATATATCTGATTCGGCTCCGATAGACTCAGAATGCGATTGCTATAGCTGCCGGGAATTTTCAAGGGCTTACATTAGGCACTTGATTAACGCTAAAGAGATGACCGGCATTCAACTTTTAGCTTATCATAATGTTTACTGGTATAATAATTTCTTAAAAAAAATCAGAGAAGCTATTGAGGCTGGAAATTTTCCTAAATTCAAAAAAGAGTTTTTGAGTAAATATAAAACAAGACTTCGTTAAAAAATGGAGATTTCGTCTGTCGTTAATCGGTTGCGTAGCTCGAATCGTTGAATGTCTATCGGTTGCGTTAAAAAATATAATAAATTAAAGACGACTGACGATGGACGATTACCGTTTCTAGCTACACAACCTTTCAACGTTTAACGATATGATTATTGACATTATTACTATATTTCCAAAGATGTTTAAGCCGGTCTTAGAGGAGTCTATTTTAAAGCGGGCTCAGGAAAAGGGATTAGTAAAAATAAATATTCATAACTTAAGAGATTATTCTGATGACCCTAACAAGAGAATTGATGCTCCTTCTTATGGCGGTGGGGGTATGGTTTTTCAAATAGAACCTATCTATAAAGCGATGGAGGCTATTTTAGAAGCACCAATAGAACCAGGCAGAAAGGGGCCAAGCCATACACAAAGAATACTCTTTACGCCTAAAGGGCGTACCCTAACTCAGAAAAAAATAAAAGATTTTCTGGATTGTCAGAGATTAGTGTTGATAGCACCCCGCTATGAAGGGATAGACCAGATAGTTTCTGATTATCTAGTTGATGAAGAGATTTCTATCGGCGATTACGTTTTAGGCGGGGGAGAGCTTCCGGCTATGGTTTTTTGTGATTGTTTAATCAGGCTTATTCCGGGAGTTGTTTCGGACAGAGAATCAGTTATGCAGGAAAGTTTTCAGAAGAGAATGTTGGATTATCCCCATTACACAAGGCCTGAAGATTTTAGAGGGTTCAAGGTTCCGGAAGTTCTTCTTTCGGGAGACCATCAAAAGATAAAGGAGTGGCGGCAGCAAGAAGCAAGGCGTGTTACCGAGAGAATGCGTCCTGATTTATTAAAATAACTGGAGGTAGAGATGAGTAAACTTACAGACATTGAAAAAAAACTAGTCGAGGATTACAAAAAGGAATATCCGGATTTTCGCCAGGGAGACACCGTTAAGGTATTTTACAAAATTATTGAAAAAGATAAAACC
>PXAH01000023.1 GCA_003565945.1 Candidatus Omnitrophota bacterium
CTCAATTTTCTTTTTTATTTGGGAAAACATTGTTTTATGATAACATATAAGCCGGATAAGGCAATAGGTAAGCTGTGATGATGATAGATGAGCAATCAACGAATTTACGAATCCCTACGAATATGCGAATTAATTTGTTATTCGTATATTCGTAAAAGATTCGTACATTCGCTGATGATAACCGGTTAATTAAAGGAGGGGGGTTCATGGCTAAAGCGTTATTAATTGTGGATGTGCAAAATGATTTTTGTCCGGGGGGAGCATTAGCCGTCCCCGGAGGTGATGAGGTGGTTTCTGTTTTAAATTCTTATATCAATATTTTCTCTCAAAATGGTTTGCCGGTCATTGCTTCGCGTGACTGGCATCCGCAAAAAACTATTCATTTTCGGGAATCAGGCGGTGGTTGGCCAAAGCATTGCCTGGCGGGTACGCCGGGAGCTGAATTTCATCCTGATTTGGAATTGCCTCAGAACGTTATTATTATTTCAAAGGGCTTATCCTCTCAAGCCGAAGGTTATTCTGTTTTTGACGGAGAGAGTGAAGACGGCAGAGTTTTTTTGGACTTGTTGCGGAAGCTTGGCGTTGGCCAGCTTTATGTTGGCGGGCTTGCGACTGATTTTTGCGTAAAGCACACAGTGATTGACGCGCTTAAGCTTGGTTTTAAGGTCAATCTCTTAACTGACGCGATAAAAGGAGTAGACCCTGAAAACGCGAAAGCCGCTGAGGTGGAGATGTTGGCAAAAGGCGCGAAAGCGGTGGTGTTGGGCCAGCTGTCTGGATCCTAGATCCTGGATGCTAGATACTAGTATCATCCAGAATCCAGAATTCAGCATCCAGAATCCAGAATATGTTAAATAAAGCTTTAATTTTAAAACTTTATGAAGCTGCTAGCATGCGACGCTGGAATGACCAAATTAGGCCGGTTGAGTTAACCGAACTTGATAAGCAGGCTCATAAAATGATTATCGCTTATGTGTTAGCAAAAATCGAAGAAACTAAGGGAGGGGAAGTTGACTGGATTGAGATTATCGAAGCGGGTATTTTTGAGTATCTTCAGAGAACTGAACTTACGGATTTAAAGCCGCCCCTTTTTCACAAAATCAAGGAAGACCGGCAAAAATATATACGCCTTAATCAGTGGGCTTACAGCCGCCTTGAACCGGTAATTTCTCCATTGGGCAAGAGCTTTTGCCGGCGTTTCCGCAATTATCTTTTAAGTAGCGAAAGAAATCTTAACCGGAGAATTATTAGCGCGGCTCATTTTTATGCTACTAAATGGGAGTTTAATATCATCAGGCGGACTAATCCAGAAGGTCATTTAATTACTGAAATTGAAGCAGATATTCAAAATAAGGAAAAAAGATATCATGATTTAGCTGGATTGCAGGCCCTGCTTGCTTCGCAGGATTTAATTGATTTTGTTCATATCTGTGGACAGTTACGCTTTCAAATCCGCTGGAGCCATATCCACAGGGTGCCGAAAACCTCTGTTTTGGGCCACATGTTGATTGTAGCGATGCTTGCTTATTTATCTTCTTTGAACGCGGGATTGAGCCGTAAAAGATTGATAAACAATTATTTTACCGGCTTATTCCATGATTTACCCGAAGTTTTGACTCGGGATATAATTAATCCGGTAAAACGTTCTGTTGCTGGCTTAAAAGATATAATTAAAGGCTACGAAAAGGAAGAGATGGAGCGAAGAATTTATAAAATTTTGCCTCTCAACTGGCACTCTGAACTTAAAAGATATACCGAAGAGGAATTTTCAGACTTAAAACTTTCCGGTGAATTTATCCGGGACGGTTCTCTGGTTAAAGCCAGCGATGACTTAGCCGCTTTTGTTGAAGTTTATCTTTCCCTGCAAAATGGGGTTTCTAACCGTGACCTAAGAAAAGCTAAAGATGAAATTTTTAGAAGATATAATTCCCAGGCAGTTTGTGGGATAAAGTTTAAAGATATTTATCGGCAATTTAAAAGATGATGAATTTTATTTTTATTTTTTTTCGAATACTCTTTTTTTATTTTTTATTTATTTTACTCGTAAGGCTTAGTTTCTTTTTGTTTAGGTATTTTTTGGTTAAGAAACTACGGAAGAAGAACAACGCTAGAAAAAACAGATTTAGGGATAGTCATCAGCAGGGTCAAAAGATTATTGACGCTGAATATGAAAAAATAGAATGAGAGGCTTGTTTAAAGCTATTTTTTTAAGGTTTTAGCAATGATTTTTTTAATGCTTTCTAAATCCTTTTTCTTTATTTGGTAAAATTCTATTCCGGTATCGTAATAATTTTCTTTGGAAGAGCTTCTCTGACGGGTAAAGACCCATAAAACTTTACCTTTGCAGATGATAGGCTTTTGGTTAATTCCGTAAATATCAAGGTTAACAACCGTACCTGGAGTAAGTTTGTAGTTGGTAATAGCCCGGATACCTCCGGCGCTTATGTTTTCTGTTTTCGCCGGCAGATTAGAGGCAGATTCGGCTAAATAAATCTCTAAGGGCAGGTTTGTCCGTACAAACTGCCTTCGTTCTTGGCTATCCCAGTTCATTCTAGCTAAAAGATAACATTTATTCTTAGCCATTACAATATTAGGTTAGAGGCAGCAGGGATCAATTAAGTAAAAGTATAGTGTTTTATGAGTATCAAAAAAGATATAAAAAAAATATCGGATGTTACTTGGGAGGTTCCAAAAGGGTACCAAGATGGAATGTTAGTTCCGGCTATGGTTTATGCTACTGAAAAATTGATAGATTCGATGGAAGAAGGAGTATTGCGGCAAATAGCTAACGTGGCTACGTTACCTGGTATTTTAAAGAAGGCGATATGCATGCCGGATGGGCATAGCGGCTATGGCTTTCCTATTGGCGGTGTTGCTGTTATGGACCCGGAGGAAGGGGTTATTTCGCCAGGGGGGATAGGCTTTGACATAAATTGCGGAATGCGGCTTGTGCTCACTGACTTAACCTACAGTCAGGTAAAACCAAAAATTAATTTACTGGTTAATAAATTATTTAATAAAATTCCTGCCGGCTTAGGCAGGCCGGGGTTTATTAAAATAAGCCAAAAGGAGTTTCGGCGCTTAACCGAAAAGGGAGCTCGCTGGTGCGTAGAGAAGGGGTTTGGCTGCGAAGATGATTTATTAAAAACCGAAGAAAGAGGCTGTTTTGCTGACGCTGATTCGGCCTTTGTAAGTAAGAAAGCTATCGAAAGGGGATGCAAGCAGGTAGGAACTTTAGGTTCAGGAAACCACTATCTTGAAATCCAGGTTATTAAACCAGAAAACATAATTGACAAAAATCTGGCTGAAAAGTTTGGTTTTACCGTTCCTAATCAAGTGGCGGTTATGTTTCATTGCGGTAGCAGGGGGTTTGGCCACCAGATTGGCACAGATTATTTGCAAAGTTTCTTAAAGGTGATGGAGCCTAAGTATGGACTAAAAATTCGAGATAGAGAATTGGCCTCTGCGCCTTTTAGGTCTAAAGACGGTCAAAGTTATTACAAGGCTATGCGGTGCGCGGTGAATATGGCTTTTGCTAACCGGCAGATAATTTTGCACAAAATCAGAGAAGTTTTTTCTGAGGTTTTTAAGGCATCTCCTGAGAAGTTGGGTATACGCCAACTTTATGATGTTTCTCATAATACAGCTAAAATAGAAGTTCATGAGATTGACGGTAAAGAAAGGAAAGTGTTGGTGCACCGGAAAGGAGCAACTCGTGCTTTTCCACCCGGCTCATTCGATTTACCACCTCTTTATCGTGATTGCGGCCAGCCGGTAATTATCGGCGGCAGTATGGAGACCGGCTCTTACCTTTTGGCAGGGTCTAAATCAGGAGCGGATGCTTTTTTTACAACTGCTCATGGAAGCGGCAGAGTCATGAGCAGAAAAAAGGCCCGGGGGCTTTTTCAGGGAAGGGACATTCAAAAGAAATTACTCAAAAAAGGAATACTTGTTAGTGCCGCCTCTTACCCTGCTTTGGCTGAAGAGGCTGGCGCCGCCTACAAAGATATTGATGAAGTGGTTAAAGCTACAAAATTAGCCGGCATAAGCAAACCGGTCCTAAAGCTTATTCCGGTTGGCAATATCAAAGGATAATTGCCGAAAATAATTGCAAAAGTCATGCCTTATCGCCATCTAACTGATTTGTCTATTTCTGATGTAGCTTTTTTTGCTTGGGCAAAAACAATAGAGGAGTTGTTTGTTGATTCGGCGGAAGCAATGCTTTCTTATGGGCTTGGAAATCTTGATAGTTTAAGAAAGAAAAAGATTATAAGTGTTAAACTGACCGAAAAAACAATCGAAATGCTTTTGTTTGCTTATCTTCAGGAAATTGTTTTTTATAAAGATGCCAAACAGCTTCTTCTTAAGGCCCGGAAGCCGGTAATTTCCAAAAAGGGAGATTTTTTTTATCTTGACGGGAAGCTAAAGGGTGAGAAAATTGATTTCAAAAGACATAGCCTTGAGCTAGATATAAAGGCGGTAACTCTGCAAAACTTTAAGGTAGAGAAAAAAGAAAATTGGCAAGCAAGAGTGGTTTTAGATGTATAATGGGTTATAATGCTAGCGGTTAATTTAAGTAAAAACATGAAGAGAGTGTTGCCTCAAGCTAAAGGGGTCATTAATTATAAGCGCTTTACTATTCCCTACCGCATTTATGGGTAAGGAGAAAATATTATTTGTATCAACGGAGCCCAGCAGTCCACAGCAATGTGGTTTTCTTTTTTAGGGCATTTTTCTCGTAAATACAAAATAACTCTTTTTGATTTCCCCCACCAGGGTAGAGGCAAAGTTATGCATGGTAGTAATTCAGTTTCTTTGGATGAGCAGGTAGGCATTCTTCATCAGGTTGCCAAGCAGCTAAGGATAAAAAGGCCTATAGTTTGTTCTGCTTCTTGGGGAGGAGTAATCGCTTTATTTTTTGCCTTAAAATACCCGCAGGAAGCAAAAAAACTTGTTTTAGCCAGTATAGGGTTACAGCCCAGCGAGAAGATGCGTTCGGTAATTTTAAAGGGGATAAATATAAAAAAGGATAACCGGAAAGAAATGGCGCGGGTTTTAATTGATAGTTTTGGCAATAAATTACCGGAGAAGGTAAAAAAACAGATAATGGTTCAATTTCAGATTATGTCTGAAGAAAAATTAACGGCTTTTTCCGAACACGGTTTATCGGTTTTGCTCAAAGATTCTCTAGAAAAAGTTTTACCTCTTGAACGAATAAAAACACCCACGGTTATTATTTATGGCAAAGAAGACATGATAATTAACTACGAAGACGCAAAAAAATTAACCGAAAAACTTTGCAATGCCAGAATGAGAGTGATTGATAATACCGGCCACTTTCTTCATCTTGAAGATGATAAAGTTTTAAGAGTTTACGAAGGCATTTTGGCTTCTTGATGCGCTATGGCTTTGGGAATATTTAAAAAACTACTAAGAAAAAGTCAAGAAACAAAACCAAAGAAAAAGGCTAAAAAAACATCTTCGCGAAAGAAAAGCATTCGGAAAAAAACTAAAAAAACTGTTAAGAAGAAGCCGGTTAAAAAGACAAGTGTTAAACCAAAAGAAAAAAAAGCAGCTTCTAAGAAAATAGTTAAAAAAAAGGTAAGGGTAGGAAAAAAATCTATTCAAAAGAATAAGGAAAAAGAAATAGGAACAATTATTCATTATTTTAATAAAATTTCAGTTGGGATTATTA
>PXAH01000128.1 GCA_003565945.1 Candidatus Omnitrophota bacterium
GCGAGTTTGCTGAACTTACCGCTCCCATGGTAGAGTCTTTCCGCGAACGCGGGCCTGAATGGGCTGATTTTATTGACAAAATCCTGGCAGCCCGGTAATTCGCACGATACAAGCAATGCATATACGCGGAGACTGGTTGATTCCGGTTTCCGCGGGCTGCCAAAGCAATTATGAAGGGGTTTCCCATGGCTAAGGATGTGCTGAAACGTGTATATACAGTTATGGATCGGGCGCGTGCCGCACTAATAGTCATAATATTCGCGTTTATTGTGGTTATTGGTGCAGTCCAGATATTTATGCGGTATACCCCAGGTTTAACTCCAATGAGCTGGATTTTCGAAATCATGAGGTATACGAATATTTGGCTTGTTCTATTAGCTTCAAGTATAGGTGTGAAACACGGCAGTCATTTGAAGATGGACTATTTTGCGCATAAGATCTTCAAAGGCAAGAGTGCATCCGTATTGAAGCTGATTACCTCTGCTGCAATCGTGGTGAGTTTGTGTATTCTCATTTATTTCGGAGCAATTCGGACCCTCGACAACGTGCGGACAAAAATCCAAACGCTTCCAATCTCCATAGCATGGTTTTATGCCGCTATCCCTGCAGGGGGGGTAATCATTCTTTTTGAATATATTCTTGTCTTTCTGTTTGGTAAGCATCCGTTTGCTCCAGTAGATACAAGTGACGAAGCAGCTGAGATATTATAAGGGAGAAAGAAATGCTCTTTGTTGCGTATATGTTCATCGTTCTGATTGTGCTCATCTTCCTGGGAATCCCGGTATTTCTTTCTACTCTTCTCACCGCAATCATTTTCATGATTGTGCTGGAACTACCGTTTTCTGTGATTATTATTCGGGTATTCGGGGGAATCGATTCATTCAGTCTCATGGCCATCCCGTTCTTCATATTTGCAGGGAATATTATGATGGAGGCAAAGATCACCGACAAGATCGTAGGCTTCTCGGATGCGATTGTCGGGCAGTTCAAAGGCGGACTCGGACACATAAATATCGTCTCTTCGATGCTGTTTGCTGGGATTCAAGGGTCCGGGGCGGCAGATGCATCTGCAATCGGCTCGGTGCTGATTCCTGCCATGAAGAAACAGGGGTATGACAGTGATTATTCGGTCGCAGTTACTGCTTCTTCTTCAATGATCGGTCCAATTATTCCTCCGAGTATCGCAATGATTCTGTTTGCCTATTACACCGATCTTTCGGTAGGCAGACTTTTCCTGGGCGGGCTGATACCTGGGGTAGTTGTCGGCGTCGGTCTTATGGTTGTTCACGCGGTATACTATCGGATCAGAAAATATAGTTTTCCAACTCGAGAGTTCAACCTGCGGTACTTTTTCCATACCTTTTTCCACTCGTTGCTTGCTTTGATAATGCCGCTCATCATCCTCTTTGGTATTGTCTTTGGGGTGTTTACCCCAACTGAATCAGGAATCATCGCCTGCATTTATGGCCTTCTCTATGGCTTCATCATTTCACGGGAATTGACCATCAAGAAACTGCCGAAAATTCTTGTGGATTCAGCAACCATGACTGCAGTGGTGATGATCACCATAGCTATGGCAGGGGTGCTCGGTAATATCCTGGTACGATTACATTTTCAGAGCACATTAATTAATTTTGCTCTGGCAACAATTGGTGATCCACATCAAGCAACATTGATGATCATATTTTTTATGATAGTTCTCGGATGCTTTTTGGATCCTACCGTACTGATAGCAATGTTTGCATCTCCGGTCCTTGCGGCCGGCATTGCAATGGGTTTTGATCCTATACATTTTGGAATTGTCATGGTTCTTGCGATGCAGTTAGGGGCAATTACTCCTCCGGTAGGTACTTTTCTCTTTATTTCGAGCAGTATTGCCGAGGTTCCGCTGGAAAAAGCAGTAAAAGCTCTGCTTCCATTCTTCTTCCTGATTCTTGTGATGGTGATTGTAGTTTTGTTTGTCCCGAGTATGACGATTGGACTAAGCAATCTGATCTATAACTGATGTGGAGCACATTCAAGCAATATGAGGCCAGATCAATGGAAGACAATAGAGAAGATTCTATCAGGAAAGCATGCAGGAACCCAGCCCGCGCTGATCGTTGACAGCCCCTGGATCCCTCCGTTTCTTGGTGTATCAACCGAATCGTATATTCGTAAGCTGCCGGTTTATCTGCAGGCAAACATGGAAATAGTAGATAGATTTCCCGAAGTAATTTTCTTTCCCGGTTTCTGGGTCGAGGCGGGGATGGCTGCGGAACCATCAGGTTTTGGTGCCCAGGTGGTCTATTATCCTGATCAGCCGCCGACTATACGGCATGTATTTGAAGATATCAATGAGGTTTCTCAATTGCGGCAGCCAAACCCGGAAAAGGACGGGTTGATGCCGGAGGTATTGGCAAAATACCGTAAGATTCTTCCCCTTGTCAGGGAAAAGGGGATGGACATCAAGATTGTTGCCGCCCGTGGGCCGATGACGCTTGCTTCGCATCTCATGGGGGTGACGAATTTTCTTATCGGGCTAAAAACTGAGCCGGAGAAAACCCATACTCTCATGAAAATTATGACGAGAACTGTAAAGGATTGGCTTGAGGCCCAGGCCGAGGCGCTGCAGAATGTAGATGGAATATTTGTACTTGATGATATTATGGGTTTTCTGAATGAGAGTGATTATCTGGAATTTGCGCACGGCTATTTCAAAGACATTTTTTCTGTTCCGGTAAAACTGAAAGCTCTCCATAATGACACCCCAAATGCCGTTTCCTTCAAGCATTTGAACGGTCTTGGAGTGAACATGTTCAATTTCTCCCATCTTGTTCCAATCAGCACATTGAGAGAATTTGTCGGGGATTCTGTTGTCATTATGGGGAATATTTCCCCTCTGGACATCATGGTGAACGGTACCTATGAGGAAGTGTACCAAGCTGCACAGGAGTGCATCAAAGAGAATAACGGACATCCCAGGTTCATGCTTTCCGCTGGAGGCGGGGTTTCTATGGGAACTCCGGAATCAACAATCCGTGCGATAATTCATGCAGCAAAGAACCCTGCGAACGCGGAAGCAGGCTCTCATTAGTGAATCGCTTTGGAGGTTAGCAATGGTAGGAGTTGCAATACTGGGCACCGGCGCAATTGCCAGGATACACGCAGATGGATACAAGGCATTTGACCAGCGCTGTGAAATCCGTGCGTTATGTGATGTATATCCGGAAAAGGCTGAAGCATTAGCAAAGGAGAAGGCGCTATCCAAAGTAAGCTGTTTTGAGGATTACAAGAGCGCAGTCAGTCAAAGTGATATTGATCTGGTATCGATTTGTCTGCCGCCATCAGCCCATGCTGAGACTGCTGTTTATGCATTGCAAGCCGGGAAACATGTATTACTCGAGAAACCAATGGCGCGCTCACTGGAAGAGTGCGACAGGATTCTGGAGGCGGCAGCCATATCCGGGAAAAACGTTTCTGTAGTTTCGCAGAACCGCTTCCAGACCCCCATGATGCGACTAAAACAGGTGATAGATTCACACGAGGCCGGCAAGATCCTGCATGCCGCGGCCAATTCGTATTGGTGGCGTGGCCAGAACTACTATGATTTGTGGTGGCGGGGTACGTGGGAAAAGGAAAGCGGTGGTTGTACGATTAATCATGCCGTGCATCATGCGGACTTGCTGCTCTGGTTGCTGGGTATGCCGGAATCAGTCTCGGCTTTCTTCACAAATCTCAATCATCATAACTCCGAAACTGAAGATTTTTCTACTTCAATACTCCGCTATGCTGACGGATCAGTGGCTCAGCTGACGGCCTCACTAGTGCATCACGGTGAAGATCAGGAACTGATATTTCAGGGAGAGAAAGCTCGAATATCCTTTCCGTGGAGGGTAGCAGCATCTGTTGCGCTCGAAAACGGCTTTCCTGAACGTGACGAGAATACTGAAGCGCGTATTGATGCGGTATACCAATCAATGAACCCGTTGCAATACGAAGGACACGCGGCACAGATTGAGAATCTGCTGTCAGCAGTTGAAACTGGAGAAGAACTCCTGGTTGACGGGAATGCCGGGCGCAGGACCCTGGAGCTGATCTTTGGTATCTACAAATCAGCGCAGTCTGGTGATAGGGTGCAGTTTCCAATAGCCAGTGATGATCCCTTCTATAAGGCAGAGACTATGCTCACGCTGCTTCCCCGTTTCCATGAGAAGACGATGAGTAAAGACAACTTCTCAACTACCTCCATATCGTTGGGACGGAAAGGATAGGAGTGGATGCATGAGTTTGCAGAACAAATCGAGCGGAATGAGCTATGCTCCGAAAAGTACAGCAAGAATGGTTCGGAAGGTGTGTCAGCCGGGAGATTTCCTTGTCGGGGTAATTGGACTTGATCATGGCCACATCTATGGGATGTGTAATGGTCTCACTGAAGCCGGAGCAGAAATCAGAAGCGTGTATGACCCTGACCCGGCCAAAGTGACTGAGTTTCAAAAGGCCTTTCCTCAGGCAGCTACTGCTCGAAGTGAAGATGAAGTACTACATGATCCTCAAGTACATTTGATAGCCTCTGCGCCAATCCCTGTACAGAGGGGTGATTTGGGGATTCGGGCAATGGAACTCGGAAAAGACTATTTTACTGATAAACCTCCGTTCACAACAGAACAGCAATTGCTGGCAGCACGTAAGAAAACCAGTGAGACAGGTAGATTCTTTGCAGTGTATTATTCTGAACGGATCCATGTCGAAGCCTCCGTAATGGCTGAGAGACTCATACAGGAGGGAGCAATAGGGAGAGTATTGCAGGTGATCAATATTGCACCCCACCGGATAAGCGCTCATCTGCGGCCTCAGTGGTTCTTCGATAGGTCACAGTACGGCGGTATCATTGTCGATATCGGATCACACCAGATCGAACAGTTTCTCTGCTATGTGAATACTACCGATGCTGAGGTAGTATCAAGCAGAGTTGCAAATTATCAGTACAAGCAGTATGAGGGGTTTGAAGACTTTGGTGACGCATGCTTGACTTCGGCAAATGGGTCTACCTGCTATTTTCGGGTGGACTGGTTCACCCCCGACGGCTTGGGCGCGTGGGGGGACGGGCGGATGTTTGTCCTTGGAACAGAGGGATACCTTGAGGTTAGAAAATACATCGATATAGCTCGAGATCCGGAGGGGGACCATCTGTTTCTTGTAAATCATGAGGGAGAGCATTATTTGCAGACAGCAGGAAAGGAAGGATTTCCATTCTTCGGGAACTTCATTAGTGACTGCCTGGAGCGAACCCAAACAGCCTACGATCAGAACATGTCATTCAAGGCTATTGAACTTGCCTTAACAGCACAGAAACAGGCTGTCAAGGTGGAATAAAGGGTTGAGCACACGCGCTGAGCCATAGTTGCTGCGGAGACCGGAATCAACCAGTCTCCGCATGCATTGCTTGTATCGTGCGAATTACCGGGCTGCCAGGATTTTGTCAATAAAATCAGCCCATTCAGGCCCGCGTTCGCGGAAAGACTCTACCATGGGAGCGGTAAGTTCAGCAAACTCGC
>PXAH01000132.1 GCA_003565945.1 Candidatus Omnitrophota bacterium
GCGTAACCGGTAACTTTGCTTTGGCGTAACTGACGAATAACTCTTTTTGAATTTGTAACAACAATACCCAAGCCTTTATGGTGTTCTATTTGAGCTTCTAGCTCAGCAATAACATAATCAATATTAGAATTACTGGAGGCGATAACCACAACTTCCGAGGGCCCGGCCAACATATCAATATCTACCTGGCCGAAAACCTGCCTTTTAGCTTCAGTTACGTATTCGTTGCCCGGCCCGACAATCTTGTCTACCTTTTCTATACTCTCAGTTCCATAAGCTAGGGCGGCTATGGCTTGGGCCCCTCCTACTCTGTATATTTTTTTAATTTTTAAAAGGGAGGCAACAGCTAAAATAAAAGGGTTAATTCTACCTTCATGATTGGGAGGTGAAACCAGGACAATATCTTCAACCCCGGCAACTAAAGCCGGAATCACCGCCATATAAACCGAAGAAACAAGAGGAGCGGTTCCGGCCGGTACATAAACTCCCACTCTAGATAAAGGAATATAGCGGCTTATGAGTTTTTTCCCGTTTGGGCTTTTGACTCTTTTTACCTTCGGCTTCTGATTTTTATAAAAGTTAGTGATATTTTCTATAGCAACTTTAAAATTTGAAATAAGGCCTGAATTGAGATCGCCGAAAGCAGCGCTAATTTCTGATTCACTTACCAGAATTTCTTTAGGTGATATTTTTACTTTATCAAATTTTTTTGTGTAATCGGATAAAGCCTTATCCCCGGATTCTCTCACCTTCTGAATAATATTAGCTACTTTCACATCCACGCTGTCAGAACGGCCGCGCCTTTTTAAAATTATTTTTTTCAAACTATCCAAGTTTCTAACTACTCTCATCTGACACCATCCTTGAAAAACACTCCTTAACTTTCTCTAGTAAATCCTGGCTATTTTTTAAAACCACGCCTTGAGCTAAATGGCTGCTGCCGCCGCCTTTTAGAGATAATTCAGCCTGAAAACGTTTAATAAATTCTTTACCGCTTAATCCCGCCCGGACTAGGTCTTGTGAAGAAGAGCAGAAAAACCTTTTCTTGCCGCCGGCTTCACCGAGAAAAAATATAAAAAAAGTAGCCAATTTCCGCTTAATCAGGTCAACTAAGGTAAAAAAGCTAGCATAATCAAGTTGGAGGCAAGTATCTTTACGACTGAAATCATATGCCAAAAAATTCTTTTCAGCTACCTGCTGAAGATAATTGTCTATTAACTCCCTGGCAACTAAAGCAACCCTTTCTTTTTCCAGCTCGCTAATTTTATTTTTACTTTCCTTTAAGCTATTCAAGGTTTTTTCTAAAGCAGTATCAATATTACTAGAACCGGATTTAAGGGCAGCTGCTATTTTAGCAATCTGGTTTTGCTTATCCTTATAGAGCTGATAAAAATTCCAGCCGCAGGCCGCTTCAATTCTCCTTACCCCGCTGCTTACAGAACTTTCCGATAAGATTCCAAAACCTCCCGCTTCTGAAGTATTATTAAGATGTGTGCCCCCACACAATTCTTTACTATGGGAAGAAATAGAAATTATCCTGACTTTGCCCGCGTACTTTTCTTTAAAAAAAGCCAGAGCCCCTTCTTTTTTAGCTTCCTCTAAAGAAATATCTCTTTTTTCATCAACCGCTTCAGCCTTTAAAATATAAGAATTAACCATACTCTCAACTTTATCAATTTCTTCAGAAGTCAAGGCCTGAAAGTGGGTAAAATCAAAACGAAGCCGGTCAACATCCACCAACGAGCCTTGTTGGCTAACATGCTCACCTAAAACTTCGCGCAAGGCTGATTGAAGCAGATGGGTGGCAGTATGAGCCCGGGCTAAAGCCTTTCTCCTATTTATATCTACAGAAGCCTTGCCTTCTCCTTTCTCTATTTGGCCTTCGGTAACTTTTCCCTGATGAAAATAAACAGCTTTATCCGCCCCCTTGTAAACATTTTGAACTAAAAACTTCCCCTTGCCGGTAGAAATTAATCCCTGGTCAGAGAGCTGGCCGCCGGATTCAGCGTAAAAAGGAGTCTTATCTAAAACAACCACCCCTTCTTCTTCCTTCTTAAGGCAATTAACCTGCTCCTGCCAATTTACTTTTTCCCCGGCTAACTTAAAAATATTAACAATCTCAACAGAACTCTCTGGGTAACTGTGGCCGGTAAAAATAGTCTTTTTCAAAGAAGAACATCCTGGCAAAGAATCCTTGACAAAAATATCATCAGAAAACTTACTATGAGAGCGTGATTGCTCTTTTTGCTTAGCCAACAATTTCTGAGCCCCTTGGCGGTCAATTTTTACGCCTCGCTGGCAAGCAATAATTTCAGTTAGTTCAAAAGGAAAACCGTAAGTATCGTAAAGAGAAAAAAGTTTATCCGCGGGCAGGTTTTCTTTGCCTTTTTCTTTAAGCTGCCTAAGGCAGTCGTCAAGTTTACTCTTACCTTCTTCCAAGGTAGAAATAAATTTTTCTTCTTCTTTCTTAATAACCTTGCCTATCACTCCTATCTTTTCTTCTAAGTAGGGATAAGGGTTTTTCATCAAGCCGGCAAACAAAGGTACTAACCGGTAAATAAAAGGTTCTTTATAATCTAATAGATTGGCTGTCCAAAGTGATTTTCTTAACAGCCTGCGCGCGACATATCCACAGCCTTCATTCGATGGATACACGCCATCAGCAATAGCAAAAATAACAGCCCGGGAGTGGTCAACTATTGAATTTATCAGGCCCACTTCTTGATCAGCAGCGGAACCAATAATTTTTCTAGACTCCTCTACCGCCGGGTAAAGAATATCGATTTCAAAATTAGAAGCCTTGCCCTGTAAAACAGAAGCCATTCTTTCTAAACCCATACCTGTATCTATATTATTCTGAGGCAAAGGGATTAGCTGGCCATCCGGCCGCCGGTCAAACTGAGTAAAGACAAGATTCCAAATCTCGACAAACCTGCCACAGCCGCAAGCCGGATTACAAGTATCTTTACCGCAACCTGCTTTTTCTCCTCTATCGAAAAAAACCTCAGCGCAAGGGCCACAAGGGCCGCAGGGGCCTTGCTCTAAAACATTAGCCGGCCAAAAATTTTCTTTTTGCCCGAATTTAAAAATTTTCTCAAGCCGAACCCCTACTTCATTTTTCCAAATATTAAAAGCTTCTTTGTCGTCTTTGTAAACTGAAACAGAAAGAGAGGCCGGATTTATATTCAGGCGCCGGGTGAGAAACTCCCAGGCAAACTTAATAGCCTCTTTTTTAAAATAATCTCCGAAAGAAAAATTACCTAACATCTCAAAAAATGTGTGATGAAAAGGAGTTTTACCTACCTCATCAATATCGCCGGTCCGCAAGCACCTCTGACAAGAAACAGCCCGTTTTATATCTTTTTTTTGCCGCAGAAAATAAGGTTTAAACTGATTCATCCCGGCGGAAGTAAACAAAAGTGAGGGGTCATCACAAACTAAACTATCAGAAGAAAAAACTTTATGTTTTTTTTCCTTAAAGAATTGAATGTATTGATTACGCAGGCTATCAGTTTTCATTTTTAGAAATCTTTCGGCTTCGCCTCAGAATGAGGGGCCGGACAACTTAAAAAGCTCCCCTGCCCCTCATTTAAATACCTATATATATCTTTGTAGTAAAACCCTCTCCCGGCTAAAAATTTTACTAATTTTGCTTTTATCTTTTTCCGGCTCAAACCGGGATTATTTCGTTCTATGAAAAGAATTTTATTTACCGCTAAGTTTTGAATTAAACTATCGCTTTGTCCCTCTATTTTTTTTACCGCTTCTTTTCTTAAATTTTCTTCAATCCCTATTTTTTTCAAGAAATAACCAACCTTTAAAGGCCCCCAGCCTTTAGCTAAGGCAGTATCCAGATAACTTTTTACTAATTCCCAGTCGTTAAGATAATTTAATTCCTTCAGGCAGCCAATTGTTTTTCTGATAACCGGCGAAGAAAAACCTTTATCTTTCAGGCGCCCACGGAGTTCATTTAAAGCCCTGGGACGATAGCGAAGAAGCAAAAAAGCATAGTTTAGAGCCTTTTTAAATTCCAACTTGCCTATTCTCGCAAAACTATAAAACCCCTTACTGTTCTAATTAAACAATCACCCTCAATTTGAGCGGTAATTCTTTTAAAATCTTCAACATTTTCAACAGTTTGATTCTCAATTCCGGTAATTATATCCCCCTGCCGAAAACCGCTTTCAGCGGCAGATGAACCGGGCTCAACATTGACAATCACAACTCCTGTTTCCTGCCTTACTCTGAATTGCTGCCTGATTTGCGGAGTCAAATCTTCAACCAGCATCCCTCTGAAGCTAGTCTCATCCCGGCGAGAAATACCTCTTTCTATCTCCTGTGTATCATCCGGGCGCCTGCCGATTTTTACTTTTATATTTTGCTCTCTACCATCCCTTAAAATAGTTAAAGAAGCCCTTTCTCCCACTTCGGTTTCAGTGACCATCCTTACAAGGTCACGCGTAGTTTTAACCGGGCGGCCGCGGTAAGCTAAAATCAAATCGCCTTCTTTTAACCCCGCCTCCTGGCCGGGAGAACCATCATAAACTTTAACTACAATTACTCCCTCTCTTTCTCTAATTCCAAAATAATTACGCAGGTCCCGGTTTAAATCCTGAATACTTACCCCTAACCAGCCATAAGAAACATCCTCTCCTCTTATCAATAAACTTTTTATTCTTCTGGCTCTGTTTATAGGAATCGCAAAACCAAGGCCCTGATAGCCCCCGGTGTGAGTAAGAATAGCTACGTTGATGCCTATCACTTCTCCTTCTAGATTTACCAAAGGGCCGCCGCTATTGCCGGGATTAATAGCCGCGTCAGTTTGAATCAACTCTCCATAGCCAATTCTGCGGCCGGCTAAAGCGGGAAGATGCCTCTCCAAAGCACTAACAACCCCTACCGTTACTGTCGGCTCAGGACTCTCTATCGCAAAACCAAAAGGATTTCCAATCGCGACTACCCAGCTTCCAATTCGAAGCTTTGAAGAATCTCCAAGGCGAGCCGCTGGAAGATTAGTTTCATTTATCTTTATCACCGCCAAGTCACTTTTGGGGTCAGACCCGATAACTTCAGCTTCAAACTCCCTTCCGTCGGATAACTTTACCTTTACATCTACTGCTTCAGCAATCACATGTTCATTGGTAAGAATATAGCCGTCTTCTCTAACGATAAGGCCGCTGCCCAGGCCGACTCTCTGGCGCTCCCTCTCCGGCATCGGCATTGGCTCGAAAAAGTCTTCAAAAAAGCGCCGGAAAGGGTCTCCTTCAAAATCACGAAAAGGAGAACGAAAAAAGAAACGCGGCCCGGAAGCTTCTCTTACTACAGTGCTTATCGAAACAACCGACTTACCTAAATATTCAGCAACTTGTATAGTCGCTCTCTCTAAGTCAGACACCCTGTAAGCATACCCGGCTTGAGCCAAGAAGGCCAAAGCTATCAAAAAAGCTATAATTTTTTTCATATCAACTACCTCCTATTCTTTCTCTTTATCGGCGTTTGCCTTAACTAACTCATCCTGCAGCCTTTTTCTTA
>PXAH01000022.1 GCA_003565945.1 Candidatus Omnitrophota bacterium
ATATAAGATTAATTGCCGGCAGCAAAATTTATTTGATAACGCTCAATCAAGAAAAGATGCGGTTGAAAAGGGGTATATTTTAAGAAATAAAGATATCGGTTACTCAAAATAAAAGAAAGTAATTCAATATGTTTATCTAAAAAATTGCTAAAAAATTGCTGTTAAATCTCCTGTTAAATCTCCTTGACAATAAATAAAAAAAAACGAGAATAACTATAAAGATGAGAAATCTAAAGATAGTTCCGGTTTTCCTATTCCTTAGCCTTCTTTTTTTTAGTTCGGATAAACACCCTCAGTCAGCAACCCAAAATAAAATTTATCGGATTCCAATCAGAGGTGAAATCAATTTCGGCTTAGCTGAATTTTTAGAGCGGGGCTTAAGGCAGGCTCAGGAAGAAGAGGCGAAATTAGTAATTTTGGATATTGATACTTTAGGCGGCCGGGTGGATGCTTGTCTGGAAATGGTTCAACACATTCAGACGGTGACAAGCATACCTGTTTATGCTTATGTTGAATCAAAATCTTGGTCTGCCGGCGCTTTGATATCATTTGCCTGCGAGAAAATAATCATGAAAAGCGGCAGTTCTATAGGGTCGGCGGCTCCGGTAACCGGAGCGGGAAAAGATCTGGGAGAAAAATATGTATCAGCTTTAAGGTCTAAATTTCAAGCTGTAGCCGAAGTTAACGGCTATCCGGTTAATATCGCTGCGGCAATGGTTGATAAAAGCTTAGAGGTCAAGCAAATCAAAATTAATGATAAAATCCGATACCTTACCAGAGATCAAATTATTGGCCTGGAAGAAAAAAGTGAAAATTTTAGAGTAACAAACATAGTAAGTGAGGAAGGAAAGCTTCTGAATTTAACTTATAGCCAGGCAAAAAAATACAATATTGCTTCAGATATAGTTTCCGGTTTTGAGGCGATACCGAAATTGTATGGGCTGGAAGCGGCAGGTTTAGTTGAGTTGGAAAAAAACTGGGCTGAATATTTAGCTATATTTTTTACCAACGCGATGGTAACTTCACTTTTGTTAACTATTGGGCTTATATTTATCTACATGGAATTAGCTGAGCCTGGCCTGGGGTGGCCGGCGTTAATTTCTTTAATTTGTTTTGGTTTATTTTTCTTTGGGCGCTATGTAGTCAATTTAGCCGAATGGGCAGATATAATATTATTTGCTGTCGGTTTTCTTTTGATTATTATAGAAATTTTTGTAGTTCCTGGCTTTGGTGTTCCGGGAGTATTGGGCGGCTTGTTGGTTTTAATATCTTTCTATCTTGCTTTAAGCCCTTATAAGATTCCTCAGTCTCCCTGGGATTTTCATACTTTCCAGACAACTCTTTTGGTGCTTTTGGGGAGTTTAACCGCGAGTATCGCGGGAGGTTTTGCTTTGTTGAGCAATTTGCATCGAATTCCTTTCCTGAATAAAATAGTTTTAGATAAAACAATGGAATCTAACCAAAAGGAAGATAGTTTAGTTAAAAAGAAGCGAAAAAAAATACAAATAGGCGACAAAGGGGAGACAGTTACAGATCTTAGGCCGGTAGGGCGTGTTGCTTTTGGAGATTTTATATACGATGCAATTTCACAACACGGATATATTCAAAAAGAAGAAAAAGTAGTGGTTATTGAAATTAGCAATAATCGTATATTGGTTAAAAAGGAGGTATAGGTAATGAATTTCTTACTCGTTGTGCTTGGGCTTATTTTGTTAATTTCATTTTCGGTTCTTTTTTCTTTTTTTAGCTTATGGTTTAGAGCCCGTTTATCAGGGGTAAAGATAAGCATCGTGAATCTTTTGGGAATGAGGCTGAGAAAAGTGTCTCCAAGCGCGATTGTGCAAGCGATGATTATGGGAACTAAGGCCGGATTAGAGCTTTCGCCGTCATTGCTGGAGGCGCATTATTTAGCCGGAGGAAATGTGGACGCGGTAGTTAAGGCTTTGATTGCGGCCAGCAAGGCAAGCATTGCGTTGGATTTTAAAAAAGCAACCGCGATTGATTTGGCCGGCAGAAATGTTTTAGAGGCAGTTCAGACTAGTGTAAACCCAAAAGTAATAGATTGCCCAAGGGCAGAATCAGGAAAAACAAAAGTCGAAGCTGTGGCCGGTGATGGTATCCAGCTAAAAGCAAAAGCGCGAGTTACCGTAAGAGCTAATTTAGACCGCTTAATCGGCGGTGCCACAGAAGAAACAATTATTGCCAGGGTAGGTGAAGGTATAGTTACCAGTATAGGTTCATCTAAAACACACAAAGAAGTTTTAGAAAACCCTGATCTTATAACTAAGAGAGTCTTAGAGAAGGGCCTTGATTCAGGAACCGCTTTTGAAATATTATCTATCGATATAGGCGACATTGACGTAGGCAGAAATATTGGTTCGGAGCTGCAAACTGCCCAGGCTGAAGCCGATAAAAAGGTAGCTCAAGCCCAGGCAGAGAAACGCAGGGCTATGGCTGTAGCCTTAGAACAGGAGATGAAAGCTAAGATAGAAGATAATCGTGCTAAGGTAGTTTTGGCCGAAAGTAAGGTTCCCGAGGCTATAGCCGAGGCGTTTCGTAAAGGTTCGTTGGGGGTAATGGATTATTACCGGATGAAAAATATTAATTCAGACACTCAAATGAGAGAAAATATATCAAAAATGGATGATGATCAAAGCAAGTAATTGAGGAGTAAAGCTATGAATCAAGAAGGAGGGGGCTTAATATACGCGGCCATAGTAATAATTTGGGTAATTTTTTATCTTATTTCCTGGCTGACTAAACAGGCAAAAGAGAATGAGAAAAACCAGGATAGAAAAGGTCATGACATTCCTGAGCAATTTTTAACTAAAGAGAGAGCAGAGAATTACTCAGAAAATGTTTCTTTCAAAAAGGAAGAAGAATTCTTTTTTAAGGAAAGTAAAACAGGACAAACGCAAAGAAAAAAGCCGGAACCGGAATTGGAGGCTGTTTCTCAGGAAAAGGTAAGGGCTCTTAAAAAAGATTCTTTTCAGAATTTTGGCAGAAAACCTAATAAATCAAGCCAAAATATACTGAAAAACATTAAGAAAAAATCTCCGTTGAAGGCAGCCATGATTTTTAATCAAATATTACAACCTCCTCCCTATGCGTAAAAGAGGCTAAGTTAAGCCTCAACTCTTGACTGAAAAAAAGATATTATTCCGGCCTTTCTTAAAAGAAGAAGTCTGCTCTAGGGCCTTTGTCGAAAGAAAAAGGGGCTAGACTTTTTCTATTTTAACAATTCCCTGTAAGAGGTTAGGAGCAAGACATGAAAACTATTATTTATTATTTCTCCGGAACCGGCAATTCATTGGTTATTGCTAGAGATCTTGCCTTGGAGCTTGGCAAGGCAGAGGTGAAGCCTTTAGCTAAGGCCATAAATCAAGAAAAAATATTACCTGACGCGGAGAGGATAGGTTTGGTTTATCCGGTTTATGCGGGCGGCCCGCCTTTGATTGTAAGTGAATTTGCCAAAAAATTAGAGCTAAATAAAAACCAATATTTGTTTTTGGTAACAAATTATGGCGTCATGCAGGGAGCCGCCGCCAGCAGGTTAACAAGGCTTCTGCGGCGCCGTCAAATAAATCCTAAGTCTGTTTTTGGTATAACTATGCCGGACAATTACACTCCTCTTTATGAATCTCCTTCAGAGCAAAAGCAAGAAGCTATTTTTAAAAAAGAAAAAGCTAAAATTAAAAAAATAGTTCAAACTTTAAACAGCACTAAACCAGAGAAAATGGAAATGAGTTTTTTTCTGGCCCGCTGGCTTCTTTGGGAGCCTATTTATGGGATTTTTTCACTAAAACTACCTGAGAAAGATAAAAAGTTTTGGTTGACTGAGAAATGCAACGGCTGCGGTATTTGTGAAAAAGTTTGTCCGGTAGCTAATATAAAGATGGAAAATCAGAAGCCGTCCTGGCAGCATAAGTGCCAGCAATGTTTTGCTTGTTTTCATTGGTGCCCTCAAGAGGCTGTACAGTCCGGAAAAAAAACAATCAAGCGGAAAAGATATAGGAATCCGGAAGTCAATTTAGAGAGCATGATTGAGGCGGCTTGCTTAATATAAAGAGAAAAAATTGAGCCGGATTTATGGTTTAAGTGGTTGAGGGGCTGATTTTGCCTAAAGAGTGGGTCAGCAGAATTATTTTTTGAAAATGAAGTAACCTGCGCGACTATAGCGTTATCTGTAAGGCAACAGGCTTGAAGCAGTTTTGAGAGGATAGTCAAAAGATGAAAACTTACCTGGATTGCATACCTTGTTTTTTTAAGCAGGCGCTGGATATGGCCCGGCGTTCGAAAGCAAACCAGAAAAAACAAAAAAAGATACTTGATATTCTTTCTTTGAAGATACCGGAATTTTCTCTTAATTCCAGCCCGCCGGAGATGGCCCGTATTGTGCAGAAAATAGTTAAAAAAGTAACCGGCATCCAAGATCCTTACGCTAAGATTAAAGAAAAAAGCAATAAATTAGCCCTAAGTTATTACCCAAAATTAAAAAAGAAAGTAAAGAAAGTAAAAGACCCGTTGTTATTTTCGGTTGAGCTGGCGATTGCCGGAAACATTATAGATTATGGGGTAAAAAACGATTTAAATATCGAAAAAGAGGTTGATCAAATTCTTGCTCAGGAAAGCCAAACAATTGGGAAAGAGTCAAAGGCAATATTTAATTACCGGGAGTTTAAAGAAACCTTAGGCAATTCAAAAGATATTCTTTATTTGGCGGATAACGCCGGTGAAGTTGTTTTTGACCGGATTTTAATCGAAGAAATTAAAGAAATTTATCCCGATAAAAAAATTACTTACGCGGTTAAAAAAAGGCCGATTATCAACGATGCTTTAGAAAAAGACGCTTATTTTTGCGGAATTGATAAAGCTGCCCGGGTTATCTCAAGCGGCTCTGACGCGCCGGGAACAATTTTTTCTTTATGTTCAAAAAGCTTTTTAAAATTATTTAGAGAGTCAAATATGGTTATCAGCAAGGGCCAGGGTAATTTTGAATCACTTTCCCGGGAAGGCAGCCGGGGTGTTTTCTTTTTATTTATGGTTAAGTGCCCGGTAGTAGCTAGAAGTATTGGTTGCAAAATTAAAGATATAATTCTTTACTCAAAATAGAGCAAACCACCAGAAGCAACCAATTCCTAAAAACCCACCAATCCTAAGTTTTTATACCGGCAGGCCGATTTTGCCTTAAATTGAGCCGGTGGTATAATATTAAATCTAATGATTAAATCAAAAATAATTCGAAATTTAAAAGAAAAACCGCAAAGAAGGTTTTTAATTTCATTTAATACTAAAAAGATCTCTTCTATTCAAGTAGATGTTTTGGTTATCGGAAGCGGTGTAGCCGGCCTTTGCGCCGCGATTGAGGCAGCTAAGCAGGCTAAGGTTTTAATTGTAACCAAAAAAAATCTTAGCAAAGGCAATACCGAGGATGCCCAGGGTGGGGTAGCCGTAGTTTTATCTGAAGAAGATTCTTTTGGAGCGCACATCAACGATACATTGAAGGTAGGAGGCAGCCTATCAAACAAAG
>PXAH01000104.1 GCA_003565945.1 Candidatus Omnitrophota bacterium
AAATCATGGTAAGCTGCTGAATCTAAAGAAGTAATTAGGCCAATTTTAAGCGGCAGAAGAGGAAAGATTTTTTCTTTATTTTTCTCGAGTAAACCTCTTTTTTTTAAATCAGCTATAATTTTCTGCCGGTTTTGAGCAATTTTACCTAAGGTGTAAACCGGGTCAATATCTACCACAATAATACTGAAGCGGCCGCTTTTAGGATATAAATCCAGCTGGCAAAGAAGCTTTACCTCTATGTCATTTTTTAATTCAAAGGCCGCGTCAGCTTCCTTAAGTTTAGCAAAAATTTTGGGAACCCTTCCCGCGAACAAAGCGGCCGAAATTTGGGCAATAATCTTATCCGAACCCGAATCTTTCTCCACACAATTAAAATAAATATGGCCGCCTATGCGGCGCATATCCTGAATTTCACCGCAAACCCAAACAGAGCAAGGAAACTTTTTCTTAATCGTATCCCTTACCGCGTTATTTAACTCTAAAATAGAGTAAACTTTTTCTTTTTCAAAAAAATCTTCCATGCTCATCTGTTTTGGTTTAATAATAGGGGACCCCTAACGCAGCAGTTGAATATAGTATTCTTTTCCACCTACAGAGTGAAAATTTTTTTCTAAATTCTTTTTTAGTTTATTACAAAAAGAAAGAAAATCAAGATTAAAATCAAAATTTAAATCCCAGTAAATAGGCATCCTGCGCTGGTTAGTAGGCGCCTTTTCTTTGCAGAATTGCCGGAATAGTCCAAAAAAGAATAAGTAAATCCAAATAAAATGACCAGTTATCAATATACCAAAGGTCAAGTTTTACCCATTTATAAAAACTCAATGTACTTCTTCCCCTTACCTGCCAAAGGCCGGTAATCCCCGGCCGTACGTCAAGCCTGCGCATTTGCCAGGTATCGTATTCACTGACTTCAGCGGGAATAGGCGGACGCGGGCCAACCAGGCTCATATCCCCCTTTAAAACATTAAATAGCTGAGGCAACTCATCTATGCTGTAACGGCGCAGCAATCTCCCAAGCCGGGTAATTCGCGGGTCATTATTAATTTTAAAAATCGGGCCTTTAACTTCTGACTGGCAAAGAAGGCCTTCTTTGTGTTGGTCGGCATCCGGAACCATTGAGCGAAACTTATAAAAATCAAATAGCTTCCCTTTTTTACCACAACGCCGGCTTTTGTAAAAAACAGGGCCACAGCTGTCCAGTTTTATCAAAATAGCTATAACCAAAAAAAAGGGAAATAATATAAATAACCCTGCCGCGGAAAATAACACATCCAGCATCCGTTTAGCGTAAAGCTCAGTTCCGTGCAACTTTGACTCACTGTATTCAATAACCGGCATCATTCCGATATGGTTTAGGTTCAGGCGGTAAAAAGGAAGAGTAAAGTTATCCGCGATTACAGAAACACTCTTTTTCATTTTTTGAGATACAGCCATAACTTTACTTACTAATTCTCGCTGGGAAGGTATAGTAATATAAATCTCATCAACAAAATGCTCTTGGATTATTTTTTCTAAATCTTCTATTTTATTGGAGAACACCTGAAAACCGGCTACCGGGCCCTTTTTATAACTATCAAAAAAACCAACAACATCAAGCCCAAGGTGAGGGTGATTTTCGATTTCCTTAACTAACAGGGCCCCTGTTTTCCCTGCCCCCACTACCAAAACATTATGATTATAAAAGCCCTTTGAAAGCCGGTAGCGGATCAACAACCTCTTGCAAAATCTCCAAAAAAACAATGTAAGAAAAAGCAGCCAAAAACTCTGGAAAAAAACCAAGCGGGAAAAAATCTTAACCTGTAAAATAAAAATCATCAGGGCCGCTAAAACCGAGGCAAAAGCAACCGACAACAAAACCCGCCATATTTCCTTGGGGATAGTCAATGACCTGTCGGTAGAATAAAGATTCTTGGCCTTCAAAAAAATAATCAAAAAAACCGACCAAAAAATAAAAATAAATAAATGCTCTCTCAGGTAAGGCAAGCGATACCAGAATAATCCCGGGTTATACCTAAAGTGATAAGGCAGGTACAGAGAAAGGCTTATGCAAACAATATCTATCAAAAGATAAGCCGAGTGTATATTTTTTTTATCGGTCCGCACAAAGCAATTATATCATACTTTCTTCTTCTCTCTCAAACTATAAATAATGGGTACAATCAAGGAAAGTTTAAGGGTGGGTTTTAACTAAAACTTCAACCATCACGAGGCCTTCATCCAAAGAAGCTATTTTAGAAAAAGCTTTTTTTGATAAATCTATTACCCTGCCGCGCCTAACCAGGCGTTTTGCCGGGCCCCGGTCATTGACTCTTACTGTTACACTCTTGCCATTATCTAAATTAGTAACCTTCAGCCTTGTTCCAAAGGGAATATCCCACATAGCACAAGTAAGTTCGTTATGGTTGAAAATCTCCATGTTAGCAGTAGTCTTGAGGACTCCCGGATCATTTTCAGAGTACCAGGAAGCAATCCCCTCGTAACGAAATAAACTGACTTCTTGATTTGCCCCGGCTTTTCCAAGATAAAAAAGCAAAGACAAAGTTAGCGATAAACTTAAAAAAAGTAATATTTTTCTTTTCATTTAAATCAAAAATAATCCCTATCAGGCGTTAGAGGTTGCGCGACAGGCGGGCATAATCTTTGTGTTTATGAATCTAATGTATAACATATTTTAAAAAGAAAAATCAACCTCTTTTTAAAAAAACCTATAAGATATTGATAAGCAATGAGTTATGAAATGAAATTATGCTTAGGAGAAAGAGGCTCAACCGGCAGGTTTTTCTTTAAGATAGGGGGCAAGAAAATGATTGAGAGCTTTGCTTTGGCTTTCCTTCAAGGCTGCCCATTGAATACCTAGGCCATACTTAGCTTGAGATAATTCAATATGAACAACTTTGGCCCTGGCTTTCCAAGTATTTCCAGGACTTATCTCTATTTTTATATTCATAAAATCACCTAAATTAACACATGATATCTTCTCAACAACAACTAAGGCCCCTCCCTCAGATATATTTCTAATCTCAGCTTTGTAAAAAGGCGGCTCTATCTGTAAGTCGCCAAGGCTTTTTTCCTTATCAACAAAACAAAATTCCGCTGCCAAAGAAACACAAATCCTGTAGGCACGCCGCATATTCAGCCATTTTATTTTCTTAGGGCAAGCAATTCTGATAAGGTTCTCTTTGAGCCACTCCTGGCCTCTTACCTGAGAAATAAAAACCGCCTTTCCTTTTTTCAAGGTGCAAACATCAATCTCAAGGTTAACTTTTAACTTAAGCGGAAGCTCTAGGTAGGCATTGCCTACAAGAGGGGTTCTTAGAAAAATACTTGTATCGTTAATCTCTGAAACTATAGTTTCAAAAGCTTTACCCCTGCTTTCTTTTAGAAACATCCTAGCCCGGTCACCGGGTAAAATACTACTCCAAATTTTTTTTTCTTTTTGGTTTAATCCAAATATGCCCATATTTTACTAAATAATTTTTTTCCAGCTAAACTTAAAATTCCCTCCGGAATTTCAAGATAGCTTTACTATCGGGTTTATCCGCTTCTTTTTCCCTGTCGCTTTTTTCATCCTGGCTTATTTGTCCCTCCAGGCTTAGAGATGTACTTTCACTAATCTGATGCTCAATACCTACTTTCTGGGTGGGCGGCTGTTCTCCTTCTCTATCCCTGGCCTGTTCAACTGAAAAGCTAATTTCGGTTGTTTCGGTAATATCTTTACGGGCCTCTACACCTATAGTTTGATTATCGTACCTTATTGAAATACCTCCTAGCCTAAGCAGTTTGGATATGTTGCTGGCCGGCCGGGAAAAAACAAAATAATCAAAAAACTCTTTACCCATATCTGCTGACAATCCTTCCCCGGATAAAGCTCCTTCACTTGCCCTCCAACTTCTGTTTGTAGCTAGCATCAAAAGAAGCCTTTCCTGAGATAATGAAGGGCTCGACTTAAGGTGTAGGTCAGGATTATTCATTGTTCCTTTTAAAGATATATTTATCTTTGTTCTTTCAACCACTGAATTAGCCTTAACATCAAGAGAGGGATCCTGCGGGTTACCGCTAAAAACAAATCGGGCTTCATCTAAATTTATAAGCGCGGCCCTCGAAAAAAGAACCTTCCCGCCGTTTAAAGAAACTTCGCCAAATAGTTTCAGGCGGCCATCATTTTTTTCAACCGCTAAATCAAAATTTCCGGCCGAATTTTCCAAAACAAGATTTTCCCGCGAAAGACTATCAATTTGAAAAACCCCTGAGAAAGAAGGTTCAAAAACAGGCCCCCGGACATAAGCATCCAGGCCGCCGGCCAAACCGGTTATTTTTTTCAATTCCTGATCATCAAAGAAACTAAAAAGATTCCTCAGGTTAACACTTCTTGTGTAAAAGTTTAAATCAAGATTGCCATTTTCGAAAAAACCGTAAAACAAAATCTTATCTAATCCCGGAATCACTAAAGTCCCATTTTTAACATCTAGCCTTAACCCGGCCGGCCCCAAAGAAATATCCAGCCTCTGAGCCCTTAGGCTATTGCCTTCGGGTAAAAATTCTAAACCGTCAAATACGATATCTTGGTAAGACAAAACAGTAAACAAACTACCACTGACTTCTTTCGATTCTATATTTTCAAGAGGAAAATAGCGCGGCAAGAAAAAACTAACTAAAAAGTCCGATCCCTTTGTGGTAAGAAAAAGATAAGAAAAAAGAAGAGCTACCCCGGCAACACCTATCAAAAAAAAACTTAAAAAGCCTAATTTTTTCATACCAAAGGTTACTTAAAACTTAGCTACTCAGACAAAACTTCATCTATCTGATCAAAATACTCCCTAATAACTCCTAACTCCTCAGGCGCAAGCGCACCGCCTATTTGCATAGCTATTGAGCTAAACATCGGGTCAGCACCGCTTTCTTCTATCTGCACGCGGGCCATCCCGGTAGTTATTTTTTGCAAAAAAGCTATAAAATTTTCCAGAGAAACCCCGAAACTGCCCAATAAATCTTCAAATTCCCTTATATATTGAGGCGCCGCTTCAGAAGCCGCATAAAATGAACCGGCTGACTCTATTTTTTGCCCATACCTTTCCATTAAGCCTAAATATTGCGGGTAAATTTCTAAAAAAGCTTCAACGCTTTTTTGATTAACCGTCTGAAAATCAACCGCTAAAGCTGAAAATGATAAACTAAAAACTAAAATAATAGCAACTATAATACTTTTTTTCACCTCTACCTCCTTGACACGCGTCAGTTACCCGTATTTTTTATTTCAACTACTTAAAGCTACCTCTTAAACCGGCCCAAAGATTGCCACCAATCATTAAGGTTTGCGGCCTTTGCTTTTTCCCATAGTTTACGGCCGCTTTCAGTTACCAGATAATCGGGAGCTTTTAACATAAATTTCTTTGCTAGGGTATTGCCGGATTCATAATACTC
>PXAH01000131.1 GCA_003565945.1 Candidatus Omnitrophota bacterium
ATTGAAAATCTCCTTCAGCCTAGCCAGTTTATCTTTTTGAGTAAAAAAGACCATTCTTTCCTGTGATTCAGAAATCCAGATATCAGTATAAGTTAGCCCTTTATATTTAAGGGGCACTTTACCCAGACAAACAGAGGCTCCATGGTTTTTGGCAAGTTCGGTTACCGCGCTGGATAAACCGCCGGCTCCGCAATCGGTAATCGCGCTAAAAAGATTTTCTTTCTGGGCTTGGAATAAGGCTTGGGCTACTTTTTTTTCTTCAATTGGGTTACCAATCTGAACCGCGCTCTGTAAATTCATAACTTCTTCATCTAATCCTTGAGAAGAAAAAGTTGCTCCGTGGATACCGTCTTTACCTGTCTTTGCTCCGCAAACTACGATAAGGTCTCCGGCTTCAATCTCTTTTTCCGCTTTATCAGACGATGCTATGCCTAATGTACCACAGTAAACTAAAGGATTGCCTAAAAACCGGTCATCAAAAAGCACAGCACCGGCTACGGTGGGAATACCCATTTTATTGCCATAATCCCTTACTCCGGAAACCACTCCGTTTATAATCCGGCGGGGATGAAGCAAACCTTTTGGCAGCTTTTCATAAGCTAAATTCCAATTAGAAAAACAAAAAACATCTATAGAAGCAAAAGGCTTAAACCCGCGGCCGGTACCTAAGACATCTCTGATTACCCCTCCAATTCCGGTTGAGGCTCCGCCATAGGGCTCAAGGCTGGAAGGATGGTTGTGGGTTTCAACTTTAAAACAAATATTTTCTTTTTGGCCAAAACGAACTATTCCTGAATTGTCTTTAAATACAGACACACAGTCAGAAGAATTAATTTCTTTTGTCGCCTTCATTATTGTCGATTTAAGTAGATTATCTATTTTTTCTTTTTTTAAAACCCTGCCATCTTCTTCCTCCCGGTAATCAATGAGGCCGGAAAAAGTTTTATGGCCGCAATGCTCTGACCACAAGACCGCTAAAGTTTCTAATTCACAATCAGTAGGATTTCTTCCCAGTTTCTGATAATATTGCTGAATTTTTTTCATTTCAAAAAGATTAAGAGAAAGACAACCGGATTTTGATATTTGATTTAGTTTTGCATCGTCGGCGCTTAAAAGATCAATGATCTTTAGTTTAAACTTATAATCTTTACCACTTAGCTGGGATAGGCTTTTTAAAGAATTCATTTTTTTAAAATCAGCTATTTCTTCAATTACAGGATTATAGAGTATTTTAGGGCCAATATAATCAATGTCTTTTTTGCTTAACCCCTTAAAGCAATAAACAGCCGCGGTAGAAACCAGCTGAACCTTGAAACCTAAATCACTTATGGCTTTTTTTAATGATTGAGCAACCGAATCAAAAACACCGGGCCGGTAAATAACCATTACCTGGCCGGGGCCGGGCTCTTTCTTAAAAAAACCGGGGCTAACTTTATATTCTTCGGTTGTCGAATCAACCAACAAATCCCGGCTGATTTTTTTGATCTCTCGAATACCCAACTTAGCCTCGATAAAGTAAACTTTTTTCGTTTCAAGCCAAAAATTATCAAACCCTAAATCTCTTATTTGAAATTTAAGTTTATTATCTTCTTTTTTTTGCTTTAAAAATACTTCTATTCTCCAAATCATAATTAAACTATGTTACTTGTCTAGATACACACAGGCCTTGTCAATCGTTGAAAGGTTGCGTATCTGGAAACGGTAATCGTTGAAAGTTAAACGTATAAATTAAAAACGCAACCGAAAGACGTTCAACGATTCGAGCTACGCAACCGATGGACGATAAACGATATCTGTGTGCATCTTTTATTTCTACTGCCATAATAATCCCGCTTAAGCGTACTTAATAAAATCTCTAAATAAAGGGTGGGCTTTTTCCGGCTTCGACTTAAATTCAGGATGAAACTGGCAGCCAAGAAACCATTTATGGTTTTTTAGTTCTATTATTTCAACTAAATTACGACTGGGGTTGTACCCGGAAAAAACCAGCCCCTCTCTTTCCATTGTTTTTTTATACCGGTTATTAAATTCATAACGATGCCGGTGGCGTTCAGTGAAAGAAAAAGACCGGTAAGCTTTGAAAGCTTTAGTATTTTTCCTTACCCGGCACCGGTAAGCGCCCAAACGCATAGTTGCTCCTTTTTCTTTTATATTTTCTTGGCCGGGCATAAGGCCGATTACCGGTTCAGGTGTGTTTGGCTCAAACTCAGAAGAGTTTGCTTTTTTTAAATTACAACAGTTGCGGGCAAAATCAATGACCGCGACCTGCATTCCCAAACAAATCCCTAAAAAAGAAATATTATTTCTGCGGGCATAACCGGCGGCTTGGATTTTCCCTTCAATTCCGCGCAGGCCAAACCCACCCGGAATAAGTACTGCTTCTGTATTTTTTAAATATTTATCCGGTCCGTATTTTTCAATACATTCAGGATCAACTTTTTTAATTTTTATTTTAGTGTTATTGGCTATACCGGCATGGATTAAAGCCTCATAAATTGATTTATAAGCATCCTGCAAGCCAATGTATTTGCCCACCATAGCAACTTCTTTTTCTTTTTTAGGATAATAAATTCTTTCAATTACTTTTTTCTTCCAACCGCTTAAATCTTTATTCCCCTTTTTAACTCCCAGTTTTACAGCGATTCTTTCTCCCAGGCATTGCTCTTGAAATTTGAGCGGGACTTCATAAACGCTTTCGACATCTACAGCTTCAAATACATCTTTTTGGCAAACATTGCAAAATAAAGCTATTTTTTCTTTAACTGTTTTTGAAAGCGGTTTTTGACAGCGGCATAATAATATATCAGGCTGTATTCCTATTTCCCTTAACCTGCCTACACTGTGCTGGGTCGGTTTAGTTTTAACTTCATCAGCGCTTTTTATGTAAGGTACCAGGGTAACATGAATACTTAAAGCATTTTCTGGTTTTTCTTCAATTCGAAATTGCCTAATCGCTTCCAAAAAGGGGAGGCTTTCAATGTCGCCGACGGTTCCTCCAATCTCTATAATCACTACATCCAAATTCTTTTTTCTGGCAACTTTTCTAATTCTGTTTTTTATCTCATCTGTTATATGAGGAATAACCTGAATGGTTTTACCTAGATAGTCACCTTTTCTTTCTTTTTTGATAACCGTATCGTAAATTTTTCCGGTAGTAATATTGTTCTCAAAGCCTATTGCCGCGTTTGTAAAGCGTTGGTAATGGCCAAGGTCTAAATCAGTTTCAGCCCCATCTTCGGTAACATAAACTTCTCCATGTTGGTAAGGATTCATGGTTCCAGGGTCAACGTTTATATAGGGGTCACACTTTATCAGGCTCACCCTCAAACCCTTTGCTTCCAGTATTTTCCCGATAGAAGCCGAAGCAATGCCTTTACCTAAACTGGATACAACACCGCCGGTTACAAAAATAAATTTTGTCATTTTTTAGCCGCCCCTCTCCAGCATAATTTTATTAAAATTATTTGGTATTTCAACCGGGTACCCACCCGTAAAGCAAGCCGCGCAAAAATCAAATTCTGCCTCCCTCATAGCTGAAAGCATGCCCTCTAAGCTCAAATAATGTAAACTATCCGAACCAATAAAATTTCTAATTTCTTCTACTTCTTTATTGGCCGCGATTAACTCGGATTTAGTAGGAAAATCAATGCCGTAGAAACAAGGAAATTTAATCGGCGGGCAACTTACTCCCATATGTATTTCTTTAGCACCTGCCTGGCGCAATGTTTTTATTTTAGCTCTGGTAGTTGTGCCTCTTACGATTGAGTCTTCGATGATTAAAACTTTTTTCCCGGCTAAAACCTCTTTAACCGGATTTAGCTTGACTCTAACCCGAAAATCCCGCATCAGCTGAGATGGCTGAATAAAAGTTCTTCCTATATAATGATTTCTGATTATAGCTGTTTGATAAGGTAGTTTTGCCTGTGAAGCATAGCCTAAGGCAGCGCAATTGCCCGAATCAGGAATAGGCATAACAAAATCACAATCAGGCTTATATTCTCTGGCTAACTCCTCTCCCAGGCGCCTCCGGGCAAGATAAACATTTCTATTAAAAATATTACTATCCGGACGAGAAAAGTATATATACTCAAAAATACAAGAAGCTGATTTTGATTTTTTATTTAGCTTAACTGACTCGATTTTACCTTCTTTTATAAATAAAATTTCTCCCGCCCCAACATCCCTTATATATTTGGCTCCAATTAAATCCAAAGCACAGGTCTCACTGGCTAAAACATAAGCTTGATCAAGCTTGCCTAAACAAAGAGGCCTAAAACCGGAAGGATCTCGGGCGGCAACTATTAACTGATCAATCATTACTGCCAAAGAAAACGAACCTTCCAGCTGAGAAAGGGCGTGTTTTACTTTTGCCTTTATATTATTTCTGCCTGGCTTTGCGATAAGATGGGCAATGATTTCTGAATCGGTGCTGGTTTGAAAAATTGTTCCTTTATCCTCCATTTTACTGTGAAGAATATTAATATTAGTTAAATTGCCATTATGAGCTACACTAATATTGCCTTTTTTATGGCAGGCTGAAAACGGCTGAATATTAAGCGAAGAAGGCGATCCTGTAGTAGAGTAACGCACATGGCCAATAGCGCACTCTCCTTCTAAACTTCTCAGGGATTGCTGATCAAACGCATCTGCCACCAACCCCATCTTTTTTTGACAGCTAATTTTTTTGCCGTTAAAACTAACAATTCCAGCACTTTCTTCGCCCCGATGTTGAAGGGCGTACAAGCCTAAATAAGTTAACTTGGCAGCTTCTTTATGCCCGCTTACGGCAAATATTCCACACATATTTTGATTAAATTGTTAATTAATTATCATCAACGAATTACGAATCTAGTACGAATTTACGAATAATAAATTAATTCGTATATTCGTAGAGATTCGTAAATTCGATGATTATCTTATCCATTAGGCCCCGCAAGGTAATCCTGGATTGGTTTAACCGAAAAACCATTTTTAATAATACTTTCTAGGCCGTTAACCGTTGCCTGGGCTCCTGAAATAGTAGTTATACAGGCGATGCCTTGAGATGCCGCTGTACTTCTTATCCGGGACATATCTGAGTACCCGGCCTTACCGGAAGAGGTATTTATAATTAATTTAATTTTGTCTTCTTTAATAAGATCTAAAATCTTTTGGTCGCCTTGGGAAATTTTACCGATTAGTTCAGCCGGTATGTCATTAGAATTGAAAATTTTAAAGGTTCCTTCTGTAGCTATTATCTCAAAGCCTAATTCAACCAGCTTTTTAGCTAAAAAAACCATATTTCTTTTATCTGAATTTTTTACGCTGATAAAAACTAAACCTTTTTC
>PXAH01000055.1 GCA_003565945.1 Candidatus Omnitrophota bacterium
GAAAAATGAAAGGGTTTTTAAGAGAATATTGGCGCCTGCTTAAGTTTGCTAAAAACCAGCGTTTTTTGCTGTTTTTGGCAATTATCTGCATGGCTTTCAGCACTATTTTTGAAAGTATAAGCTTAGGGTTGATTATACCTGTTTCGGACAGAGTTTTAACTAATCAAGAAATAGCCATACCGGGCCAACTGCCTGACTTTCTTGCTTCAATTGTAGCACGGCTCAACGCGATAGAGCCTCTTACTTTTTTGCGGATTATTATTATCTTCATTCCTTTGCTTTTTTTAGTTAAGGGCATTTTTCTTTTTCTCCAGGATTATTTAATGAATGTAGTCGGGCAGAAGGTTATTTTTGAAGTAAGGAATAGCCTTTTTAATAAATTTCAGGAATTATCAATGGACTTTTATTCCCGAATAAGAATGGGTGAGCTAATGTCCAGGGTGACCAGCGATGTAACAATTATTACCAACGCTATATCCTACGCTTTGAAGGATTTTTTGTTTGAGTCAATGAAAGCTTTTGTTTTCTTACTGTTGGCATTTTATATAGGCTTTAAAATCTCCTGGCAGCTTCCCTTGGTGGCTTTTGTTATTTTTCCCTTGATTATGTTTCCAGTTATTCGGCTGGGAAAAAGAATAAAAAAATTTACCACAACTATGCAGGAGAAAATGGCTGACTTAAATGCTCTTATGGCTGATGCTATTGGAGGCGCCTATATCGTAAAGGCTTTTTCGCGCCAGAGCCATGAAATGAAGCGGTTTGAAAATATTAACCACGGCTACTACCGTTTTAATATAAAAGCGGTAAAGAGAGTAGTCGCTCTTTCTCCTTTAACTGAATTTATCGGCACGATAGGGGTAGTTTTTATTTTATGGGTTGTAGGCCGTGAGGTTATTGCCGGGAGAGTTTCTTTTGGTGTGTTTGGAGCGTTTATCGCTTACCTTATGTCAACGATTAAGCCGCTTAAAAAACTATCTGGTGTCCACGCCACCAACCAAAAAGCTTTAGCTGCTTCTTCAAGGATTTATGAAATATTAGATGAGGTTCCCCAGATAGAGGAAAAAAAGGAAGCGGAAGATATCAAGGGCGTGGATAGTTGTGTTGAATTTAAAGGGGTGTGGTTTAGATACAATCGGGAAGATGAGTATGTGCTTAAAGACATAGATCTTCAGGTAAAAAAAGGGGAAGTTGTTGCTTTGGTTGGCCCTTCTGGAGCTGGTAAGACAACGCTGGTTAATCTTATCCCCCGTTTTTACGATGCTGAAAAAGGAAGTATCACCATAGATGGTAGAGATGTAAAGAATCTTAAAATAGAGCCGCTAAGGAATTTAGTTTCAATAGTGTCGCAGCAAACAATTCTTTTTCACTCGACAATAAGAGATAATATTGCTTACGGAAAAGAGGGGGCAAGCGAAGAAGAGATAGTTGAAGCTGCGAAAAAAGCTCATGCTTATGAATTTATTCAAGATTTTCCCGGAAAGTTTGATAGCATCGTAGGCGACCGTGGCATTAAACTTTCCGGCGGTCAAATGCAGAGAATATCTATAGCCCGGGCAATTTTGAAAAACGCCCCTATTTTAGTTTTAGATGAAGCTACCAGCCAACTCGATTCTGTTTCAGAGAAATTTATCAAGGAAGCATTAGCTTTATTGATGAAAGGCAAGACTACCTTTGTGATTGCCCATCGCCTTTCTACCGTTGAAAAAGCTGATTTAATTGTAGTTTTAGAAAAGGGCAGGATTGTAGAAACCGGAACCCACAGTGCTCTTATATCCGGAGACACCGTCTACAAAAAGCTTTATCAGCTTCAGTTTAATATATAACCTGGCTAATTAGTTTTTAATTGAAAATGTTAAGGAATGTGATATACTTTTCCCTCGGGAAAGTAAGAATTTGGATATGGTTTACCCAGCAGTTATTTTGATGAGGATAGCTGAGCAAGATAGGTGCTGGATGAGTCAAACGAAGACCCTTGACATTTTGCCAGAGCCCTAACCGGCAAAGCAAAATGTCAAGGGTTTAATTCGCACTTATAACTTATGTTCGTCCTTCGGACTCCATAAGTTATGTGCTCATTAAAGGAGGATTAAAGGTAAAATGGGATTATCTGATACTATCAAAAATATGCTGGAAGGAGGAGTCCATTTTGGGCATCTCAAGCGTAACTGGAACCCAAAAATGGAGAAATTTGTTTTTGGCCGCAAAAAAAATATTTATATTATTGATTTAGAAAAGACCGCTAAAAAGTTAGAAGAAGCAAAAGACTTTCTTAGGGAAACCGCTAAATCAGGAGGAACTATTCTTTTTGTCGGTACTAAAAGGCAAATCAGGCCGGTGATAAAAGAGTTAGCTAGCTCCTGCCGAATGCCCTATGTTGATCAAAAATGGGTAGGAGGCTTGCTTACTAATTTTCCAACAATAAAGAAGAGGTTGAAGAGATATCAGGATCTTTTGCAAATGCGGGAGAGCGGCGAGTTTGAAAATATTCCCGGCAAAGAGGTTGTGCGCCTGAATCGGGAGATAAGCCGGATGGATAAGAAATATAGCGGGCTGACTTCTTTGGAGGATTTGCCGGATTCGGTTATAGTTGTTGATCCCGGGAGAGAAAGAGCTTGCGTTAGAGAGGTTGCTAAACTATCAATACCTTTGGCAGCCCTGATAGACACAGATTCTAATCCTGATGAAATAGATTATCCGATACCTGGTAACGATGATGCCATTAGATCGGTGAAATTTATTCTTAGCGCGCTATCTGAAGCAATAAAGGAAGGCCAGGAAAGCTATCAAACTATCCAGAAAGAAGCAGAAGAGGCCAAGCAGAAATCAGAAGATAGTTCGGAAGAAAAAAGTGAGGTTTTATCTACAGATGGAAACCAGAAGGAAGAAAACGAAAAAAAGACAGAGGCTGAAGAGCAAAAACTAAAAGGTAAATATCAGCCAGAAGATGCCGGTGATAAAGATGAGGAAGGAAAACTGAAAAAAGGTAAAGAAAATTAAGCTAACGGGAGGATAGGGAAGATGAAGTTAGAGGATGTAAAAAAATTAAGAGAGTTTACTTCGCTGGGAGTGAATGATTGCCGTCAAGCCTTAAAAGAGGCCGAAGGTAATTTCAATAAAGCCTTAGAAGTTCTTAAGGCCAAAGGGGCTGACATTTTAAAGAAAAAGGGAGGCCGCAGTGCCTGTCAGGGGGTGATTGAATCCTATATTCATTTTGGGGGCAATATAGGGGTTTTGGTTGAAGTTAACTGTGAAACAGATTTTGTGGCTAGAACTGACTTGTTCAAGAAGTTTGCTAAAGATGTCGCCATGCATATCGCGGCTTTAACTCCTGAATATGTGAGCCAGGAAGATATTCCTGAGCAAGTGTATGAAAAAGTTGAGAATAAGCAAGATTTTGTTAAAAAAGTTTGTTTATTAAGCCAACCATTTGTTAAGGATTCTTCCCTTAGCGTTTCTGATTATCTCAAAAAAGTTGTTTCTCAAACCGGGGAAAACATAAAGATAAAGAGGTTTGTCCGATTCGTTGTCGGTGAAGAAGATGAAGGTTAAATATAGCCGGGTTCTTCTTAAGCTGAGCGGAGAAGCATTTTTGAGTAAACTAGATCACGGGATTGACGCCTCCCTTTGTGCTCACTTAGCCGCTCAGATAAAAGAAATAACTAAGCTGGGGGTAGAGATAGCTTTAGTGGTGGGCGGTGGAAATATTTTCAGAGGGATGCCTGCTTCGGAAAAGTTTAAGATGGAAAGAACTGTTGCCGATTATATGGGGATGGTGGCAACGGTAATAAACGGGTTAGCTCTTCAGAGCGCGCTTGAGAACGAAGGTATTTCTTCCCGGGTTATGACTGCTATACCCATGGATAAAATCGCCGAACCCTATATTCGCAGGCGGGCCATGAGGCATCTTGAGAAAAAAAGAGTTGTAATATTTGTGGCTGGAACCGGAAATCCTTATTTTACTACCGATACAGCGGCAGCCCTGAGGAGTGTTGAAATTGGTGCGGAGATCTTATTCAAAGCAACGAAAGTTGATGGAGTATATTCTGCCGATCCTTTGCAAGACAAGGAGGCAGTATTTTTTAAAAAACTGAAATATATTGACCTTATACATAGACAGCTTAAAGTCATAGATTCTACTGCCGTTACCTTATGCATGGAGAATAAATTGCCGATTACTATTTTCAATTTTACTAAAGAAAGTAATCTAAAAAAGGCTGTTTCCGGAGAAGAGATAGGGACTTTTATTAGCTAAAACCTTAGAGGGGGAGTAATGGCGATGAACGAAGTAATCAAAGAAATAGAGAAAGATATGGAAAAAGCGATTGAGGCGACCAAAAGAGAGTTTTCTGAGTTGCGCTCAGGCAGGGCTAACCCTAAAATGATAGAAGGGGTAAGAGTTAATTATTATGGTACTCCTACTTTATTGAAAGAAATGGCTACAATTGGGGTTCCCGAAGCAAGGATGTTGGTAGTTAGTCCCTACGACCCCTCTTCTTTGGCAGAAATTGAAAAGGCTATTTTGAAAGCTGATTTAGGAATTACTCCGGTAAATGACGGTAAAATAATTCGCCTTATAGTTCCGCCTTTGTCAGAGGAAAGAAGAGACGAGATGATAAAGATAGTTAAAAAAATAACTGAAGAAGGTAAGGTTTCAATGAGGACGATACGGCGAGGAGGACGGGAAAAAATAAAGGATTTAGAGAAAAACAAAGCGATTTCCGAAGATGAAAAATATGAAGCTGAAGATAAGCTTCAGGAATTAACTGATAGTTATATAGAAAAATTAGATAAACTTTTAGCAGAAAAAGAAAAAGAGCTGAAAGAATTCTGAACTACAAAGAACACAGAGTGCAGGTAGTAAACGCTTTATAGATTACACAGATTTTGTCAATCGTTTATCGGTTGCGTAGCTCGAATCGTTGAACGTCAATCGGTTGCGTTAGTTAATTTTTACGTTCAACCTTCAACGTTTTGTGTAATCTGTAAGCGTGCTTTTAAGTCGATTCTGTGAAATCTGTGGTTTTGAGCCGCTAGCTCAGTCGGCAGAGCACCGGCCTTTTAAGCCGGGTGTCCCGAGTTCGACCCTCGGGCGGCTCATATCTTTATTCTTCTTTGCCCAATAGCTCAGGAAGAAGGGCATTCCGAAGGATGAGGGGAGAGGGAAGAAAGGACGAAAAATGGAATCGTCCCTCGTCCTAGCGAACCCATTCGACGACGCTCAGGGTTCGTCCTGAGTATGTCGAAGGACGAAGCGGTCATC
>PXAH01000090.1 GCA_003565945.1 Candidatus Omnitrophota bacterium
ATTTTTTCTTGTTTTTTTCTGGGGTATGGGCTGGGCTTTTAATCACGTGGGGCTTTCTTCGTTTTTGACCGGGCTGCCTGATAAATTTTTAAGGGATGCTTCCAGTTTAAATAGTTCGTTGCGGTTTGTTTCTGGCGGGATAGGTACTTATTTGGGAGGTAAATCCATATCTTATTTTGGTTTTTCAAGCCATTTTACTTTTATAGCTATTTTGTTTTTACTGATAGCTTTTTTGTTGAAAAAAAATTTAGTGGTAGACTAATCGGGATGTTTCGTTCAACGTTCAACGTTCAATGTTCGACGTTTGAGGTTATTTAAAAAAAGCTTTAATAGTTTAGCGGGAGGAGAATATGGTTGATTTAAAGGGAAGAGTCGCTGTGGTTACAGGCGCTACCGGGGGAATCGGTAAAGATATCGTATCCGGTTTAGCCGGGAAAGAAATTAAATTAGTTATTGCCGGCCGAAGGAAAGAGAAGCTTAAAGTTTTGGAAGATGAATTTTCTCAAAAAACAGATATTTTAACAGTTGAAGCTGATGTTTCCAAAAAGGAAAACCTGGAGAATTTAGTAGCCAAGGCAATGGATAAGTTTAAAAAAATAGATATTTTAGTAAATGGAGCCGGTGTTTCCAGCCAGCATCCTTTTTGGAGCCAGCCGGTTGAAGATATCGAAAAAATCATCTGGACTAACTACTATAGTTATGTAATGCTATCGCGGCTGGTTGTTCCGGGTATGAAAGAAAATAACTTTGGCCATATTGTGAATATTACTTCCGGTTCGGTTATGGTTGACCCTCCTCCCAGGAATTTTATTGTTTACACTTCACTTAAGGTAGCCTTGAGGGCTTTTGCTAAAGGCCTTTTTTGGGAGATGCGTGATTTTGGCATAAAAGTTACTTCTATTTTTCCGGGAGTAACCCGTACACCTTTGACCGGAAACCTAAAAGATATCGCCCAAGACCGCCTTATTGAGCCAAAGGCGGTTAAAGATACGGTTTTATTTGCTTTAGGGCAGGAGGCAAATGTTTGTCCGCTTGAGCTTGCGGTGATTAACCAGCAGACCCCTTGGACTAAACCGGTAATCCCTTTTAAGCAAGCTCACCCTGAAAGTAGCGAGTAGAGAGTTAGCAAGAGTAACCAGAAACCAGAGGGGAGAGGGGGTGAGGACGAAAATTTTCGAATGACCAAATTTCCAAAACTGCGGTTTTGGTCATTTGAACATTAAAAAATTTGAAAATTGTTTCGGATTTCGGATTTCGAATTTTCCAAGATTCGGATTTCGGATTTTTTGTCTTTCTGGTTGCTGTACTCTGGTTACTGGTTTCTAATTCTAACAGCTTAACTAGAGAGTTTACAAACGTATTATACAAGGAGGTAAAAGGTGAAAGTATTATTTGTAATGCCTAAAATAGGAGCTTGGGCCACTCATGGAAATCATTTCGCGCCTAACCAGCTTTATGCTCAGTGGGGAGCTTATATCCGGGATAAGGGCTATGATGATCTTGAAGTTTTAGACGGAACTGTTTTGGGGCTCGGCCTTGATCAATTGGCTGAAGAAGTAAAAAATAAGAATCCCGACATAGTGCTTTTAGGGGATATGATTCATTGTTCTGTAGGTTTTGGAGTCCTTTGGCATTTTAATGAAGCGGCCGCCCGAATCAAAAAACTTTCTCCCAAGACAAAAATTATTATGGGAGGCCTTTGGTACTCATCTATGCCGGTTCATACCCTTGCCAATAATCCGGCGGTTGACTATGTAGTAATGGGTGAAGAAGAAGCTTTTCATCAGCTGATCAGGGCGATTGACACAGGTGCCCCGATTAAAGATGTTGCCGGTGTTACCTGCCGGGTTGACGGCGAACCTTTTATGGGCCCGCACCGGCCTTTGATTACTGACTTAGATAAACTGCCTTTACCGGCATATGACCTTTTCCCTATGGATAAATATGTCGGCCATACTTACTGGAAACCGTTTGTGGAGATGATGACATCAAGGGGTTGCCCTTCGGCTTGTACTTTTTGCTATGAGTGGGACCAGTATGACCCCCGTCACCCGAAAGATTTTCTTACCTGGAGGGCAAAAAGCCCTGAACGGGTAATGGAAGAGCTAGACCTTCTTCACAAAATGGGCACAAAGGTAGTGGTTATCCAGGATGATAATTTTAATGTGGATCCGGACAGAGTTGAAAAATTCTGCCTCCTTAAAAAAGAAAGAAATAACCCTATAAAATGGGTTTCTTTGGGTAGGGCTGTTGACTGGGTAAATTGTGAAAAAATTCTTCCCCTCATGAAGGAAACAGGGCTTTTTATGGGGGTCTACGGAATTGAGGTAACTACGCCCGAGGAGCTTAAAAAAATAGCTAAGGGGATTACTGTTGAGCAAATTAAAAAAACAGTTGATATCTTGCGCGCCAATGATGTAGCTGTAGTTGCCGATATTATGATCGGTTTTGATTATGATAATGAAGAAGTTATTAAACAGCGCTATGAGTTTTCTGATGAAGTTGACCCTGATATACTTTGGGTTGGCTATGTAACTCCGGCGCCCAATTCGCCTATGTGGAGGATAGGGATGAAGAAAGGTTGGATAGACGTAGATAAAATAGATTTTCGTAAATGGGATTTTCTTCATCCGGTGGTTCCTACCAACCATTTAAGTATTGAAGATTTAGGCAGGCTTGGTTCATGGTGCATGAGGGAGTTCTTTTCAAAGCCAGGCAGAATTCAGCGTATTATGACCAGCAACTTCGATCCTTTGGCTAAACTTTGCTTCCAGGATGTGATGCAGGGAGTAACCAAATGGGAAGAGGGAGCGGTAAAAGGCGAAGCCCACATCTGAAGCGTTCCAGGTTCGATGTTCTACGTTCAATGTTGTTTGGAAGCGTAGAACATCGAACGTTGAACGTTGAACAAAAATGGTTTGTGACGCTCATATTCACTATATTCCTGAAGAGCTTTCGGTTCATACTTCTTTTTACAAAGGAGTATGGTCGGATAAAGAAGCTCTTTTTTCTTACCTTGATAAAAATAATATAGATAAGGCCTTGCTCGCCTATCCTTCTACTGACGCCCATCTGAAGCTAAAAAGTTTTAGCCGGGCTTGCCAAATTTACAATAAGGCGCTTGAAGGCCTTATTAAGAAAAATAAGAAAATCGTTGCCGCTGCCGCGGTTGATGTTGAAGATTTAGGCAAGGTTTCCGCGAAGGTGAAAGAGTTTAAGGAAAAAGGCTTCCGGGCTTTGTCTATCGCCTCAAGCTATAACGGCTCATTTATGGTTGACCAGCTTGAGCCGCTTTTTGAATCGGCGGCTAAAAATAACATGCCTTTGTTTGTTCATCCTCAAACAATTAATCCCATAGGCTATGAGCGGGTAAAAGACCCCTTACTCATGCCTGTTCTTGAATATAGCTTTGACAGCGCTATGTTTATGGGCTTGCTGGCGGTTAAAAAAGTGTTGAACCGGCACAAAGTTTCTTTTATTTTTTCTTCTCTAGGAGGCCCGATGCCTATTTTAGGCGGCCGCTTTGACCGGGTTTATTCTATGCTTCTTAGCCGGGGGATAATTGAGGATTTAGGCGCTCTGCCAAGCAGTATATTTAAAAGTATTTATGTGGATACATCAGGAGCCTCCTTAAAAAGTATTCAGCTTGCGCTTGATTTATTCGGAGAGGATAAGCTACTCTGGGGTTCGGATTATCCTGTTATTTCAAATACCGCTGAAAATATTGCTTTGTTTGATTCTTTTTCTTCTTTACTGCGGGAAAACATATTGTATAAAAATTTTAAAAATTTATTTAAGCTATGAAGGAAATGAAATTTTCTCCCTTGTTTTGGCCAATTAAATTTAAAAAAGAATATATCTCTGTTTTAGACGAAACAGAGCTGCCGGCGAAAGTAACCCATTTAAAAATTTATAATTACCGCCAGGCTGCTTTGGCTATAAAAAATATGAAAACCAGGTCAGTCGGCCAAGTTATTTTAGTTTTATATACTTTTTTATTGGTTTACCAGCAAAACAAAGGAAAAAAATCTTTACAATCAAAGCTAGAAAAGACAGCCGCTGCTTTTAATTGCGCCCGCCCGACATTATCTTTTAAGTATTTAACTGATATGGTGCTAGGTTGGCATAAAAGTCAATTGCCTTTGGATAAAGCTATTTACAGTTTTCTTAATTCTTTAGAAGAGAAACGCGTTGAGCAGGCCCGCCAAATAGCCGCGATAGTTAAAAACGGAGATACTATTTTAACCCATTGCAATATCAGCGGCCTGTTGCCTTTAGCCGGAAGTTTCTGCCGCCGGCAAAATAAAGACATTAACTTTTATGTGACCGAAACCCGTCCTTACCTCCAGGGTGCCCGCTTGACTGCCTGGGAATTAAGCCGGGTGGGATTTGCCGTAACCGTTATCTGTGATAATATGGTAGCTCAAGTTATGAAAGAGAAAAAGATAAGCAAGGTAGTTGTCGGGGCCGATAACCTTGCCCGCAACGGAGATGTTGCTAATAAAGTTGGAACTTTTCAAATTGCTTTGCTGGCAAAAGAATTTAAAATTCCCTTTTACGCGGTATGCCCGCCGCCTTCGGCGGCTAAAACTGGAAAAGAAATAAAAATAGAAGTTAGGCCGGAAAAAGAATTATTAATCTGGCAGGGCAAGCGCATTGCTCCTAAGAAAGCAAAAGGGTATTATCCGGCTTTTGACATTACTCCTTACGATTTGATTACCGGGCATATTTTTTTAGAGATTTAGAATGGAAAGTAAAGAAAAAGCCTTAAAAGAAAAAATTGTAGATACAGGAAGGCGGCTTTATGCCCGAGGCCTGGCTGTCGCTTCTTCAGGCAATATTAGCGCCAGGCTGTCGGAAGAAACTATTTTAATTACCTCCGCCCAAGCTTATTTGGCTGATTTATCTTTTTCTAACATTGTGAAGGTAAACTTAAATGATGATTCTAAGTTAGAACCGGCTCCTTCTTCAGAGCTGCCGCTGCATAAACTGGTTTATAAAAACTCCCCGGCCGCTGTTGTTTTGCATTGTCATTTGCCTTTGGCAAACGGGTATTTTGCGGTTAATTCATCTTTAGAGGTTTTGACTTTTGAGAGCCGCTTTTATCTTGGCAATATTCCGGTTATAAAACAGGAAACTCC
>PXAH01000102.1 GCA_003565945.1 Candidatus Omnitrophota bacterium
AGAACCTATTTATAAAGCGATAGAGGCTATTTTAGAAGCACCAATAGAACCAGGCAAAAAGGGGTCAAGCCATACAAAAAGAATACTCTTTACGCCCAAAGGGCGTACCTTAACTCAGAAAAAAATAAAAGATTTTCTAGATTGTCAGAGATTATTGTTGATAGCACCCCGCTATGAGGGGATAGACCAGAGAGTTTCTGATTATCTGGTTGACGAAGAGATTTCTATCGGCGATTATGTTTTAGGGGGGGGAGAGCTTCCGGCTATGGTTTTTTGTGATTGTTTAATTAGGCTTATTCCGGGAGTTGTTTCGGACAGAGAATCAGTTATGCAGGAAAGTTTTCAGAAGAAAATGTTGGATTATCCCCATTACACAAGGCCTGAAGATTTTAAAGGGTTCAAGGTTCCGAAAGTTCTTCTTTCGGGAGATCATCAGAAAATAAAGGAGTGGAGGCAGCAGGAGGCAAGGCGCGTTACCGAGAGAATGCGCCCCGATTTACTAAAATAACTGGAGGTAGAGATGAGTAAGCTTACAGACATTGAAAAAAAACTAGTCGAGGATTACAAAAAGGAATATCCGGATTTTCGCCAGGGAGACACCGTTAAGGTATTTTACAAAATTATTGAAAAAGATAAAACCCGTCTGCATCCGGTAGAAGGAATTGTTATAAAAAAACAAGGAGCGATGCAGAGAAAATCATTTACAGTAAGAAGGATAGCTTACGGCCAGGCATATGAAGTTACTTTTCCTTATTACTCACCTAAAATAGAAAAAATTGAGCTCACAAAAAAAGGAAAAAGGCGGCCCAGAAGAAGCAAGCTTTATTACTTAAGAGGCAGGGTTGGCAGAAAAGCGGTTAATGCTTAGTTTTGCCTTTAACTGAGATATGCAAAGAGGGAAAATCATTGTGGGAATAGATGAAGCGGGGCGCGGCCCCTTAGCTGGCCCGGTGGCTGCTTGTGCTTTATGCTTGAGGAATAACTTCCCTTTTCCGGTTAAAGATTCTAAAAAGCTACAGGTTTCAAAAAGGGAATTTCTCTTCTCCTGGATATTAGGTAACTGTCACTACGCCGTTGGGCTGGCTGGACGGGAAGAAGTGGAAAATTTTAATATTTTAGGAGCCACTTACTTAGCTGCTGAAAGAGCAACAAAAAAATTAATTCGTAAATTTCCCGGTTTGGCAAAAGCGCGTTTTATAGTTGACGGGAATTCTTTTAAAACCAGCCTAAAGATAAAATACAGCTGCTTAAAGAAAGCGGATGAAAAAATTGCTGAGGTTGCTTGTGCTTCGATTGTGGCCAAAGTAACAAGAGATTATCTGATGTCGGTAGCGGATTTTATTTATCCTCAATGGAATTTTTCCAAACACAAGGGTTACCCAACTAAAGAACATTATGAATTAATCAGAAAGCATAAGCTTTCTCCTTTTCACAGAAGAAGTTTTCTAAAAGCAAATTAAAAAAATCTATGGCCAAAACTAATTATAGAAAAGGGATGAAAAATTACTTAGATGACCTTAGCAAAAAGGGTTATCAGCCCGGAGGAGGTAGTGCCGGGGCTTTAGCGTTTTGTTTAGGTGCCTCTCTGGTTATAAAGTCAATTCAACATACTCTAAAAAAAGATACTCCTGCCGGAGAAAAAAACAGATTAAAAAAAAGGTTGGCTAATTTTTTAGCTTTAAAAAATAAAGTATATCCGTGGATAGATAAAGATGGGGAGTATTTTTCCGGTGCTCTCAAAAGTAAAGGGGCCAAAAGAAGGCAAAAGCTTAAAGAAGCTGAGCGGTTAACAAGGGGTTTGGCTCAAGCGGCTCGCCGGGCTTTTTCGCTTACCAAAGAAATAGAATCTGATATAAGAAAAAGTATAAAAAGTGATTTTTCTCTTGGGGTTGAGTTTATTAAAATTTCTGAATTAAGTGCTTCTTTTAACTTGGAAGCAAATAAAATAATTTTTACAGGTAAAGGCAATGGCTGAAATTATAGGCATAGACAACCTTGTTGAGAAATTCAAAAAAGAATTAATCACTGAAGGGAAAAAACAATCGGATGGTTTTTTGCTTTCTGTCCAATCCGGACATGCTCCCGATGCTGAGGCTTATATCAGGAGCCAGAAAAAAATGGCCGAAAAAATTGGGGTAGATTTTCGTCTTTGCCGCCTGGATAACAGTTTATCTTCGAAAGAGGCATTTTTAAAAGTAAAACAGTTCAGCAACGATAAAGAAGCTAAGGGTATTATTATCAATAAGCCTTTTCCTTCTCAGTGGAATTCTCAGGAAATTTTCTCAGCTATTTCTCCTAATAAAGACATAGAAGGTGTTTCGCCTTACAATTTAGGAAGAATATTTTATGGCAATCCCTATTTTATTTCTCCCACGGTTTTGGCTATTTTGGCAATTTTACGGTTTCTTAATCTTGACTTATACGGAAAAGATGTCGCAATTGTAGGGTCTTCTAGCTTGATTGGCAAACCCCTTGCTCTTTTATTGTCCCAGGAATTCGCGACTGTGAGCATAACTCATATAGCTACTTACAAAAAGCAAATGCTCCCCTTTTATCTTCAAAACTCTGATATAGTAATTTCTGCCGTGGGAAAACCTGGGCTAATAAAAGGAGAATGGATAAAAAAAGGAGCTGTAGTTATCGACGTTGGGATATCGCGGCAAGGGTCAGCTCTCAGTGGCGATGTAGACTTTGAAGAAGTTGCTAAGAAAGCGTCTTATATAACCCCTGTTCCGGGAGGAGTTGGGAGATTAACTACGCTTTTTCTTTTTAAGAATTTTTTCAAAGCCAGGTGTTTAACCGATGCAAGATACTGAGTTAAGTGATGTTATGGTTATTGGGGCGGGTGTGGCTGGTACTTCCTTTTTAAGGGGATTGAGAGAATTGGGGCATAAAGCAAAAATAACCCTTATTGATAAAAATGATTATTACTTTCCAAAAGAAGAAATTGCAAAAAACCCGGTCAATACCGGAGAGCTGAAAAAAATAGAAGTATTAGCTAAAGAATTGGGGGTTGATTTTATTCAGGCTGAAGTTGAGAAGGTCAGTGAAAGAAATAAAAAAGTAAGCTTAGATGATTCTAAAAGCCTAACTTTTAAGAGTTTAGTTGTAGCTACAGGCGCTCTTAGCAATAAACTTGAAATAAAAGGAGTGAGAAAAGAGGGAGTTTTTTATTTACCGGAAGTTACTCCGGCTAAAGTGAAGGCTCTGCTTAAAATTTCTTCGGAAATAAGTATATTGGTCCATACCAATGAAGGAATAAAGTTTAGTTTTTTCCTTAATTCTTTGGGTAAAGAAATTAGAGTAATTGCTCCTGATTTAAAATTCTTAGGCGAGGAAAAAGAAAAAACAATTAATCTTTTTACTGAGAAAGGAATAAAAATACATCTAGGGTATTCTTTGGATGAGATTATCGGTGAGAAAGAAGTCAAAGCCGTAAAAATTACCGCTACTCAAGAATGCCGGCGGGAAGAGGCAAGTAGCCTGCCAATGAAAGTTTTTTCTTCCCGGTTAGTTTTTATTGATAACTTACTTAAACCCAATATTGAATTTTTTAATGATTCTGAAAATATTTTGGAAAAAAAGGAATCTTTAGCTGCTGATAAAAATATCTATATTATTGGAGATGCGGCTAATATGAGACTTAAAGAGCAAAAATCTTATGAGGGTAACCGCCTAGAGGCTGAGAAGGCGGGCCGGTTTTTAGCTGAGAGTCAAATGAAGACGTGACCCCCACACCAATTGTAGCGATTACGTTATTTACTCAATTGGTGTGGGGGTTAATTCGACCTTATGATTTACGCTTCCGTTGGTCGCGTAAATCATGGTCTCATTAAAGGAGGTAATTATTATGGCGGAATGGCTTGGTATAGGAAGAAGGGCAAGAAGATGTTACGGTTTTGATGAAATTGCGTTAGCTCCCGGAGAGGTAACTATAAATCCTGATGAGGTTGATCCTTCCTGGAGGCTGGGGAATAAAACTTTTTCTGTTCCGATTCTAGCCGCGGCTATGGACGGAGTAGTGGGGGTTAAATTTGCCAAGGAGATGTCCCGTTTGGGAGGGATTGCGGTTTTGAATTTAGATGGGATACAAACCCGTTATAAAAATCCCGATGAAGTTCTAAAAGCAATTTCTCAAGGCAAGCCTAAAGATTCTACAACTCTTCTTCAAAAAGCTTATACTGCTTCAATAAAGAAAGAACTGATTGCCAAGAGAATCGAAGAGATTAAAAAAAATGGTGGTTACGCGGCAGTAAGTTGTATACCCCAAAATGCCGTTGAATTTTCAAAAATTGCTGAGAAGGCGGGGGCTGATTGTTTTGTTGTTCAGTCTACAGTTACAACCGCAAAACATATCGCGCGCGCCTATAAGCCTCTTGATTTGCATAAATTGTGTAAGGAAAGAAAAATTCCTGTGGTTATTGGCAATTGTGTTACTTATAAAGTGACTTTAGACTTGCTGAAAACAGGCTGTGCCGGTATATTAGTTGGTGTTGGCCCGGGTGCGGCTTGTACAACTAGAGGGGTTTTAGGTATTGGGGTCCCCCAGGTGACTTCAACTATAGATTGTGCCGCTGCCAGAGATTTTTATTTCCGTAAAACCGGTGAATATATTCCGGTTATTACCGATGGAGGCATGAGTAGAGGTGGTGATATTTGTAAGGCTTTTGCTTCCGGTGCTGACGCGGTAATGATTGGTTCGGCTTTTACCCGGGCAAAGGAAGCTCCGGGCAGGGGGTTCCATTGGGGAATGGCTACTTCTCACAGCAATTTGCCTAGAGGAACCCGGATAAAAACAGGGGTTTCCGGGAGCTTAAAACAAATTCTTTTCGGCCCGGCAGTAGTTGATGATGGTTCTCAAAATCTTATGGGAGCTTTAACTACCTCTATGGGGTCTTTAGGGGCTAAGACTTTAGCTGATATGCATTTTGTTGAAATTATTATCGCGCCTTCTATCCAAACTGAAGGAAAAGTTTTTCAGGCTACCCAGCGGGTGGGAATGGGCAAATAGCAGTTTTTAAGCGGCGTTCCGAAGAACGAGGGAAGAAGGACGAAAGGATGAAAAAGCTTAACGAAATAAGGATTGATTTTATTAGCTTATTTTTGTTAACCTCGGAGGTTGGAAT
>PXAH01000050.1 GCA_003565945.1 Candidatus Omnitrophota bacterium
AAATTTTTTAGCTAGTATTTCTTTTGTTTTGGAGTAGTCGGTTTGAGAGCGGTAGATAAATCCGCAAACGAATTTTACCGGTTTAGGAAATTCTAATCTTAACATTACGGTTAGCTAAATTGGTCAATTGATTATCATCAACGAATTACGAATCTTTTACGAATATACGAATAAAGATGATTTAAATGCAAAAAATTCGAAATACGAAACTATCTATTTTATTCTTCTTTGCCGGATATCCCGCGGCTTGCCCCAGGGTGGTTGATTAAAGACGAAAAATTCGGATTTTTCGTACTTGTTTTCACAATTCGGATTTTCCCTCTTATTAGTATATTCGTAGGGATTGGTAAATTCGTTGATAATTACCACTTTAAAGAGGAGTTTACGTAGGATTGAAGAAATTTTTTATCCAGGCTGTCAATCGCGTTGAAGAATATTCCAATTTGATAAGGGTATTTTTTATCATTAGGGTTTCTCTCTTTCCTTACCACAATACCTTGGCAGGTAATTTTTCTGATTTTTTTCATCTTTGGGCCGTGCAAAGAAACAAGGAGAGTTAGTTGAAGCTTGGTCATTGGCTCTATCGGGCAGCTTACGGCACAATAGGCGCCGTTAGCGCTGATATTTTTTGTTTCAGTCGCTATATCAAAATCCTTATCCGGACTTTGCTGGATTTTTAAGGGAAGATTTTTACTTAAGCGAGGGTATTTGCGCCGCTCTTCCATTTAAGCCTTAGATTTTTGTTCTTTTTTGGCTTCTTGCTCTGATTGTTGCTTTTTCAAGTGGGCGCGGAAACAGGTTTTGTTACAGAAATAACCGTTATTTCTGTAATACCAGTCTATTCGACGTAAAGACTTGTTGCAACTTAGGCAGTTTTTTCTTTTTGCTTCAGCTTTTTTACTCATATTTTCCTAGGTGCTTTCAACACTTTCTATAAAGCGGGAAAGTTCTTTCTGGTCGTCTGGGTTTATATTTTTAAATTCTAGCCCGGCTGAGTATCTTTGTTGGCGGCTTTGAGCGTTGCACCAGGCAACCTCTGCTTCCAGGTCGATAACTTTATCAATTAAGTTAACATTTACTTTGAAGGGGTTACCCTTGCTCAAGAAAGCATCAGAAATTATTTTAACTCCCCCCATGCTGATATCCTTGGTTACAGTGTAGAAGTAATTTCTTGAAGGTAGAGTCGTACATTCTACGGGAAAAGATATAGGTAACCTCTGGCATTTACGTTTTTCTTCCACTCATATTCTCCTTTAATTATAAAATATAGCATATTTAGTTTACAAAGTCAATCAAAGGCTTGGATTTTTTTTAAAGTTTTTGAAAGGTCTTTTTGGCTAATATTTGTTGAAACACTTACTTTTCCGATGTTATCTATTAAAACCATTCTAATTTTTCCGGCCCGGAATTTTTTATCATGACGCAGCGCGTTTAGGACTTTTTTAGGTTCGAACTTGATTTTAACCGGCAGGCCTAAAGATTGTAAAGCCTGGCTTATTTGCCCGGTTAGCGCGGGAGAAATTCTCCCTAGTTGTTGAGAAAGGTAGGAAGCGTAAAGCATTCCCAGAGCAACCGCTTTTCCGTGGGATATTTTTTTGTATTTAGAAGCAGCTTCCAATCCGTGAGCGAAGGTGTGCCCGAAATTAAGAATTGTTCTTATCCCTTTAGCCTCTTTTTCGTCTTTAGCTACTATATCCGCTTTTATTTTTACGCAGCGATAGATTATAGTGTTGAGTAATTTTTTATCAAGTGAAAGTATTTTTTGGGGGTTGTTTTTGAGAAGGCAAAAAAGTTCTTTATCCTTGATTATTCCATATTTCAAGGCCTCAGCCAGACCTTCCCTTACTTCTTTTTTGGGTAGGGTGTTTAGAAAGGAGGGGTCAATCAATACTGCCTTTGGCTGATAGAAGGTGCCGATGATGTTTTTTGCCTGGGGTGTGTCGATCGCAGTTTTTCCTCCTATGCTTGAGTCAATTTGGCCGATTAAAGTTGTCGGTACCTGGATATAGTTTATGCCGCGCTTGTAGACAGAGGCGATAAAACCGCCTAAATCGCCAATGGTTCCTCCGCCTAAGCAAAGAATAAAAGGATTATTGTTTATTTGTTTTGAGCTTAAAATATTATCGATAACCCTAAAAAAGCATTCTTTTGATTTAGCTCTTTCGCCGTTTGCGGCTATGATTACTTTGAATTTTTTTTGGTTAAAGCTTTTTTTAATAATTCCTTTGTATAAATCATATATTTTAGGAGAAGTGATTACAAAACCGAAATTTCCCGGTTTATATTTATTTATATGATGAGGTAGATCATTTCTTAAGCCGTCATGGATAACCACCGGGTAAGATTTTTCTTTGAGGTTAACAGTTATTTTTTTCATAGGCCTACTTGGATATTAAAAAGGGCAAGTATTGCCAGAACAATTGGAAGTATAAACCATTGGAAAAAGTTAATAAAAATTAAAAAAAGAATAATTAAAAATCCATAAGGTTCAATCTTCAAATATTGATATGCCTGGCGTTGGGGTAAAAATGAGACAACAATCCGTGAACCATCCAAAGGAGGGATGGGAATTAAGTTGAAAATAGCCAGAATAAGATTGAGAAAGGCTCCCAGAATAAGTATTTCCTGAAAAGGAGCGTTTGCTTTTGCTAAAAATATTAATATTAGAGCAATAAGTATGTTCGCGGCCGGCCCGGATAGGCCGATCCATTTAATATCTTTTTTGGGGTTTTTAAATAAATTGGGGTTTATGGGAACTGGCTTTGCGTAACCAAAAGTAAACATTCCACGTGAAAGAACTAACAAAATAATGGGTAGTAAGATAGTCCCAAAGGGGTCGATGTGAGCTAAAGGGTTGAGGCTTAGGCGTCCGGCGTTTTTAGCCGTAGAATCCCCCAATTTAAACGCGGCCCAGCCATGGCTGTATTCGTGAAGAGTGATTGAAAGAAAAAGAATTGTGAAAAAAAGAATTAAAGAAGGTAAGTTGCCCATCAATTTGAGGTTGCCGGGTAGCTTTGCTGTTTTATGGTTTCAGATTCCGGAGTTTTTTGTTTTTCGTATTTTTCTTTTAAGTAGTCGTAGCTTTTTTGCATGGCCGGACGTGAAAGCCTTCCCTTTTGGGCCAAATAATAAAAGGGAATTTTAGGGGAATCCTCAAGGATAATATTTTCTAATACATCAAGGTAGGCGGTTGATTTGGGTAGAAAGTCAAAGGTTATTTGGTTGAAATAGTAGTCTATTAATTCAGGGTTTTTTTTACCGAGGCGGGAAAAGACCTCAATAACAGTAAGAATCGCTGGTTGGTTTAGGTTTTGAATTCGCTCTTCAATTATGGGTACGACAGCCCTTCCTTTTCTTACCAGGCTTTCTTGGATATTTTTTCGTTCTTTCTCGGAAGCTAATGGTAGCTGAGTCAGGCTCGCGTTTACAAGATAAGCTAAGCTTTGTTCTTGGTCCAATTCTTTAAGGAGGTTTTTGTGTACCCAGCCTTTGGCGTAAGGGTAACAGGATATTTCTACCCAATCACCCCTTTCTTTTTTGACAGCAACTCTATCTCCACGTTGAACCGAACCGATAATTATTCCTTCTAATGAATTTTGACTGCGTATGTTCAGCCTTGTTGCCGTAATTTCGCCCAAGCCATCATCAGTTTTTTTTATATAATCAGCGGCCACCCAACAACTTACTTTTTCAGGCAGTATTATTCTGTACCAGTCATGTCTTTGCTGGTCAACCTCTACTATTTCACCTTTAGATAGGTTACCTATGGATTCAGAGAAAGTAGTTGAATCCAATCTAATATTTGCCCCTTCCCTTACCGCCTGGTAAGGCTTAGCAAAGGCGAAGGTAAAAAATAGCAGCCAGAAAGGTATGGCAGCAGAAATAATCATTCTTAAAGCAACTTTCATTATTTTGCTTGTTTTTTAGCAGCCTCTTCTTTAGGCTTGGGTGTTCCTTCGGCGGCAGGTTGCTTTTTTCCTTTTTCCGGAGTTTCAGCTGCCCCTTCTTTCTTTTCTTTCTTTATTGCTTTCATTTTAACTACTTTTATTTTAGGCAAACCTAAAACCGGGTCTCCTTCCTGCCATTTTTCTTCTTCAATTAAGCGCTTTATGCGCTCTGTCCGTTTCAAAACTGAACGCTCTCCTCCCAGTTTTTCGGCTCTTTTTAATGATGGATGTAATCCCATAATAACCTCCTCGTGTATTATATCTTAAATTGAACTCTAAATAACAAATCCCAAGCACTAAATTACAAACAAGCATCAAATTCTAATCGAAGAAATGACCAAAATAATTATGATTATCTTTGCGTGAAGGTTTGATACTCGTAATTTATATTACACATTACCTAATTTAATCTTCTCAATATGCTGTCGTTATAGGTGGTCTTTAGCTTTTCTTGTGTGGCTTTAGCTTCGTTTTCATTCTGAAAGTTACCCACATAAACTACTGAGTATCTGCCTTTTTGGTCTATTATCACGGGAAACCCTTTTTCTTTTAAGCGGGAAGCTTCCTGTTTGGCGCTGTTTATAGTTAGGAAGGAAGCAACTTGTATTTTATATAAAACTTGTTCTGTTTCGATTTTTTTTGTTTTAGTTGCTTCTTCAATCTCTGTTTCTATTGCCCTTACTGTTGTTATGATTTCTGTTTCTTCTTCCGCTTGCTCTCTTTGAGGGGATTTATCTGTTGTTGGTTCTTTTATGGCGGTTACGGTAGCTTGTCCGGGTATCTCCTTTTCCGCGCTTAAGTCTTGAAGAGTTAACCTTCTTCCCTTTTCAACCCCCCAGGAAAAGGATAGGGTGAGCAAAAGAATAATCACAACTGCCAGCAAGACAGTTGTATCAACCGGTATAACTACCCCGTCTTTCTGGAGCTTTTTTTCTCTGTCTATTTTTATGCCAAAAAGGTTTAATTGACCTGCCGCCATATCAATATTATAGATGATTTCGTTTGAAAAATCAAGACGTTTGACGTTCTATGTTTTACGTTCTACGTTCTACGTTCGACGTTGAATGTATAGAATTTCAATTGTCTATTCGATTAGCTTGAGAAAATTTTCTTCAGAAATAATTTTGATACTTTTCTTTTGAGCCTGC
>PXAH01000103.1 GCA_003565945.1 Candidatus Omnitrophota bacterium
TAATAATTTTATTACAGTTGAGATTAGATTAGAAAAGACCGAAGGCGTCAGAACGCCTGCAACAGCCTCCTTAACCCAGAGAGTGAAGATAAGAAATGAATAAAAAAGGGATAGCTTTAGCCGTAGTTTTGGTTGTTACCGCTGTTTTATCGGTGATTATTATTTCTCTTTTTGCTCAGGCTATGCATGAACGGAATCTGGTCAACAGGCATGTAAATACAGTAAGGGCTTTTTGGCTGGCTGAAGCGGGAGTGTCTGATGCCCATGTTAATTTCCGTGATTTTATTCGAAATCGACCCGATTCTATATCCGGTAATATAGTAGAAAATCAAGGCTGTCCTCCGGGAGCGGATTGTTCTTATCAGGTGGAGAGTGATGATGACCATGATTGCGTGGGCATTGATGATGTGTATCCGGGCTTTGATAAAAAGGAAATAGGAATAGAAATAGAGATAGAGTATGTGTTTAATAATTCTTCACCGCCAGGTGATGGGAAATTGGCCTTAAATAATAGTGAACCGGAACTTTCGGATGAACTCTATGCAAGCATAAAAGATAAAAACGAAGGAGATGTTAGCGACGAGTTATCCGAGATAGATGATAATTATTACGTGATAATTTACCGCACAGACGGCGGAGTTGCCGATTGTAAAATCGAAGACGATGGGATTGGAAAAGCAGTTTACAAAGTAAATTCAGTAAATGCAGATAACGACTACTTTACATACGGAGTCTCTAACCTTTCAACTGAGGGATCTTTTGAATTTGAAGAGGGAGATGTAGAGGTAAAAATTGTTTTTGTACGTCCAGATTCAATGGGTTATATATTTAATGATCCTGAAGATCCTCCAGACGATGGAGCATTATCCTTAAAAGATGATATTGAAGAGAAACATAATGAGCTTTATGTAAGCACGAAAGACAAAAATGGAAATGATATCATCAATAAATTATTGGCAATAAATGGCCAATATTATGCTGTAATTATAAATGATGATGGGGTTGGGAAACTAATTTACGAAGTAGAAGCAGTAGAGTCAGGAAGTGACTATTTTACCTATGAGGTTTCTCGTTTTTCTTCTGAAGGCTCTTTTGACGAAGAAGATGAGGTAAAGCTTGCTTTTGTGCATCAAGATTTAATAACTGGTTTAATGGAGGTTTCTTATCGTAAGTATTACAAAATAGTTTCTACCGGCAAGGTTGAGCTAGCTGGCGGCGGAGAAATTGAGGAAGAAATTACTGTTTTCTTGAAAGTAGGCATTCCTTCTCCTTTAAACTTCCCTTATGCCATAGAAAGTACAGGGGATATTATAATACAGGGCCAGGCTTATACGATAGAACCTGAAGGCAGCAAAAAAACTTATTCCGAGCTTAATTTTTTTGAGCTTTTTGGGGCAACTAAAGCAGAAATAAAGAATAACGCTGACTACCTATACGATGAAACTGATAATTTTACCGGAGACGGCGTAGAAGTAACAGGATTAACCTGGGTTGAGGTATCCGCGGGAGAGCAGCTAACTATAGCCGGTAATTTTGAAGGAGAAGGAGTTTTAATCGTTAACGGTGATTGCAGAATTACAGGAACTGAGAGTTTTGAAGGGGTTATTTATGTGATTGGTGAACTCCAAGTAAGCGGCACTGCCAGCGTAACCGGTTCGGTTTTAGCTGAAAGTGGGCTGGACATAGATACAACTATATCCGGAAATATTAGCTTAACTCATGACCAAGATGTTATAAGGAACGCTTTATCAGACTCTTTAACCTTTATTGGCAAAACAATAATCTCCTGGCAGAAAAAATAACCTCTCCTCATAAGTAGGACGTCTACTCAAGTCATTCCCAACAAACAAATTATAAACAATATACAACCCTCAAAGACGCTCGTAATATACAACACCAAATAAACAAATTACAAACAATAGACAATATACAAATTACAAATAAATCTTAATATCGATTAAAAAATATACAAGATACAAGTTACAATAACCAAACAATAACCAATAATCAAATTCAAATAACCAAACATAAATCAAGGGCCGCTTTGGATTTTGTAGACGTCCTACTTGTCCGCTGTTTACCAATAGACAAGTAGAACGCCTACAAAATCCCGCTGCCCACCGTAGGATGTCTACCGGATGAGACAAAATCCGGGAGCCACTATGCAACAAAAGTGTTTGAAACAGAAATGTTGCATAGCAGAGCAAACATAGCCTGTTTTATCTGTGCAACATCTACCTTTGCGAGTAAAATCCTTATTTTAGGCGGTTTGTCGAGGTACTTAGAAGTGCTGTTTTGGAGTCAGGAGAATTTGTGTGAAAGCTTTTTACTGGATGAGCATGGGTGAGGTGGCGCCGAGGACGGGGTCCCCTTTCACTCCTTAGTCAATTTTTCCTTCCAATTTTTGAAGTTTTTTGTATAATAAATTCACGATGAAAACCAAATCCAAAAGAGGGAAGTTTTTTCTTTTTTTTCTGCTTGTTTTCTTTACTTCCTGTGCCCGGGCTCCGGTCCATAAAACTGTGCCTACTCCGGAGATAACGATTCCGCCTGAAAAGGTTGCTCCGGTAGAACGCCAGGATGTAGTTCATACCGTCGGGCCGGGGGAAACTGTTTGGCGGATAGCGAAAATGTATGATGTGCCGGCTGAAACAGTTGTCCGTAAAAACAGGATTAGAGACCCGGAACGAATAGAAAAAGGCCAACGCCTGGTTATACCCCGGGCAGCTCCTATAAGGCCGGTTGTTACTTTGTATCAAACTGATAAATGGGAGTATATTATAATTCACCACAGCGCTACCGATGAAGGAAGCGCTTTAACCTTTGACCGCTATCATAATTTACGGGGTTTTACCAGAGGGTTAGGTTACCACTTTGTTATTGATAACGGCACAAAAGGTAAATTTGACGGCCAGATTGAAGTTTCTCCCCGCTGGTTATATAAAAAAGACGGAGCCCATTGCCGGGCTTCCGGAATGAATACAAGGGGAATTGGAATTTGCCTTGTGGGAAATTTTAATCACAGCCGGCCTACGGAAAAACAAATGGAGTCCTTGGTTTACCTGGTAAACCGCCTGCGCCGCTATTACAATATTCCCAAAAGTAATATTTTAGGCCATGGCCAGGTTTCGGGAGCTCAAACCGAGTGCCCGGGTAGCAATTTTCCCTGGGCCAGATTTTGGAGTCTTCTGGAAAGAAATTAGCGGCTTTCCTTGACAGCAGCTAAAAAGGGTGTATATTGAAAAAAGCAGTAAATACTGCGAAAAATCGAAATTTGTTTAAAGTTTATGAGTAAAGAAAAAGCAATAGAGATAGACGGTGTAGTTATAGAGGTCTTGGGCAACGCTATGTTTCGGGTAGAACTTGAAAACGGACATAAAATACTTGCTTATCCGCGCGGGAAAATGCGCAAACATTTTATCCGGATTATCGCCGGCGATAGAGTTACAGTCGAGCTTTCACCTTACGATCTAGACAGGGGCCGAATTATATACAGGCGTAAGTGATTCCTGCCAAAATCTTTCCGTGATTAGTAGTTCATCCTTCTTCGCCAAGGTTCACCGTCGCCTTTGGCCTTGACAGATATACCGAAGCGTATAAGCGTAGGTAGGCTTCGGAGGATGAACTAGACAAAAGTAATAGGGTGTTTCAAATACTAGCCGGCCGAAAGTTTTTAAAAAAATAAGACTGTTTTTTTATTTAAATAAGTTTAACAAACAAACTGATTTTAGGAGGAATAAGAATGGAAATTGAATTTATTCAAAAGTTAGCTAAACCGGCAGAAACAAAAATAGTATTTCTAGTTATGGATGGGATAGGTGGTTTGCCCGGGGAGGAAGGGCTAACCGAGCTTGAGAAAGCAAAAACCCCTAACTTGGATAAATTGGCCCGGGAAGGTATTTGCGGCCTGCATCAACCGATTGCTGAAGGAATTACTCCCGGCAGCGGCCCGGCTCATCTTTCTTTGTTTGGTTATGATCCGGTTAAATACCAGGTAGGAAGAGGTATCTTAGCCGCGTTGGGGATAAATTTTCCGGTTCAGGAAGGTGATATTGCCGCCCGTGGTAATTTTTGTACCATAGACAGTCAAGGCAAGGTATCTGACCGGCGGGCCGGCAGAATATCAACCGAAACAAACCAAGAGCTTTGCTCTCTTCTTAGCCAGATAAAAATTGAGGGCGGGGAAGTTTTTGTAGAGACTGTTAAGGAACACCGATTTTTACTGGTATTGAGGGGCGGGGGCCTCTCAGCTGATTTAGCTGATACTGACCCGCAGGTTGTAGGCCAGGCTCCCCGTCAGGCAAGGAGTTTATCCGCCGGAGCGGATAAGGCGGTTAAAGCAGTAAATGATTTTTTAGCTAAAGCAAAAGAAGTTCTTTCTGATAAGCATCCGGCTAACATGGTGCTTCTGCGCGGATTTTCCCAGCATCCGGCCTGGCCGTCAATGGGAGAAGCTTTTGGAGTTAAGCCGGCGGCGATAGCCGGTTATCCAATGTATAGAGGTATAGCAAAACTTTTGGGGATGGAGATTTTAGATACAGGCGAGGAAATCGAAGATCAATTGAATACTTTAGAAAAAAGCTTTAATGATTATGATTTCTTTTACTTTCATGTTAAAAAAACAGACAGCTACGGCGAAGACGGAAATTTTTCCGCTAAGGTAAAGGTTGTTGAGCAAACTGACAACTTAATTCCCAGGTTGATGAAGTTGAATCCGGATGTGGTTGTAGTTACCGGTGACCATTCAACCCCGTCGCTTATGCAAGGCCATAGCTGGCATCCTGTGCCCGCTTTGATTTGGTCAAAATACTGCCGTCCTGATAAGGTAAATAAGTTTGGTGAAAGGGATTGCCTGGCTGGATCTTTGGGCAAGAGGCTGCCGGCAACCGCCCTGATGCGGCTTGCTTTAGCCAACGCTTTAAGGTTAGATAAGTTTGGGGCGTAGGGGGTGGGAGATAGAAGGTAGAAGGGAGAAGATAGAAGGTAGATAGAATATAAGAATGGTGGAGAAAAAGAAAAAATTTTCAGAAGGGATTTTGTTTACTGACTTCTACCAGTTAACAATGGCCCAGCTTTATTTTAAAAA
>PXAH01000101.1 GCA_003565945.1 Candidatus Omnitrophota bacterium
ATTTGAGAAGTTTTTTATCCCAGGGGCTCATTCGAAAACCCATGGAGCGCTTCTCCTCGGTATCCCGGTACTGAGCGTAAAGCTGAATCATCCCATCCATAATCGCCCTATGGTCTTTTCTGGTTTTATCATTTACCTGCTGTTTTAAGCGGCTTAAAGAACCAAAAGGCTCTATCCAGCCGCCGCGTAAATAAAACTGGCCTTCGGTAATGTAGCCGGTATTATCCGGAACCGGGTGAGTAACATCATCACCGGGCATATTGGTTACCGATAAAACTGTTATTGAACCGCCTTCCTCAAACTCAACCGCTTTTTCGTATCTTTTAGCAAGCTGACTGTAGAGGTCACCCGGGTACCCCCTGTTTGAAGGAACCTGTTCCATGGTAATTGCTATCTCTTTTAAGGCATCGGCAAAATTAGTCATATCTGAAAGCAAGACTAAAACATCTTTTTTTTCTAAAGCGAATTTCTCTCCTACCGCCAAGCAAAGGTCGGGCACCATAAGCCCCTCTACCACCGGGTCAGAAGCGGTATGAACAAAGAAAACCGTACGGGAAAGAGCCCCTCCCTCTTCCAGTTTGTTTTTAAAAAACAAATATTGGTCGTGCTTTAGGCCAATTCCTCCCAGGATAATAATGTCAGCCTCAGCCTGCAAAGCGATCCGGGCAAGCAGTTCATTGTATGGCTCGCCTGATACCGAAAAAATAGGAAGTTTCTGCGAAACAACCAAAGAATTAAAAACATCAATCATGGGAATGTTGGTTTTAATAATTCTTTCGGGTATTGTTCTTTTTACCGGATTAACGGCCGGGCCTGTAATTTCTATTGTGCTTTGCCCTAAACCTGGGCCCTTATCCCGCGGGTTTCCACTCCCGTCAAAAACTCTCCCTAGTATATCCTGAGAAAAACCAACCTTCATCGGATGCCCTAAAAAAACAACCTGGTCGTTAGTTGAAACACCGCGGCTGCCGGCAAAAACCTGCAAAGAAATCAAATCTCCTTCCGCCCTTATAACCTGAGCTAAAGAAATTCCCCGGCTGCTTTTTACCTGGGCTAACTCTTCATAGGAGACATTCTTAGCTTTCACCGTGATTACATTTCCCACTATGCTCAAAATTTTACTGTGAACTTTCCTCATATTTATCTAATTCGTCTATCGTTAATCGGTTGCGTAACTGGAATCGTCTATCGTCTTCCGGTTGCGTAAATTAAATCTATCCCAAGCTAACGCTAAATTATATAATTGCCTGCTTATCTTATCATATTTATCTATTAATTCTTCGCATAATTTGACATTTATTATATATGCAGAATATAAATCACGTGCCTGGCTTAAAGAAACAATGGTTTCGTTAGATTCTGTCAATGCGTCGTCGATGTACTTTTGAAAACCTTTCTTTTGATGCCTCTTAGAGTGGCCTTCGGCAATTAATCTGGGTATGGCTTTAACAGACCTTCTCAGCTGACTCTTTAAGTCATAATCTTCTTGCTTGGGCAACTTAGGTATTATTTCCTTATAAGCAATAAGCATTACCTTATATGAGGCTTGGTATACCTCTAAATCTTCAAAGCTTCTTATTCTTTTATTCTCTCGCAACCCTTCCCCCTTCAACGTTTCCAGCTACGCAACCCTTCAACGATTAACAAAAATAACCTAAGGGCTATACTTCCTCTTTTCCTTGAGTTTGAATGAACTCGTCTATTTTTCTCTCCTGATCTTTGAATTTTTCTGAATCCTTTTTTGTGTAATTCCAATCAATAAAAAGAGAGCGTAAATGGTTAAAAAAATTCCTCGCTTCCTCTTTGCCGGACAATTCAAATTGAGTTTCACCGATAAAAGATAATTTATCGAAAACATGTTTTTGCCTTTCTACATCGGTAGCCGCGTCCTCCGGGTTAAACCCATTCTGCTGCAGGTAAACAGAATCCAAAAACTCTGCTTTCAGGTAAATTTGATAATCTTCTAAAGACGTTCCCTCTTCTCCAACAACCTTCATCATTTGGTCGATTTCATCACCTTTTTTCAAAATATTTTTTGCCTTATTAACCTTTTCTTCGTCCAAAGGAGTTTGATAGCGCGACCAACTTTGCAGCGGGTCAACCGCCGGGTATTTGCGGGAATTAGCCCTGTCCCGCGATAAACCATGAAAAGCTCCCACAACTTTTAAGGTAGATTGGGTGACCGGTTCATCAAAATTACCTCCTGCCGGAGAAACAGTGCCGCCTATAGTAAGGCTGCCCCTCTTGTCGGAAAAAGAAAGCTCTACCTGGCCGGCTCTCTCATAAAATTCAGCGATTCTTGATTCAAGATAAGCCGGATAAGCTTCTTCGCCCGGAATCTCCTCTAATCTTCCTGAAATCTCCCGCATTGCCTGAGCCCAACGGGACGTCGAATCAGCTAAAAGTAAAACATCAAGGCCCATTTGGCGATAATACTCACCTAGAGTGGTGGCGGTATAAACCGAGGCCTCCCGGGCGGCAACCGGCATTGAGCTTGTATTACAAATAATAATTGTCCTTTCCATAAGTAACCGGCCTGTACGCGGGTCTTCAGCCTCAGGAAATTTCTTTAAAGTTTCAACCACTTCTCCGGCTCTTTCTCCACAGGCAGCGATAATTACAACATCTATATCAGCATAACGGCTAATCAACTGCTGCAGGACAGTTTTGCCTGAGCCAAAGGGGCCGGGAACACAGTAAGTGCCTCCCTTGGCAACCGGAAAAAAGGTATCAAGAATCCTCATTTTGGTAATAAGCGGTTGATTGGGAATAAACTTTTGCTTATAATTTGAAATAGGAAGCTTAACCGGCCAATTAATTACCATGTTGATTTGGTGCTCATTTCCGGACTCATCCTCCAGGACAGCTATCTTATCTCTAACCTTACAATCTGACTCAGAAATAACTTCTTTAACTTTTAACTGCCCCTTAAGCCAGAAAGGAGCAAAAATAAAATGTTTAAAAATACCTTCCTCCACATAGCCCAGCCGATCTCCGGCAAAAATATTTTTTCCTGCTAAACCTGCTTCCGGCTTAAAATGCCATTTTTTTTGACTGTCTAAAGCATCCAACTGCTTACCACGGGGCAAAAATACTCCACACTCCTTAGCCAAATCATGTAAAGGATTCTGTAAGCCGTCATACACCCGGCCAAGAAGGCCAGGCCCTAATTCAACTGAAATCATCTCTCCTGAAAATTCAACTCTATCACCTACTTTTATCCCTTTGGTATCTTCAAACACCTGCATAAAGGCGGTATTGCCGGTTATCCTGATAACCTCAGACATCAGGCGTTGGCTGTGAGCTAAAACATAGCCAACCTCATTTTGAGAAACACTTTCTTTAAAATTAACTTTAATCATGTTGCCGCTGATAGCCGAAATTTCACCGTATTTTTCCATCTTCTACCTCTGATAGGGAATCAAATTTTTCTGTTCCCTTTTTTTTATCAAATTCTGACAATTTTTCTAAAATCTGCAGCTTAATGAAATAGGCCAATACCGCCTCCCGGCTGAAAGAAAAATCCTGAGCCAGCTCATCTACCTTTTGCCAGCGCCAAAAAAGCAATTTTTTCTCAATTTCCAAAGGATTTCCTTCTAAAAGATTCTTATCAAACCCACGCGGTTGATTTTCTTTTTTCTGCCTATGAGAAGCTAACCCTTCCCTTAAGGTAAGTTCAATCTTTTTATACTCCCTTAAAAAAGAAGATGCTCCTTTGCTTTTTAAATCATCAAGGCCGGCTTTTGTGATTTCTTTAAAATCTTTATCGGAAAGCCATTTTTTCGCTTCTTCCAAAAAAGATTCTTTGCTTATGTAAGTTTTCTCCTCAAAGCGCAAAAAAGGGAGCTGTGCGATTAAATAATAATATTTATCCATCTTTTTTGCCGGAGATCAAAGAAGAGAGGCGGGGGTTGAGAAAAACCGAAAAAGCTTCGATTATCCCATCATCGGAAAAATCATAATGAGTATCTTCTCCTTTTATGCCAATCTGAAAACCCTTGCGAATAGATGGAGAGCTTTTAATTTCGATTTTGCTTGCGGCTTTATCTTTAAGCCTGGAGAGTAAAATACTTTTTAGCTTCTCCTGATCCTGCCGGCTTACTAAAACCTCAAAACTCTTTTCTTTTTCCTGGCTCCACCTATTGATTAAATTTTGCAGTATATCCGCTAAAACTTCCGGGCCTAAAGATTCATTTAGTTCCTGCTTTAAAATATTATCAAAAATTCCCGTAAGTTTCTCCCTCACCGAAAGTATCAGGTCCCGCGCCGCCTGCTTTAATGACTCCTCGGCGCTTTCTTTAAATTTTTTAGCTTCTTTCTCGCCCTCCCCCTTTATCTTTTCAGCCTGCTCCCGGGCTCTTTGGATTATCTCTTTTTCCTTAGCCTGAGCCTCTTTTAGTATTTGCTCTGCTTGTTTCCGGGCCTCTTCTACCCCTTCCTTTTTAATTTTCTCAATCAAACTCTCAAGTTTAACATCCATAAAATAATCTCCTTAAACACCTTGTTACTCCCCGAGCTAAAAAAGAGAATCATTGCTTGACTACATTTTTACTGATTTACAAGCTACTGTAGAATAAAATTATAAGCTTTTCAGCTAAAAATGCAAACTTTTTCCCAAATCAAACCAAAACTATTTTCCCCGTTCACAACCCTTTCTTTCCCAACAAGATACAACCCCTCTTTTTTCCGATCCCGCATCGGAATTATTGCATCGGAATTTTTGGAATTTATTTGCTATACAATCTATGCCGCTACCTTAGCAGAAAAGCCTTTTTTATCAATAATTAAGTGGACTATCCCTAAAATTTCAATGACCCCAAACTCTCCGTTTAACCATTTTCAAGAACATAACAGGCGGAAACAACAATATAATCATTTTGGCCATAACTTTTAACACTTTTAATTTGTTAAAAATCCAAAAAAAATTCCAATATAAATTATTATTTTCAGAAATTTTATATAGTCGTGCCCAATCTTTTTCTTTTCTGTTCTTGTGGGCAGGGTTATTTAAAAAAA
>PXAH01000018.1 GCA_003565945.1 Candidatus Omnitrophota bacterium
AAAGAGCTGATACTCTCAACAAAACGGTCAGCTTTTTTTATATCTACCCCGGCTTTCTTATAGTTCATTCTTCCCATAATCCTAAAGTTTTCCTGTCCAACAATAAAGGCAAAGTTTGCTTTTAGGCAGGCCAATAGCTGAAACCATATCATCGATTCTTTGATACTTCAAGGAAGTAGCTCCCAGCTTTGTAGCTATCCAGGCTACCATCTTTTTGTATTCAGAAGAATTTTCATCTACATATTTAGACATATTACGTTGCCCTTTCGGAGCAAGATTTTTAATTGCCTGGCGGGTAATCAATTCCCTTTTTGCCCTGGTTGAGTAATTAAAGATACAAGGAAAGAGAAGGGGTGGGCAAGCAATTCGCACATGCACTTCCTTAGCTTGATTATTCCATAACTTCAAAAGTGTATAATTTTTTAATTGAGTCCCTCTTACTATAGAATCTTCACAAAGCACAATCTTTTTTCCTTTTATCATTTCTTTTATCGGTATAATTTTCATCTTAGCTATTAAATCTCTTATATTTTGCAGAGAAGGTAGATAGCTACGGCCGTAACCGGGTGTATATTTAATTAAAGGCCTTCGAAAAGGAACTTTTTTGCCTAAGGCATAACCAATGGCGTGGGCTGTACCGGAATCAGGAACCCCAGCGGCTAAATCCGGCTTAAATTTATCCTGCCGGGCCAGGCACCTGCCGCAACTCTCCCTTACTTTCTCTACATTTCTTTGATGGTAACTAGAGGCTGGAAATCCGGTATAAATCCATAAAAAAGCGCAGATTTTTAAGTTTTGGCCTCCGGCTTTTTGCAGGCTCATTCCCTCCCGGTTTAAAAAAACAACCTCCCCCGGCATAAGCTCTTTAACTACTTTAAAATCCAAATTAGGAAAAGCGGTTGTTTCGGTTACCGCCGCAAAGCTTTCCTTGTTTTGGCCGATAATTAAGGGGGAGATGCCTTGTTTGTCCCGAGCCGCGAAAATCCCTTTTTTAGTCAAAATCAACAAAGAAATTGACCCCTCTATCCGGGAAAACATATATTCTATTCCGGTAACTAAACAATCTCTTTGGAGTATTAACTTACTTACCAACTCGCATATATTAACTCTATTGTTAGAGGTTTCGCTAAAAGAAAAATTCTTAGAAAACAATTCTTTGGCTAAAGATTTCCGGTTATTGACCCAGCCGTTTACAACTATACAAAAATCTCCAAACCTTGACTTTACATATATAGGCTGTTCTTCATAACTTATTGCCCCTATGCCTCTATTGCCGGTTAGCAGCCTGTATTCCTGTTGCAACTTTGATTTAAACTGGCTGCCGCTTATATTATGAATACGCCTAGTTAAACTTTTACCGGATAATGCTATCCCTCCAAACTGGGTGCCTAAATGGGAATGGTAGTCCCCCAGGTAAAAAAGTTCATCCACACAGCTTTTTTTCTTAGAGACAACTCCAAATATGCCGCTCATTTTTCTCCTAAGGTAAGTTACTGCCGGCTGCCTGCCAAGAAAAGGCAAGGTCAAATCAAAGCAAATCTTTTGTAAATCTGGTCAACATTCGACAGGTAATTGTAAGGATTAAATATATTTTCTAGTACATTCTTGCTCAATAGCTTTCTTATTTTTTCATTTTTAAAAGCTTCTTCTTTAAAGTTAGAATTGTTGTTAATCACCTCTAAAGAAATTGCTTGAACCAAATCATACGCCTCCATCCGAGATAAACCTTTTTTCATCAATTCAGTCAATACTTTTTGTGAATAAACTATGCCCCTATTTATTTCTATATTTCTTGCCATCCTAGTAGAATTCACATCTAGCTTAGAAACTACCCCCCTAAACTCTTTTAACATATAGTCGATAATAATAGTAGAATCAGGAATAATCACCCTTTCTACCGAAGAATGGGATATGTCTCTCTCATGCCATAGGTTTATATTCTCTGAAGCGGCAAAAGCATTGGACCTAAGCAGCCTTGCTAAGCCGCAAATCTTTTCACAAGTTATAGGATTTTGCTTATGCGGCATCGCCGATGAACCTTTTTGGCCCTTATAAAAAGGCTCTTTTGCTTCGCCCACTTCATTCCGATGAAGATGCCTGATTTCAGTAGCAAACCGTTCAAGGGTAGCACCAATCAAAGAAAGAATGAATAAATAATAAGCAAAGCGCTCGCGGGAAACTATTTGAGTTGAGATAGCGGCCCTATTTATACCTATTTTTTTACAAATATACTCTTCGATATCCGGGCTAAAATAAGCAAAAGTCCCCACAGCCCCGGAAACTTTGCCACAAGCAGCATAATCAAGGCTTGCGCTTAATTTCTCCCGCTCAAAAATTAAATCATTGTATAAATAAAGAAATTTCAAGCCAAAGCTGTAAATTTCGGCATGCATGCCGTGTGTACGGGCAATACAAATTGTATCTTTATACTTTAGTGCCTTTTTTTTAACTACCTCAATCAACCGGTCAAGGTCAGATAAAATAATTTTTGTCGCGTCTTTTATCTGCCAGGCTAAAGTGGTATCAAGCAAGTCAGAAGACGTCATTCCAAGATGTAAAAATTTGCCGGCCGGGCCTATCTGAGAAGATACCACCTTTAAAAAAGCAACTATGTCATGGCGGGTTTTTTTTTCTATTTCTTTTATTTTTTTTAAAGAAATTTTTGCTTGAGAGATTTTACGGCTAGTTCCCCTGGGTATTTTCTTCTGCTTCTCCAGGGCCTCACAAAGCAGAGATTCAATTTTTAAGAAGCGGGAAAATTTTTCCTCTTCTTGCCAAATCTTACCTATTTTTTCCGGGGTATATCTTTCTATCATTTTTTATTTCAAAATTAAAACCTAATATTAACAGAAGCAAATTAAACCGTCAACCATTTTAAACTGAGAGTAGACGTCCTGCTGAACTTCAAAAAGCAAAAACAATTTTTGACTAAGGCTCTGAGGGCCAAAAGCTAGGTAGAAAATTTTAATAGCTCTCCTCATCCGAAGGAAAAGAACCTTCTCTTACCTGGCGGTGAAAAGAATTTACTGCCTTCTTAACCGGGCCGGATAAATCAGAAAAAACTCTCACAAATTTCATTTTACCCGGATAAAGCCCGAGTAAATCATACAATACTAAAACCTGTCCGCTACAGTGCTTGCCTGAACCAATACCGATTGTCGGTATGCTTAGGCTTTTGGTTATCTCCTTAGCCGCTTCCTTTTTAACACATTCAAGAACTAAACTAAATACACCCAACTCTTCTAATTTTTTGGCCTGTTTTTTTAAATTATCTTTTGATTCTTTATTTTTCCCCTGAACCCTATATCCTCCTAAAAGATCTGCTGTCTGAGGCGTAAGCCCAATGTGGCCCATAACCGGAATACCGCCCTTAATTAGCCTGCCAATAGTTTTTTCACAACCCGGAAACCACTCTATCTTAATCGCGTCAGCGCCTGCCTTAATAAACTGACGGCAAGCCGTGATAGGCCGGCTGTTTTTCTTTTGACAAGCAAGATAAGGAAGGTCGGCAATGATTATTTTATCGGTGGCGCCTTTGCGTACAGAAGCTGTGTGATTGATCATCTCATCCATGCTTACCTGTTTTATATCTGAAAGCCCCAAAAGAACATTGGCCAGAGAATCTCCTACTAAAATAATATCTACGTCACTTTCGTTCAGAATGCGGGCAAAAGAATAATCATAACAGGTAACCATGGATAACTTTTTACCGCTTTTAGAGATTTTTTTAATATCCATAGCGTAAGGGTAGGGCGCATCGCGATGCGCCCCTACTTATTTTGAAAAACAACCAGTTCATTTTCAGTTACAAAATAAGCTTTTACAGAGGGATTATCTTTGATAAATCTTGCGGCAAATTCTTTGCCATTGATAAAAAAGGCTGTTGCTAAAATATCCGCTACCCAGGCTTGGTCAGCGATGACCGTCACCCCCAAAAGTCCCCGTTTAACCGGGTAACCAGTTCTGGGATCTATAATATGCGAATATATTTTTCCTTCTTTTTGGTAAAACTGACGGTAATTGCCGGATGTAACTACAGCTTGGGCGCTTATCTCTTCTACTTTAACTGTTTTACCTAAAGGATCGCTTACTCCTACCCGCCAGGGTTTGCCTCGATTATCCCCCAAGCAATAAATATCTCCACCGGCATTGATTAAGGCGCTATTAATACCTCTTTTTTTTATTTTTTCTGCCGCCTTATCTACTATATAACCTTTAGCAACTCCTGAAAAATCAAGGCTAACCCCTTCTTTGAGTTTAACGGTATTCTGTTTAACATCAACCTTAATGCCGGCCATGCTACCTAAATCATTAAGCCGGGTTATTTTCTCCTGGGCAGGAAAATCTTTCCCATTTTCTCCCCACTCTTTCCAAAAACTGTACAACTTTCCTTTAGATACATCAAAAGCCCTGTCGGTAAGTTGATAATATTTTTTACTTTTTAAGATAAGATCTATCAGCTCAGGTGAAACCTTAATTTCTCTGCCGGGATTATTGTTTAACTTATAAATTTCAGAATCACTACTATATTTGTTAAAAATAGAATCCAGGCGCCTAAACTCCTGGTAAACAATTCCAGCCGCGGATTTATCTTCAGATAATACTTCAAGGTAGGTACCCAGTACAAAAAATCTATCCTTATGCAAAGAAGGCCCAAGGCAAGACGAAAGAAAAAGAAGCGACAGCAGTATAATTTTTATCTTCACGCCCGCCACAACAAACTTAAAATCCTAACACTTAACCTTTACCCTTTATCCTTTACTCTTAGTATATCCGGCTACAACTCTATTTTTTATCCCGCCTCTTACGGTAAATTCAGCTACTACTTCTAAAGCACGCGGAGCCAAAACTTTTTTTAAGTCTTCCATAATTTTGTTAACCGCGTGCTCATTGTAAACCTTTACATTTCGAAAAGCATAAAAATAATATTTCAGTGATTTTAACTCTATCAGCTTTTTAAAAGGGGTATATTTTACAGTAAGTTCAGCAAAATCAGGAAGACTAGA
>PXAH01000137.1 GCA_003565945.1 Candidatus Omnitrophota bacterium
ACTTCCTTTAGAGTAGGCTTTACAACTGGCGGGTAACTTATTTGCTCAATAGCCGTTTGAGGGTCCTTGAGTCCGTGCCCGGTCAAAGTGCAGGTAATTATCTTACGAGACTTATTTTTATCAAAAAAACCTTCTTTTTTTAGCTTCATTAAACCAGCTACAGAAGCAGCAGAGGCCGGCTCAACGAATATACCTTCCTCTCGAGCTAACATTTTGTAGGCAGCAATGATTTGCTTATCGGTTACAGATTCAATTACCCCACCAGACTCACTTTTCGCTTCCAAAGCCTCTTGCCAGCTGGCCGGATTGCCAATACGTATTGCCGTTGCTATAGTTTCCGGCTTCGGAAAAGGCCTTCCTTCCACAATAGGAGAGGCTCCTTTTGCCTGAAAACCCATCAAGCGCGGAAGATGAGAAACTCTTTTCTTTGAGTAATATTCCTTAAACCCTTTCCAATAAGCAGTAATATTGCCGGCATTGCCAACAGGAAGAAAATGGTAATGAGGAGCACAACCTAAATAATCACAAATTTCAAAAGAAGCGGTCTTTTGCCCCTCAATGCGGTATGGATTAATAGAGTTAACCAGGGTCACTGGAAATTTATCAGCCAGCTCTTTTACTATAGACAAAGCATCGTCAAAGTTACCTTTTATAGCAATAACCTTCGCGTTATGTATCAATGCTTGCGCTAATTTACCTAAAGCAATGGCTCCTTCTGGAATTACTACGACACACTTAATTTTAGCCCGGGCAGAATAAGCAGCGGCAGAAGCAGAAGTATTTCCCGTAGAAGCGCAGATAACCGCTTCCATATTTTCTTCAACCGCCTTGGCAATAGCAACTACCATTCCCCTGTCTTTAAAAGAAGCCGTGGGGTTTAATCCTTCATATTTAAGGTAAACCTCAAATTTCTCACCTATTCTTTCCGATAGGCTAGAAGAATAAATTAAAGGGGTATTACCTTCTAGTAACGTTATTCGGGGAGTCTTGCGGGTAACAGGCAAGAAATTTTTATATCTTTCAATCACTCCCTGGTAATTAAAAATTAAATTTCTTTTTCTTGTACTCATATTTTTTGCGCTCATAATTCTATGCCCTATTTTCAAATTTTTTCAATGCGAATTAATTGAGAAGGACTTTGAACCATAGACAACTTATCTATCTCCTGAAGAGCTTTTTTCATTTCTTTCTCCCGGGCTTCATGAGTAATCATAATCAAAGGAACATGCTTGCCTCTATTGCGCATTTTTTGATTCACATAGGATATGCTTATCTTAGATGAAGCAAAAATCCGGCTAATTTGCGCCAACACCCCCGGTTGATCTTGGACCATGCATCTAAAATAGTACTGATTTTTTACTTCGTTAAAATCAGTCAATTTGATATTTTCCTCTTTGCGGGCAAAAGCTTTATTGCCGGAAGCAATATTAACTATATCGGAGACAACCGAAGAAGAAGTCGGCACACCACCAGCTCCTTCACCAAAAAAAAGTAATTCTCCAGCAGGATGGGTATGTAAGGTTACCGCGTTATAAGCGAGAGAAACTCCTGACAAAGGATGGCCGGCAGGAACCATTACCGGATGAACGCGCAAATCTAAAGATTTTTTTTCCTTTTTAGCTATAGCTAATAGCTTAATTCTATAATTTAATTCCTGAGCATAAAGAATATCCTGTAAAGATATTCCAGCTATCCCTTCTGTGTAAACTTTGGATAAAGAAGGCCAAACTCCGTAGCATAGGTAAATCAAAATGCAAAGCTTATGAAGAGTATCCCCCCCCTCTACATCAAGGGAAGGGTCTTGCTCGGCAAGCCCCTTTGCTTGAGCCTGGCTTAAGCTTCGCTCAAAACTAATATGTTCTTTCTCCATTTTATAAAGTATATAATTTGCTGTTCCATTTAAGATTCCAAAAATCTTATCTACTTCGCACCCAACTAAACCTTCTGAAACCCCCTTTATTATCGGTATAGCCCCGCAAACCGAGGCTTCAAAGCCTACAGAAACGCCTTTTTGGGCCGCTAGGTTGAAAATCAATCTTCCCTGCTTAGCTAAAAGAGCTTTATTAGCGGTGACAATGCTTTTTTTATTTTGCAAAGAAGTTTTTATCAAGGTGTAAGCAGGTTCAATACCGCCTATCAATTCCACAACTATATCTATCTCGGGATCATTAATAATGCTATAAGGGTCAGTTGTAAAGGGAATCGAAAACTTTTTTGCAATTTTCCCTTTCGTCCGTTTAACATCGCAAACCTTATGAACCGCTATGTCTAAAGAAGTTCTTCGCTTGATTAAGGAAGAATTTCTTTTTAAGGTAGCCAGAACCTCTTGCCCAACAGTTCCTAAACCAATTACGCCAATTTTTTTAAGCATTGCTTTTTACCTTTTTTTGAATAAACTCTCCGATTTCTTTCAAGAGAGACTCATCCGCTTCCTTAAATTGAATATGTGTTTCATAAATTAAATCCCTTACCTTTTCCTGAGAATCTACAACGATTCCAGTTAATTTCATCTTTTCCTCAACAAAAGGAAAAAGAATAGTCATAACCAAAATTGTCCCCTTGTCAAACTTTTTGTTTGTGGTGAGCAACAATCCTCCCTGGCTAACATCTTTAGTCTGGCTAAGGTCAAAAGGCGAAGAAGGGCCTTCAACTCTATAGCTGACAATAAAATTAACATTTAAGCGAGGGTGTTTTCTTTTTTCAGGGCCGCTAAACTTTTCCATATCACAAACCTCCTTATCCGATGGATAATAATTTTTGAGTAGACCGCGTTCCGATGGATGTAGGATGACCGCTCACTCCTGAGTAAAATCGAAGAACTGAACACAGGCGAATGGATTCGCTAAGACGACGGACGATTTCGTCCCTCATCCTCTCTTCCATCTTCCTTCGAAACCAGTATAATCAACAGTAATCGGGAGGGCGGGATTCGAACCCGCGACCCCTTGCACCCCATGCAAGTGCGCTAAGCCAAACTGCGCCACCTCCCGGCAAAGATGAAATTATTTCGAAGAAGACTTTTCCACAAGTTGTTTAATTTTTTCCCTGTCCTCAGCGCTTATATCAATAAATTCAACCGCAAATAAATATTTTGGCCCATCCTCTTTTTCAATTTCTACAACCCAAGCTACCCTGGCCTTGCAATCTATAAGTTTTTCACCCGGCAAGGCAATATTCAAAGATAAAAGATCCTCTTTTTGGATACCTTCTTGCCCGGTTTCTAAGCATATTCCGCCTCCGGAAATATTACGGGAGGAATCCAGGTTATCAAAAGTACCCTCTTTCCGCCAGATAATTTTAGCTTTGTCCGTTTCAAGACGGGGAAATTTTCTTCTTTCTTTCATAGGCCACCTCCCTCTGGTAATTAACTTATTCCTTCAGACTTTAGAGACCTCCTCATTAAATCTTCAACAGCCTTATGAGGAGTTTTGTTCTTATATAAGACCCTATACACTTCTTGTGCAATCGGCATATCAACTTTTAATTTTTTTGATATCGCGTAAACAGACTTTACAGTATCAATACCTTCAGCCACCATTTCCATTTTAGCTAAGATATCTTTTAACTTTTGGCCTCTCCCAATATATTCGCCTACCATTCTATTTCGAGAATGAAGCGAAAAGCAAGTAGTAGCAAGATCCCCCAGGCCGCTAATACCCCAAAAAGTTTTAGGTTTAGCTCCCAACTCCTTACCAATACGCATCATCTCAACTAAACCCCTGGTAATTAAAGCAGATTTTGTATTTGTGCCAAAACCTAAGCCATCAGAAATACCACAACTTAAGGCAATTACGTTTTTTAAGGCTCCGGAAAGTTCAACCCCCACAAGATCATCGTGCAAGTAAACCCTAAAATTACTGCTATTAAATATTTTTTGCAACCTTTCCCCTACTCGCCTATCTTTAGAAGCTATAACAGCAGCTGTGGGTATACCTTTGGCTACTTCTTTAGCTATGGTGGGGCCGGAAAGAACAGCTAATTTTTTTACCCCTAATTCTTCATTTATAATTTCAGAAACCCGTTTAAGTGTTTTAATTTCTATGCCTTTACTGACACTTAAAAAAACTTTTTTCTTAAAATCAGCCCTGCAAAAAGCTATTTTTTTTAATATTTTTCTTACGTATTTAACCGGAATAGCAATCAAAATAATATCTTCTTTTAGCAGATTATCCAGAGATGGTTCAACCGATAAATAAGGAGGAAAATTTACTCCTGGTAAAAAAACTTTGTTCTCCCTATCCCGGGACATTTTCAGATTATGCTGATGAAAAACACCATAGAGCTTTACGCGAACCTTTTTTCTGGCTAGATTAATAGCCAGAGTCGTGCCCCAGCTACCTGCGCCAATTATTGATATTGATTCTTTCATGGTTAGTTAATCAGATAGAAAGCGGGCGAGCGGGATCGAACCGCCATGACTGGCTTGGAAGGCCAGTGTTCTACCATTGAACTACGCCCGCGGAACCACAGAAGTCACAGCCTTGAACCAGAAATTTTGCTTTGCAAAATTACAGTTCAGGGCTGCCATAAACCGTGTTTGTCCACTTTTTTAGATTAAAGACAAACTCTGGTTCGTGGCAGAATCGACTCAAAAGAACGTTTACAGATTGCACAGAAAACAAAAGCAACACTATTTCTAGGTTTCAAGTCGTTCCGAAGGAGGATAGATAACCGCTCACTTTGTTCGCCAAGACGAGGGTTGATTTGGTCCTTTCGTCCATCATCCCTCCTCCTTCACCCTTCGGAACCCCTGTATCTTTTGTAACCGTGCTATTACCAGTATTCAGTATAATCTGTGGTTATGGGCAGGGGAGGATTCGCATGCGCTCTTCGCCGTAGGCGAAGTTATCGGTTTTAAAAAAGTTTTCTAGCGCATCCGAAAAACAAAATTAAACACCCTACCTTTTTTTTACAAATAACGCTTATGATTCAAAAAAAGACATGGGCAGGGGAGGATTCGAACCTCCGAAGCGCAAGCGCAACAGATTTACAGTCTGTCCCCTTTGGCCGACTCGGGAACCTGCCCAAAAGTCCGATTTTAAAGGCTTAATCGATCCACTTGTAATAAAAGCCGGCGAGAGGAATCGAACCTCCAACATCCTCATTACAAGTGAGGTGCTCTGCCAGATTGAGCTACGCCGGCAAAACCACAGATTGTACTCATGCTCCGAAGAAAGAAAGGCGATTTCACCCTTCATCCCTCGGAACCTCTGTATCTTCTATAAACCCACTATCCGCGTTCTCTACAGCCTGTGGCAATCTTAATCGCCTCTGGTAAATAATCTAACAAATCAGAAGCAATCAAACAATTTTCAGTTTTATCTTTAGCAGCCAAATCTCCCGACAAGCCATGCAAATAAACTCCAGTTTTGGCAGCTAAAAAGGGGACAACTCCCTGCGCGGCCACCCCGGCTATTAATCCAGACAATACATCCCCAGTTCCGGCTGTAGCCATGCCGGGATTCCCAGTCGTATTGTCAAAAAAATCTTTACCGTCAGTTACTAAAGTGTTAGGCCCTTTCAAAACAAGATGTAAATTATATCTAAGAGCAAAGCTTTTGGCAAGCTCTTTCCGGCTTTCCTTGATCTCAGCAATATTTTTCTTTGTTAACCGGGAAAATTCTCCTAAATGGGGTGTCAGGATAACTTCCCGGCTTTTTCTTTCATTTAAAATCCCTGGCTCTAAAGCAAGTATGTTAAGCGCGTCCGCGTCTAAAATTAAGAGCTTATCAACCTTTTTTATAATTCTTTCAATTAACTTTTTGGTAGCCGGATGCATCCCTATACCCGGGCCAACAGCTAATACATCAATTGCCTCTAAACTCTTCTCTATCTTATTAAAATCTTTACCGGAAAGGCACCCTCCTATGTCAGCCAAAGGAAAAGTCATCACCTCTGTTAATTTCACTTCAAATATAGTATTTAAGCTTCTAGGGACTGCTGCTCTCACCAAACCAGCACCTATTCTGATAGATGCTTGCGCGCAAAGGCAAACCGCACCGGTTAACCCCGGAGATCCTCCCACCACAAGAACACGGCCACAGCCGCCCTTGTGAACATCTTTTTCCCTTACAAGTAACTGCTGAGGTAACCGCATGCTTTCAGGCCTTTTGCACCACCGCGCAGGCTACAGCGTAGTCTTCAATATGAGTTATCGAAAGAAGTATATTCAAGCCATTATCCTTCTTCAGGCGACAATATGGCGCTCCATTATCTCTGTTTAAAATAAGAATATCTCGAAAACCCAAAGGAATTTTTTTAGATGTAGCCTTAATCACTGCTTCCTTTGCTGCGAACCTAGCAGCTAACCTTTGGTAGTAAATTTTACCGGGAGAAATCTTTTTTATTTCTTCAGGATTAAACACCCTTTCAATAAAACTATCTTTCCATTTATTTATGGCCTTTTCTATCTTTTCAGTCTTTACCATATCTATGCCAATGCCTAAAACCATTTTTTTCCTCTACATCTAAAAAATTTCCTAAAGCAAAGAAATCATTTTTTTAACTGCCGGTACTATCCCTAAAAAAATAGATTCACAAATTATTGAATGCCCGATATTCAATTCCTGGATTTGTTTTATTTTTTGGATCTCCTTGACGTTTTTATAATCTAATCCATGACCAGCGGCAACAAAAAGATTTTGGCTTTTAGCAAATACAGACGCTTTTTTGATTCTCTCTACTTCTCTCCCGCGCGAAACCTTCCCTTGAGCTTGGCAAAACCTACCGGTATTTATTTCAATTGCATTAACCCCTAACTCTCCGGCTATTTTTATCTGGCTCTTTATCGGATCAATAAATAAGCTAACCTTAATTCCCTTCTTTCCCAAGCACCTGAGAGCTTTTTCAACCCTTTTATGTTTTTTGATTAAGTCTATACCGCCCTCGGTTGTGAGCTCTTTCCTGTTCTCGGGAACTAAAGTGGCCTGCGCCGGCCTTAACCTGCAAGCTATATCAACAATACTTGAATCTGTTGACATCTCAAGGTTAAAGGGAATACCTATAACATCTTTAATTAAAAAAACATCTTCATCCTGGATATGCCGCCGGTCTTTTCTTAGATGAGCCACTATCGAATCACAGCCGGCTTCTTGAGCCAACAGCGCTGCGGTAGCCGGATCAGGGTAATCGGTAAAACGCGCCTGCCGTAAAGTTGCAACGTGGTCAATATTTACGCCTAGTTTTATTTTCCTTTTAGATTTCACTTTAAATCTGAATACCCCGGGTAATTTCACTACCTACATAATACCAAACTATAACCGCCATAATTAAAGAAATAACTTTTAGCCAGAAATTATTAGTAAACGCTTTTCGAAAGCTAATTTTTTTAAACCACTTTTTTATTGTCTTTAGCCACTCCATAAAAACTCCTAAAAATCCTATTTAATCAGCTATCTTAGCCAGTTGCCCTTTCAGGATAGTAAATAACTCATTGGGGGTTAAACGCCGCGTTAGCTGTCCTTCAATAGCAAGAGAAATTATTCCTGTTTCTTCAGAAATAACAATAACTAAAGCATCACTAGCCTCCGATAGCCCCACCGCGGCTCTATGACGCATGCCTAGAGTCCTTTCAATCCCAGAGTCATCACTTAAAGGAAATAGGCAGGCAGCCGCAACGACTCTTGTACCTTCAATAATAATTCCCCCGTCATGTAGGGGCGCTGAAGGATAAAATATATTTTGGATTAATTCCGAGGTTATATCCGCGTTAAGAACAACGCCGCTTTCAATGTATTTTTTTAGCCCCATTTCCTTTTTTATTGCAATTAAGGCGCCAATTCTTTTTCGGGAAAGGACCCCTACCGAAGAGATAATTTCTCTTAAAATTTGCTCTACCTGTTCAACTTGAGGCTCGATATGAAAAATATGACGGCGGCCTAAACGAATCAGCCCCTCTCTGAGTTCCGGCTGAAAAATTATAACTACAAAAAGAAGAAAGGCGGCAAAAAGATAAGTAAGTATTCTACTTAAAACTGGAAACCCAAGTAACTGAAAAACCACCAATGAAATAACCAAAACAATTGTACCCCGAAGCAAATAAACGGCTTTAGTTCCTTTCAAGAAAAGGAATATCCGGTAAATCACCATCCAGAGAATCACAATTTCGGCAATAGCCTTCCAGTTAAACATTTTGATCAACTCACTCATTCTTTATGAATAATTTTTCAGTTGCTACAAAAGCGGGTAACCTCAGAAAAAACTTTTACTGTTTCCTTAGCCTCCTCTACATCATGCACCCGTAGAACATCAGCTCCCCGGGCCAAAGCTAACATATTAGCGGCTATGGTAGCCCCTAACCTCTTCTCTGGCTCTTTTTTAATTATCTCTCCAAGAAAAGACTTACGTGATATCCCAATAAAAAGCGGCACACCAAAAGCTTTAAATTGGTAGAGATTATTAATTATTTCCGCATTATGCCTTTTTAGCTTACCAAAGCCGATTCCCGGATCAATAAAAATTTGCTGTTTTGATATGCCTTTTTTTTGACAATAATCCAGCCTTTCCCGAAAAAAAGAAAATACTTCTTCACTGGCACAATCATAAGATGGATTGATCTGCATATTTTGGGGATTTCCCTTCATATGCATAAGCACACAACCTAAATTAAATCTTTTCACCAAAGAAACAATCTTTGGGCTTGCAAGAGCAGTAATATCATTGATAATATCTGCCCCTTCTTCTACAACTACTTTGGCCACCTGAGGCTTATATGTGTCAACTGAAATAACTATTCGCGGGAAGGCCTTTCGAACAGCCCGCAAGATAGGAGAAATTCTTTTTAGCTCTTCTTTTGGGCTTATCTTTTGAGAAAAAGGCCTGGTCGACTCAGCCCCTATATCGATTATTTTTGCCCCTGCCCTAAGCATTTGGGAAACTTTGCCTAAAACTAATTCTTTTAAATTGGGGCAGGATAAATTACCCCCCTTCAGCAAACCGTCTCCGGAAAAAGAGTCTTCGGTAATATTTACTATTCCGCAAATAACCGGTTCTTTTATTTTCAGAACCTTATCTCTAGCTCTATGCTCATATTGCTTACGTTCAAGGTTGAGCAAAATTTCTGAAAGCTTTTCGGAAACTAGACTTAACCTCTTAGTCTGATTCCTTAGTTTAACAGAAAGCTTGCGAAGCTGAGATGTGCTACCAAATAATAAGATACCAGTTTCAATATCTTTAACCAAAGCGTCTCTTTCTATGGCTGCATCGGAACCCAGAGAAAGAAGGTGCTGCTTTACAATGTTTGCTTCCCAAGACTTTATTCCTTCAATCTTAAAAACTCTAAACACCGCCTTGGAACTGAGTATTTTCGCTCCTTCCCGGGTAGCCCCTAAAGAAACTATAATCTTTTTTGCTTCCTTTTGATTCTCTACTTTTACAGGGGTTATCTGCATTATTCTTTCGGTAAGCCAATAATTTTCTTAAATTCGTCAGCGCTTAAAACTTCCTTCTCTAATAAGACATCTACCAGCCTGGATAACTTCTCTTTGTTTTCTTCGATAATTTTTTTAGCCCGGCTGTAGCACTCATCAACTATCCGTTTTACCTCTTCATCAACGACTCTGGCAGTTTCCTCGCTATAGTCTTTCTCCCGCATCATATCCCTGCCTAAGAACACCGGCCCGTGGCTTTCCCCTAGCGCGTAATTACCCAGCCTTTCGCTCATTCCATAGTCACAAACCATTTTACGAGCTACCTTCGCGACAACTGTCAAATCGTTCATCGCCCCGGTTGTAACATCGTCTAAATTTACTTCCTCAGAAGCTCTACCCCCTAAAATCACGGTTATTTCCCCCATCAGTTGCTTTTTGGATTTATAGCTCCTGTCTTCTTGGGGAGGGATGAAGGTATATCCTCCCGCCATTCCCCTGGGAATAATTGATACTTTAGCCATAGGGTCTACCTCGGAAATCATTAAAGAAAGCAGAGCATGCCCTCCCTCATGAAAAGCAGTTATTCTTTTTTCTTTTTTTGAAATTATTCTACTTTTTCTTTCCGGCCCCATCATTACCCTTTCTATAGCCTCTTCTAATTCCTTTTGGGTTACACGCTTTTTGTTTCTCCTGGCTGCCAAAAGAGCTGCCTCATTAGAAAGGTTTTCTAAATCAGCTCCTGAAAAACCGGGAGTTCTTTTAGCTATTTCAGAAAGATTTACCTGAGACGAAAGGCTTATATTTTTAGTATGTACTTTTAAAATTCCTTCCCTCCCCTTTATGTCAGGAGCATTTATAACAATTTGGCGGTCAAAGCGGCCCGGCCTAAGCAAGGCAGGATCTAAAACGTCCGGACGATTTGTGGCAGCTATAACTATAACTCCAAGCTCAGTTTTAAAACCGTCCATTTCGGCTAAAAGCTGATTTAAAGTTTGCTCTCGTTCATCGTGGCCGCCGCCTAAACCAGCAAAGCGCTGTCTACCTACCGCGTCAATTTCATCAATAAAAATAATGCAACCTTTATTTTCAACCTTGGCAGCTTTCTTAGCTTGCTCAAACAAAGACCTTACTCGAGATGCCCCCACTCCTACGAACATTTCAACAAAATCAGACCCACCAATTGAAAAAAAAGGCACCTCAGCTTCTCCCGAAACAGCTTTAGCTAATAAAGTTTTTCCGCAGCCCGGCGGGCCCATCAAAAGAACTCCCTTTGGAAACCTTCCGCCTAAGCGTTGGAATTTCTTAGGATCTTTTAAAAAATCAACTACCTCCCGCAGCTCTTCCTTAGCTTCGTCAATGCCGGAAACATCTTTGAAGGTCACCTTCCTTGCCTGCTGTTTACTCACCAGGGAAGCTTTGGTTTTGCCAAAACCCCAGATTTGTGAACCCATCTGGCTTCCTTTACGCGAAAAATACCACAAAAAAAGAATAAAAAGAAGCATTGGCCCAAAAAAGAAAAGAAAATTAGTCAACGCAGTCTGAGCCGGCCTGACTTCAAAATCCCCGATATTTTCCCGCATTAAGGAAATAATTTCTTTATCTTCTTTGGGGATATAGACATAGAAATATCTCTGATCCCTTTCACGGCCGAATTGGCCTTGAACCAAGTTTTCTCTTAGCGTAACTGACTCAATAAGGTTTGTTTGAGGATTATCGCGGACTAAATAATAAAACTCAGGATACTTAAGCCGTTGGGCAAACCCTCCCATCCCCGCGCCGAAAAGATTAGATATCCAAATAACCGCTATAACTACAATAAGGATGTAGACACCCCGGCGGAAAAAATCAGGAGTGGGATCTTTCTTTTTGTCTTTTTTCTCTTCCATAATTGACTTATTATACTGATATTGAGTTATAAAATCAAGGATTGAATCAGGACTGTTTTTGTTTCTTTTTTGATTAAGATATACGGAATGTGTATGCTTGCTTGAGCCCTGCCTTTTTCAATTAATTCTCTTGCCTGATTTAAATGAATCTGTTCAACTCTACGTGTATCTCCTTTCACTTGCTCGATAGCAAAACGTAAAACGTTATTAAATACCGCAGGGTGTAGCTTGCTTAAGTTTTCTAAATCAAGCCTTAAAGATTTTCCCCCTGCCTTTCGCCTCAGGCGGCTGAAACAATCAGAAGAAAAATTATAGATAAAGTCATAATCAAGGGCGGTATTTACCGCCAAATCAGACAAGCGATCAGTAATATTTTTGTTTATCTCTTCAAGCTGAGGTAATAAATTTAATCTTATTTTATTCCTTAAAAACCTAACATCCTGGTTGCTTTTATCTGTGCAAAAAGGAATATTTTGACGGTTTAGCCAATCTAAAATTTCATTTTTCCGCAAACCAATAAAGGGCCTAATCAGGGTCAGGTTTTTAAAAGTTGATTTCGGCAAAAATCCTCTCAAACCCCTCAAGCCCGTACCCCGGATAATTCTCATCAAAACTGTCTCGGCTAAATCATCTCTGTGGTGAGCTAAAGCAACTATCTTTGCTTGTTTTTGGCGGGCACACTTTAGGAAAAAATCAAAGCGCAACCTTCTGGTAGTTTGTTCAAGTGAATCTCCTTCAAAAAACTTACTTACTTCTTTTTTTTCACTAATAACCTCTAGGTTTAATTTTTGGCAAAGCTGATTAATAAAATCTTCTTCTGAGTCACTTTCTTTTCTTAGGCCGTGATTGAAGTGAGCGCAAATAAGGCGTAGCTTGTATTCTTGCTTAATTTTTAAAAAACTATAAAGCAAAGCCACTGAATCCGGCCCGCCGGAAACCGCTAAAATAATTTTATCTTTTTTCTTAATAAGCTTATGCTTTTTTATGGTTTCTAAAAATATTTTCTCTAACATTTAATTGTCAGGTAAGGTTTAAGACTGTAATTAAATATAAATTTAAATCACTGAACTATGTTAAATTTCATTGCTATTTTCGTCGATCGTTGAAGGGTTACGTAGCTCGAATCGTTGAAAGTTAATCGGTTGCGTTTAATTTATACCTTTACGTTCAACCTTCAACGTTATCTGTGTTATCTTTTATTCTTAACAAAACACTAATCATTTCCTTTTTGAAACCCATCTGCTTCCTTCTATGTAGTAACGCCAGGGCTTATCTTTTGAATCAGAAGCATAATCTATCCCAACTCGCGGCGCTTTAACAATGTTAAATTCTTTTTTTCTTCCCTTTAAAATAAAAATTTCACCTGAAATTATATCTTTGCCGGAAAAACTTTTATCTATCCCAAAAGCCATTGTCCAGCGGCAAGGCCCATTAGTCAAGTCTTTGGCCCTGTTTCTTTTCTCTCTCATTGCTTCTATCCCTTCAATAGGCTCAAGGGCCCGAATAAATACACTTTGAGGGCTTTCTTTCATTGAAACGACAACATTAAAACAATAATAAATCCCATATATAGAATAAACATAAATCAAGCCGCCTTTTTCGTATAAAACCTTATTACGGAAAGTTTTTTTTCCTAAAAACCCATGGGACGCGTCATCCTTTAAGCCAAGGTAAGCCTCTGTTTCAACTATCCTGCCGATTAATCTACTGTTTCCTTTCCTGAACACCAAAAAATCACCCAGCACACTTTTAGCTACAAAACAGGCATCATTATAAAAAAAAGCCCGTCCTCTTCTGCTGCCAATAACCTTTCCTGAATTAACCCTTCTCATAGCTTTCATTCTTGGTGAGGTCTAAACTCTAACTAAAAGAGGAAACGCATCTCAAGCAGGACGAGACCCAAATATAGCAGTACCTACCCTTACTATATTAGCTCCTTCTTCTATAGCTACTTTGTAGGTAGCGCTCATACCCATAGAAAGATAATGCCAATTTTTTAATTCATCTCCGTATCTTTCTTTTATTTGGCCAAACAGCACACGTGTGCTTCTTAGGTAAGGCCTTACCTCTTCTAAATTTTCACTAAATGGGCCCATAGTCATTAACCCGGATAACTGAAGGAAAGAAAGATTCTTTACCTTTTTGATAAAACTAATCGCTTCCTCTGGTAAAATACCATATTTACCTTTTTCAGCGGCAGAATTGATTTCAATTAAAACCGGCATCTTTTTTTTAATTCTGGCGCACTCAAAATTTAGGGTTTCCGCCAGCCGTAAAGAGTCCATGGTTTCAATCATATCAAAAATTTTTACTGCCTTACGCACCTTATTAGTCTGGAGATGTCCGATAAAGTGCCACCTCACTCTACTACCTAAAATTTGGTAATTTCTTCTAGCCTCTTTTAGGTAGTTTTCACCGATAATTTCAACCCCCGCATTTAGTGCTTCTTCTACCTCGGCAGAATCTCTGCCCTTAACTGCCGCGACCAAATCAACTCCCGGCGGCAACTCTTCTAAGATATTTTTTACCTTTGCCTTTATCATAGATACCAATAATTTTCAGATCGGTGTTAAAACCTATTTAATCCTTGCAATCTTTCCTTTAATCTTTTAATCAGAGAGCTCTAATGCTTTTTAGGCTCAGAGCTCTCTTAAAAAATAACTACTTCAGCTTCCTTGCCTATAATATTCTTAATTTTTTTAAGTCTCTCAGCTTTCGGTAAAGAAACTTTTCCGGCTGAAGCCCGCACCGGAAGATTAATTTGAACCTTATCAGGCCTAATTCTTTTAATAAGGCTTTTAAGCTTTTGAGCGTTTTTTAGGCTATCGTTTACTTTATCTATAATCATTACCTCAAGCCAAATTTTACCTTGAAATTCGCGGCGAAAGTCAATCAAGCCTCCAACTATTTTATTTAAACTAATACGGGAATGTGGGTGGTTTATTTTCTGAAAAACACTTTCATCTCCAGCATCCAGGGATGGAATCACAAGGCCAGCGCTTTTTAACTGCCGCCTAAGATCTTGAAGGTGCAAAAAAGAAGAATTAGTTATTACACAGACCGGATATTTATTTCTACTTATCTTTTTTACAGTTTCAATTATTTCGCCTAAATTTTTATATAGAGTCGGCTCGCCGAACCCTGAAAAAGTAATATAGTCAATTTTTGATTTTTGATTTAAAGCCTCTTTTAACTGCTTTTTCAAACCGGGAAAATCTTGGAAATTGACTCTTTTTATTTTGGTTTTAAGGCTTTTACCTACCTGGCAATAAATGCAATCAAAAGTACAGGTTTTTTCAGAAAATAGGTTAACTCCGAGTGAATAACCTAGCCTTCTGGAATGTACTGGCCCATAAAAATAATTCATAACTATAAAAGGAATCAAAAAAAGAAGGGAATCAAAAAAACAGCCCTCTTAATACTTATACAGGAAAAATGCTTTTTTTTCAAGTAAGCAAGGCTAAAACCTTTGACAGCTTTTGAGTCGCTACCGCGACCACTGAATCTCCCCCTCCGTAATAATGATATATGGTATCTCCGCGTAGAATGTGCGCGCAAGGAAAAACCACATTGGGAACCTGGCCCTGTTTTTCATATTTTTTTATTGGCTCAAGCAGAGGGGCGTTTGTCCGGGAAAGAACAATTAAGGGGTTTTTTATATCAAGCAATGCCGCTCCTAGGCGGTAGTGGTTATCCTCCCCTATCCCATGGTAAAACATAAGCCAACCGTCTTTAGTTTTAAGAGGGCTCCCGGCTAATCCTATTTTTTTACTATCCCACATACCATACCTAGGCCCAAAAAGCTTTATTCCAAACATCTTTTCCCTAAGAGGAGATTTAAGGGAGCTGAGAAAATCAAGGCATATCTGATGCTTTATGCGGTGAATAAAGCAGTATTTTCCTTTTATTTTTTCCGGAAAGATAGAAGCATCTTTATCGTCTACTTTGGGAGGGGTTATTAAAACTGGTTTAGACCAACTCCAATTTTTCTTTAAAAAATCTTTTACCGCGATAGTTGTCAGGGCTACCCTGGGCACGCCAACTCCATTATAAGCTGTATAAAACATATACAGCTGATTAGCCACCTTAACTATGCGGGGGTCTTCACAGCCGGAGTTACCTCCCACAACTTTTTTAAGTTCAAAGTCCAGGCGTGGAGTGTAAATCGGTTCAGGCAAACGTTGATTGATATTTAACCCGTCTTTGCTTACCGCGTAACCCATGGTTGAAGTATTGTCTTCCGACATAGCCCGATAAACAATATGAATATTCCCTTCAAGATCAACAGCAGCAGGATTAAATACAGCTTTACTTTCCCAGTGATTTTTTTTGAGTGGTTTAATAATTGGATTTTTCTCAAAACGCAAAGAACATCTTTTCCTCTCTGAAGGGTAAAGGCTTTTTAAAAGAGAATCAAGTTTAACTTCGGCTATACATGAAGTAGTATCAGCCGCGCCATAAAAAATATGAAGATTTTTATCCCGAACCAAGGCCCCTGAAGGGAATGCCACATTAGGAACTTGACCATACTTCTCGTAAGACTCCTCAGGGATCATTATCGGATATTTAGTTCTGCCGATTATTTTATAAGGATTGTTTCTATCAAGTAAGAGGGCTTCTATGCCAAATATTTTATTTTCTTTTAAATAATTCTGTATATGGGAATAAATGAGAAGCCAGCCATCTTTGGTAGCTACCGGTACAGCTCCTACCTCAACGTGATCTGTCACGCATCGTCTTACATTAAGTGAATTTTTCCGTAGGTTTTTATGCCAGTGACGCCAATAATCAATATCCCACATTTGCTCTTCCCGATCAAACTGAGCTATAGCGATTCTTGAAATACGCTTTACGTTATCTGTATGAGCTGTAAGAATGGCAGTTAATTTGCCATTGATTTTAGCCGGAAAAAACGCCATTGCTTTTGAATTAAAAGGAGTTACTAAGTGCTTTGAATCTATTGTTTTAAAATCACGGGTGATAGCGCAGGCTGTTTTTATCCCAAAATAACGAAAAGGGAAAACTGATAAAGCTGTATAAAATATATAATATTTTCCATCTATCTCAGTAACCCGCGGGTCTTCACAACCATACCTTTCCCAATCATATTCTGGCTTTATTAATTGCCGTTTATCGGTGAAATTTACCCCATCTACACTTTTAGCATAACCTATAGTAGATATGTAAGGAAACTTATCCGGCACTAGATAAGGGCTTGACATAGCCCGGTAAAGAGCATGTGTAATTTTTTTGTCTTTTTTATCTTTTACAACCGACCAATTAAAAGCAGCTACAGTTTCCCATGATTTATTACTATCCGGTTTTAAAATAGGGTTTGAAGTTAACCGTTTTACTGAAAACATACATCTCCTTTTTAATTAAATATTTACTCTATCCAAAAAGCTAAAAAAGTAATGCCGGCTTAATGCTAAGCGTAAGCTATCTCCCGCAGAGCATAGCCAGAAGGCTTATCTTTTTTAATGCTATCAATAAAATCATCCATCTGGGCGGTCGCGCAGCAAACTACCTTATCCCCGCCTCCGTAATAAACAAAAAGCTCATTGCCAAGCACCGCGGCGCCACAAGGATAAGCGACTCCCGGTTTTCCATCATTTTCATAATGCTGGTCCGGTTCAAGAATGGGGGTACTTGTCCGGCGTAATACTTTTGAAGGATCTTCTAAGTCAAGAATCATTGCCCCTATTTTATAGCGCGTATCATCTCTGTCATCAACCGCGTGATAAATAACTAACCAACCCTCGTCGGTTTTAATCGGAGTCGCGCCTACACTCAGCTTTCTACTGTCCCACATACCCGGGCGCGTCGGAATTCTTCCCTTCTCCTGAAGCCACTTTCCATCATCAAACTTTAACTGGTTTCGATAATCAATTAATATATGGGGAAAAACTCGATGAAAAATCACATATTTTCCTTTTACTTTCTCCGGCAATATACAGCCGCTCTTGTTAACCACTCCCGGCTCTGATATTAATATCGGCTCTTTCCAGGCCCACTTCTTCTTACCAAAATCATCCCTGCCTATTGAACTTAAAGCCACACGCGGCTGGGAATATCCGTTATAGGCTACATAAGTAAGATAAACCTTATCTTTGATGGCCGTAAGCTTTGGGTCTTCACAACCGCCCCAGCCATAGCCTGACTTAAAAAAATCGGTTCTCTTTTTGGGTTTGGTATGCACTCCTTCAAATTCCTGAGTAGGATAATAAGCCGGCTCCTTCAACTTCTCCTGGATTGTAAACCCGTCTTTGGTAGAAGCATAGCCAAAACAAGAAAGTCCGCTTTTACCTACAGCCCTGTAGAGAAGATGTATCTTGCCATCATCATATAAGGCAGCTGGATTAAAAGTTGCCTCTGACTCCCATTCACTTAAGGAGTCAGGTACAATTATCGGATTCTTATGGAACTTCTTAAGCTTCGCGTAAGCTTTCTTCTCCTCCACGCTGGGAAAAGGTTTTTCAATAGAAACAGAAATTATTCTTTTTGCTTTAGAAACAAAATAGAGAAATATCTTTTCCTTATAGAAAGCCGCCCCTATGGAACGCATCAACTCACTTCCCGCCGGAAGTTTTTCCTGCCAGAGAGGAACTTCAGAACGCCAAATAAGGCTGTTTGGTTCATATATTGAAAATAATGCGCCTCCGACCTGCAAAACCTGGCCATTCTTATCAAGATAAGAAGCGTCATAAACCACCAACAAACCATAAGTAGTCAGCGAAACCGACAAGACCTTAATCGAAGCCTCATCAAAAAAACCCTTCCTGGGGCTAAGGCATGGGCTTTTAGCCACCTTCCACTTAGCGAGGTCTTTGGAGACAGCTGTATGAATGGATCCACTCCCTAAATAAATTAGATACTGATCCCGGCACTTATAGTTGGGAGCTAAAACTCCTTGCTGAGCAGATGCAGATATCGTTCCTGAAGTTTTAAAATGCTTTAGATCCTTTGAAACTGCGCCTACAAGCTTACCCCCCGTCTTTGTTTTACGCAAAAAAGCCATAAAATATCCCTGCTCAAAAGGGGATATATTTACATTTTCAAAATCTGAAATTTTCTCCTCTTTTCCTTGCTTTCCGGCAACGGATACTTTAATCCGCGAAGATTTAAAACCCATACCCGTTTTGCTTTTTGAAAGATACAAGGCGTTTTTATCCGGCAAGTTAGACTTAAAAAACAAAGAGAGTTGGCCCCTATCGGCAACCACACCTACAGGATGTTTCAGTTTTTCATTCTTTACTGATTGTTCAGGCCCTGAGCCTTTCTTTTTTCCTCTCCCCGCTAAAAATCTTCTAATAAAGGACTGATTATTTTTCACCCCTTTTTCCTCCTGGCACTCTTATGCCTGTTATATTTATCTTTTAACCGCACTATATCAGTTTCTTCAAAATTACCAAACGATATTTCAAGTATTTTAATTTCTTCTTTTTTTGTAGAAAGACGGTGCTTTTGCCCGCGCCCAATAAAATATTCATCGCCTTCCTTAGCGGTAAAAACTGAATCCCCAATTCTAATTTCCCCTCCACCCGACAATACCTTCCAAAACTCTTCCCTCTTATGATGATATTGCAAGCTTAGAGATTCCTGAGGCTTAACGGTAAGAATTTTTACGGTAACTAGCTCATTTTCGGTAAACTGTTCAAAATTACCCCAGGGCTTTTCTTCCTTCATTTTTTTTTGTGAAAGTTTATTCATGGCTTATCTTAGGTATATTCGTGAAATATTTTAAGGTAAGTTTTTAAGCAAAAGGTAAGAGTACAAAAGACAACTTTTGGCAATATAAATTATCCTCAAAAGAGGCACTTTGTCAATCTGATTTTTAAAAAAAATAAAGCTAATCTAAGCGAGATTTCTTTAAGATAGCCTTGATTTTTTTAACTGAATTTTTATGAGCAAGAAGAGCGTATTGGGGCGTATCTACAAAAAAAACATCTTTAAGGCCGGCTGCTATAACTTTCTTGCCGGAATCACTCATAAAAATAAAATTGTCCGCGCAAGCATCGGTAAATACACTGCCTTTTTTTACGTTTCGGTTACGATCTTTTTTAAACAAACTATAAATAGTTTGCCAACTACCGAAATCCTGCCAGTAAAAGCCGGCTTTTACTGTTTTTGCCTGCTTTGTTTTCTCCATTATCGCTTTATCAAAAGGGCTGCTTTCTATTTTTCTATACAGCTCTTCTAGTTTTTTTTGATTACCAAAATTTTTTTCAAAAAACCGGCAATCAGGGTAAAACTTACGGTACTCCTCCCTAAGAAAAGCAACTTTTGCAATAAAGATACCGCTGTTGTAAAAACAATTTTCTTTTTGGAGCAAACTCTTAGCTTTAGTCAGGCCCGGCTTTTCAATAAATTTATCTATCTTATAAGCATGCTTTTCTTTCCGGCCGGCTTGGATAAAACCAAAATCAGAGTTAAAATTATCAGGCTTAATACCTAACGTGCAAACACCTCCTGATTCAATTGCCAAGGCCGCTTTATTTATAGCTTTATAGAAAGC
>PXAH01000060.1 GCA_003565945.1 Candidatus Omnitrophota bacterium
ACCTAAAATTACTTGAAGATATAGCTTATGCGGTGCAAAGAACTGCTTTATGCGGCCTTGGGCAAACCGCTTCTAATCCGGTAATGTCTACCTTGAAATATTTTCGAGAAGAGTATCTTTCCCATATCAAGGAAAAAAAATGCCCGGCCGGAAAATGCAAACAACTTTTAACTTATAGAATAATTGAGGAAAAATGTACAAGATGTGCGGCTTGCGTCCGGGTTTGTCCGGTCAATGCTATACCGGGCAGCAGAGAAACCGGCTACAAAATAGATCCTAAAAAGTGTATAAAATGCGGAAAATGTTTTCAAATTTGTAACTTTGAGGCGATAAAAAAAGATTAAGATGATAAAAGCAAAAATTAATAATCAAGAAATTAAGGTTAAGCCGGGAACAACTATTTTAGAGGCGGCCAAGAAAATAAATATTTATATCCCTACTTTATGCAAGCATCCCGATTTAGATTCCAACGCTTCCTGCGGGATATGTGTAGTTAAGGTGGAAGGCTCAACCAAAATGCTTAGAGCTTGTTGTACAGCCTTAGAAGAGGGGATGAGCATTATCACCCATGATAATCAATTGCAAAGAGTAAGAAGAACAGTTATTGAATTAATTCTTTCTAATCATCCCAACGATTGCCTCCAGTGCGCGCGTAATAATAATTGTGAATTGCAAAAGTTAGCTGCTGATTTTGGAATAAGAGAAGTTCCTTTTGACCAATTTTTACGGGATGTTCCCGAAGATAAATCTACCCAAACTATAGATTTGGTTCCTCCTAAGTGTATTCTTTGCGGCCGTTGTGTAGATGTTTGCCAGGACCGGCAAGATGTTTGGGCCCTTTCGTTTATCGAAAGAGGCCACCAAACCAGAATTTCTGCTGCCGGCGAAATTAACCTTTCAGAAAGTCCTTGTATCCGTTGCGGCCAGTGTTCAGCCCACTGCCCCACAGGAGCTATTGCTGAACACGATCAAACCAACCAAGCCTGGGAGGCGTTATACGATCAAGAAAAATATTGTGTAGTCCAGATTGCTCCTGCCGTAAGGGTGGCAATTGGTGAGGCGTTCGGATTTAAGGAGGGGGAAAACTTAACCGGCAAATTGTATGCGGCATTAAGGAAATTAGGGTTTAACGCGGTTTTTGATACTTCCTTTGGCGCTGATGTTACGGTTATGGAGGAGGCAGCTGAATTTGTTGAACGTTTTGTTCACAAAAAAGGAAAGTTGCCTTTGATCACTACTTGTTGCCCTTCTTGGGTAGATTTTATGGAAAAATTTTATCCGGATATGATTGATAATTTTTCTTCTTCTAAATCTCCCCATGAAATGCTGGGAGTGTTAGCTAAGACTTATTTTGCCGGAGAAAATAAGATTGAACCTAAAAATATGTACATGGTATCAGTTATGCCTTGTACTTCGAAAAAATACGAAATAGGAAGAAGTCATCAGATGTACGCCTCAGGCTATCAGGACGTAGATATTTCTTTAACTACTAGAGAGTTGGCTAGAATGATAAAGCAGGCGGGTATTGATTTTGCTAATCTGGAAGAAGAAAAGGCCGATAATATTTTAGGCGATTATACCGGAGCCGGAGTTATTTTCGGCGCTACCGGAGGGGTTATGGAAGCAGCTTTGCGGACAGCTTACTTTTTGGTGACCGGTAAAAATTATCAAAAGATAAGGTTTGATCAGGTACGCGGCCTCAAAGGAGTAAAAGAAACGGCTATCAAAATTGCTGGCGAGGAAATTCGGATAGCTATAGCTCACGGAATGGGCAATATCGAATATGTTTTAAATAGAATTCGCAAGGCCGTTGGAGAAGGTAAAAAACCTCCTTATGATTTTATTGAAGTTATGGCCTGTCCCGGCGGTTGTGTGGGTGGAGGCGGCCAGCCTTACGGGGTAACCGATCAACTACGTGTTGCCAGAGCCTCTGGCTTATATAGCGATGATGATAAAAAAGAAATCCATTTTTCTCATCAAAATCCTCACATAAATAAGCTGTATGATCAGTTTTTAGGTAAACCTTTAGGAGAAAAAGCTAAAAAATTATTGCATACGCGGTATGTGCCGCGCCCACTTTATAAAAAATAGTATTTAATTTGTCCTGAGGTAAGGATTTAATCTAGACTAAGGGGCAGGACCATTGTTCCCGCCTTTTTGAGCCGGGAATTTTTAATTTTTGGAGGTAAAATGAATAAGAGGGTAGGGTTTATTGGAATAATCATCGAAGATAGAAAAAAGAGCGCTCAGAAGGTAAATGAAATCCTTTCTGATTTTGACCGGCTTATTTGTACCCGAACCGGCTTTCCTTATAACGAGAGAAATTGTAGCGTAATAACTTTAATTGTTGACGCTACTACCGATGAAGTCGGCTCAATAACCGGAAAATTAGGAAAAATAGAGGGAGTTTCAGTAAAATCGGCTTTAAGTAAGCCTCGTTAATGAAAAAAACACCTAAGTCGCTAAGGCTACAAATAGGTTTATTCGGCCGGACAAATACGGGTAAATCAACTTTCCTGAATATGGTTGCCGGCCAGGATGTTTCAATTACTTCTTCTCTGCCAGGCACAACTACTGATGTGGTTGAAAAATCAATGGAATTGTTGCCGGTGGGGCCGGTGGTTTTTCTGGATACAGCCGGAGTTGACGATAATTCAGAATTAGGGGCGTTGCGTCTTAAAAAAACAAAAAAAATATTCGACCGGGCCGACATTATCATTCTCTTGGTAGAACCAAATATCTGGTCTGAATATGAGCAGAAAACACTGGCGGAGGCAAAAAAACGTAATACTCCTGTGATTATAGCTATAAATAAGATAGATGAATCTAAGCCGGGGAAAGATTTTATCCGAAAGGTAAAAAAGCATACCAGCCACTATTTGTTGGTATCAAGTCTCGATCAAAAAAATCGGGATAACTACATCAACTCCTTAAAAAGTTATCTTATAAAATGCTGTCCTGATGACTTTATAAATCCACCTTCTTTGATTGGAGACCTTATACCTGCCCAAGGTTTGGTGGTTTTAATTGTTCCGATTGACCTTGAGGCCCCCAAGGGAAGAATTATACTTCCTCAAGTTCAGGTTATCAGGGATTGTTTGGATAATAAACAAATAGTATTGGTAGTAAAGGAAACTGAATATCTTAACTGTTTAGCTAAATTAAAGCAAGATCCGGGTTTGGTTATTTGTGATTCTCAAGTGGTTTCGTTTATGGTGGATAACACTCCCAAGAGGATAAAAACTACTACTTTTTCAATTATTTTTTCCCGTAACAAAGGAGATTTAGTAGAGGAGGCGGGAGCGGTTATGGCAATAGAACGCCTAAAAGATAAAGATAGGGTTTTGATCGCGGAAGCTTGTTCGCATCACGCGATAGAAGATGATATCGGCAGAGTAAAAATACCGAAATGGCTGCGCCAATATACCGGTAAAAAATTAGAAATCGATTCTTGCGCCGGTAGAGATTTTCCGGATGATTTATCAGGGTATAAACTAATTATTCATTGCGGAGGATGCATGATTACCCGGCGCGAAATGCTTTTTCGAATCCAAAAAGCAAAAGAAGAGAAAGTCCCTTTAACCAACTATGGATTAGCGATATCATTTTTGCAAGGAACTTTAAACAGGGTTCTTTCGCCCTTTTCAATCCCTAATTTTCCGATCCGGGATCGGAAAAAAAGGTGTTTGTAAGTTATTGTTTCCCAATGATTTATAACGCGGATTTTCAAAAATTATTTTTTTTTAATTTGATGCTAAGCTGGAAAATGGAACCAAATAAAGTAAAATGGGGGCTGGTTAATGGGACAAAAGATAAATTTGGAAGCCTGGCAAAAAAATAGAATAAAGCAACACCAAATCACAAAATACCAAAAAAAGGGGGGAAAGTCATTTATTGATGATAATCGCATAGAATCTTTCTTGGCTAAAAAGGTAAGGGTTGATAAGAAGAGAGTCCAAGATATTTTGGAAAAATCATTGAACATTCAAACCTTAAGCTTAGAAGAAACGGCTATTTTACTTTCGATTGAAGACAAAGGCCTGCTTTCCTTGATGGGGGAGGCAGCGTTTAAAATAAAGAAAAAAGTTTATGATAACCGGATTGTAACTTTTGCTCCGCTTTATTTGGGCAGTTATTGTTTAAATGACTGCCTTTATTGCGGCTTTAAGGAGTCAAACAAAAAGGCGGGGAGAAAAGTTCTAAATAAAGATCAAATTAAATCAGAGACAAAAGTTTTAGCCGGTAAAATTGGACATAAACGTTTGATTGTTGTTTATGGACAGCATCCGCTTAATGATATTAGCTATATTGAAGAAAGCATAAAAACTATATATTCTGTTAAGGAAAAAACAAAAAATGGTTTTGGCCAAATCCGGCGGGTTAATGTGAATGCTCCGCCCTTTAGCGTTGAGGACTTGAAAAGATTACAGGAAGCTGGAATCGGCACATACCAGGTTTTTCAGGAAACCTACCACCATGCCACCTATAAGAAATTTCATCCCCAAAATACGGTTAAAGGAAATTACGACTGGCGTCTTTATGCTATGCATAGGGCCTTTGAAGCTGGGATTGATGACGTTGGTATCGGAGCCCTCTTTGGTTTGTATGATTGGAAATTTGAGGTTATGGGTTTAGTGGCTCATGCACATGAACTCGAAAGCAGTTTTGGTATTGGCCCTCACACTATTTCTTTTCCCAGGCTTGAACCGGCGAGTCATTGCCCTTACACCAAAAAGCCTAAGTTTAAAGTAAGTGATAAAGATTTTAAGAAGTTAATAACGGTAATCAGATTAGCCGTACCCTATACCGGGATGATAATTACTGCCAGAGAATCTTCTAAAATGCGAGAGGAATCTCTAACTTTAGGGATTACCCAGACCGATGCTTCTACTCGGATTGGTATTGGTGGATACAGTAAAAAAGCTA
>PXAH01000105.1 GCA_003565945.1 Candidatus Omnitrophota bacterium
CTCATTAAAGGAGGCTTGAGAAATGATTATCGTTCTAAAGAAAGGCGCGCAGGATAAAGATATTGATAACCTGATTGACAAGGTAAAAAGTTTAGGCTTAAAGCCGATGGTTTCCCGAGGCCAGGAAAGGACCATTATTGGGGTAATCGGCCCGGAGGATGTTATCCGGCTTCAGCCGCTGGAAGCTTATCCGGGGGTTGAAAAGGTTATGCCGGTTTTAGCGCCTTATAAATTAGTTTCAAGGGAGTTTAAGGAAGGTGACAGTATAGTTAAGGTAAAAGAAGGGGTAGAATTTGGATCAAAAAAAATAGCTATTGTTGCCGGCCCCTGCGCGGTTGAAACTAAAGATCAGCTTAAGGAAATAGCTTTTAAAATAAAAAATTCAGGCGCTTCTTTAATTCGCGGAGGTGCTTTTAAGCCAAGGACATCTCCCTATACCTTCCAGGGGTTAGGAGAAGAAGGTTTAAAAATATTAAAGGATATTTCTCAAGAAGTAGATATGCCCACAGTTACTGAGGTTATGGACACAAGGGATGTTGAGCTTGTGGCCAGCTATGCTGATGTTCTTCAGATTGGTGCCAGGAACATGCAGAACTTTAATTTACTGAAAGAAGTTGGCCAAACCAAGAAGCCAATAATTTTAAAGAGGGGATTAAGCGCTACCGTTAAGGAACTTTTGATGAGCGCTGAGTATATTTTATCGGAAGGAAATTTTAATGTAATTTTATGTGAAAGAGGGATAAGAACTTTTAGTGAATTTACGCGCAATACTTTAGATGTTAGTGCTATTCCGGCGGCAAAAATGCTTTCACACCTTCCGGTGATTGCCGACCCTTCTCACGCTTGCGGTAAATGGGGCCTGGTAGGCCCATTAAGTAAATCTGCTGTAGCGGCTGGAGCTGACGGGCTTTTAGTAGAAGTTCATTCTAACCCAAAAGACGCTTTAAGTGATGGGCCTCAACAGCTTTTACCGGAAAATTTTACTTCCTTGATTCAGGAATTGAGAAAAGTCGCTCAAGCGGTAGGAAGAAGCTTGTAGGGGCAGGCCCCTGTGCCTGCCTGAAAACTCGATAAGTCGCCTAAAATAAGGGTTTTACTCGCAAAAATAGAAAATAAACAATAGACAAATTCCAAATTACAAACAAATTCCAATCAACAATAAACAATATACAAAAAATACAAAGCGGGATTTGATAATTATCCTTCACCTACGAAGTGAAGGGAAAAAAGGTAAGCCAGGCTTACAAAAAAATTGCCGGAAGTTTCATTGGGGTTTTGGGGTAAATCATAATATACAATGAACGGAATTGTATATTGTCTATTGTATATTGTTTGTAATTTGTTTATTTGGTATTGTATATTGCGAGTGCCTTTGAGAGTTGTATATTATTTATAATTTGTATATCCCTAATCCGGGGTGCTGCAATTCCGAAGACAGGAAAGATGGATTTAAAAAAGGTAAGAAAAATAGGAATTATCGGTGTAGGACTTATGGGCGGTTCTCTAGCTTTAGCCTTAAAGAGCAAGTATAAGGATATTGAAATTATCGGTTATGCTCGCAGCCAGAAGTCTTTTCAAAACCTAAGAAGGATTGGTGTTGTAGATAGAATAGAGAGGTGCCCGAAAAAAATAGCTAGGCAAGCGGATATTTTAGTTTTAGCTTCCCCGGTGGGCGCTATTGTTGATTATCTGAAAAAATTAAGCGCTTTTTGCAAGAAAGGAGCGGTTATTTTTGATTTAGGCAGTGTAAAAAAAGAGATAGAGGAAGCGGCTAAAAAGTATCTGCCTAAAGATGTTGCTTTTGTCGGCTGCCATCCTTTTTGCGGTTCAGAAAAAACAGGGGCAAAAAATGCCAAGCCTTCTCTCTACCGAAACTCTATTTGCTTTATCACTTCAAAGAACAGTGCTTCTTTTATGGTTGGAAAGATTTGGGAAAGATTGGGTTCTAGGGTTATTCGAATCAGTCCCGCTGTTCATGATGAACTAGTTTGCGCGGTTTCCCATCTTCCTCATCTTAGTTGTTTTTCTTTGGTAAACGGCGTTCCGGATAAGTATTTGGAATTTACTTCCTCTGGATTTAAGGATTTTACCAGAATTGCTTCTTCATCAGACAAGTTATGGTCTGATATTTTTTTATCTAACAAAGATAAACTGATTAAAGCGGTAGATGAGCAGATTATGATTTTTAGCCAATTCCGGCAGGCAATAAAGAAAAATGACCGGCAAAAAATCCAAAGTTTAATAAAAAAAGCAAACCGTAAGCGAAACAAAATTCTATGATTGTAGCGATAGACGGGCCAGCCGGTTCCGGGAAAACTACTGTAGCTCAAAAGTTATCGGAGAAGCTTAATTTTTCCTATCTTGATACCGGTGCTACCTATAGAACTTTGACTTACGCGGCATTAGAGGAGGGGCTTGATTTAAGCCGGGAAGTGGAGTTAGCGGCTTTGGCCGACAGCTTGGATCTAAGACTAGAAGGCGAAAAGGTTTATTTGAGGGGAGCCGATATTAGCAGGCAGATACGTACTCCGTTGATTGATAAAAATATTTCACAAGTTGCTGCCCTTAAGCGGGTAAGAGAGGTAATGCGGCAAAAGCAGAGAGCTATGGCTCAAGGAAAGGATTGTGTTGTAGAAGGCAGAGATATAACAACGGTTGTTTTCCCTGACTCGGATTTTAAATTTTATCTTGATGCCGACCAGAAGGTGCGGGCTCAAAGAAGGATTGACCAGATGAAAGGGGGAGAAGAGAAAATTGATTGTGAAGAAATTGAAAAAGATTTAATTAAAAGAGATAAGGCTGATTTAAGCCGTGAAGTAGGGTCTCTTAAGTTAAGTGAAGACGCCAGGTATATAGACACTACTTCCCTTTCGATAGAAGGCGTGGTAGATAAACTATTTTCTATTATTAAAGGAAAGCCTCAATCAGAAGAAACAAAAGAAAGCTCTAATGAAGGAAAAAGATAGAATACGTAATTTCTGTATTATTGCTCACATTGACCACGGCAAATCTACTTTAGCTGATAGATTTTTAGAGATGGCAGGGACAGTAGTTGCCGGTAAAATTTCCCAGCAGATGCTTGACAGTATGGAGCTGGAAAGAGAAAGGGGCATTACTATTAAAGCCAAGGCGGTGCGCCTGCTTTACGCTTTTGGCGGCTCTAGTTATATTCTGAATCTTATTGATACTCCTGGGCACGTTGATTTTAGTTATGAAGTAGCAAAGTCTCTTAAGGGTTGTGAAGGAGCTATTCTCTTGGTAGACGCTGCCCAAGGCGTCGAGGCGCAAACTTTAGCTAATTTCCATCTTGCTTTAGAGGGTAATTTGAAGATAATACCCGTGCTTAATAAAATAGATTTACCCAGTGCTGACATAGAAAAAGGGTATCGGCAAATGTTTGATATTTTTGGGTTTAAGAAAGAGGAAATTTTAGCGGTTTCTGCCAAAGATGGAACTGGTGTAAAGGATTTATTGGCACAAGTTATAGAGGAAGTACCTCCTCCCTCAGGGAGTCCGGATGAGCCGCTTAAGGCTGTGCTCTTTGATTCAACTTATGATTTGTACCGGGGGGTAGTGCTTTTTATAAGGGTTTTTGACGGGAAAATCAAAACAGGAGATAAAATTCTTTTAATGCATCAGAGAAAGGAGTATCAAGTAGAAGAAATTGGAATATTTTCACCGCAGCCGATAAAAAAAGACAGCCTTTCTTGCGGGCAGGTTGGTTATATTTGCTGCAACATAAAGGACCCCAGAGAGATAGATGTGGGAGATACTGTTACTCTAAGCTCCAACCCTACAAAATTATGTTTTGAAGGTTATCAGAAAATGTCTCCCATGGTTTTTTGCGGGGTATTTCCTTCTTCTTCCCAGGATTATGAAACCTTACGGCAAGCGGTTGAGAAGTTAAGCCTGTCAGATTCTTCTTTTACCTATGAGCCGGATTCATTAGGAAGTTTAGGCTATGGTTTTCGGTGTGGTTTTTTGGGCCTTCTTCATATGGACATAGTTCAGGAAAGATTGGAGAGAGAGTACGGGCTTGACCTTATCTTGACTTCTCCCAACGTTAAGTATAAAGTAAAAGAAAAAGATAGTGTCGAGGCTAAAGAAGTAGAAAGCGCGCATCAGTTTCCGGATCAGCAGGTGATTGAAAAAGTTTATGAGCCATACATTAAAGCTGTGATTATGACTCCAGTTGATTTCATTGACCCGGTATGCGATTTAGCTAAATCAAGGCGAGGCGATTTTATCAAAATGGATTATTTAGGTAAGGATAGCCTAAATATAATATTTGCCATGCCTTTGTCTGAAGTTGTTATTGATTTTTATGATAAACTAAAATCAGTTACCCGCGGCTATGGTTCTTTTGATTATGAGTTAACCGGCTACAGGGAAACTGATATTGTCCAGTTAGATATATTTTTTAATCAAAAGAAAATTGATGCTTTTTCGCTTTTAGTCCATAAAAGTAGGCAAGAAAGCAAAGCAAGGGCAGTAGTTGAAAAATTGAAGGAATTGATTCCTCGCCAAATGTATGAAGTAAAAATTCAGGCGGGGATGGGTTCTAAAATTATAGCTTCAAGTACAGTCAGGCAAATGCGCAAGAATGTTACCGCTAAATGCTACGGTGGCGACGTTACCAGAAAAAGAAAGCTTTGGGAGAGGCAAAAAAAAGGCAAGAAAAAAATGAAACAATTAGGAAATGTTTCGGTTCCCCGCGAAGCGTTTCTGGAAGTTCTGAAAATGTAATTTTAGACGCAGACAAATAGTAATGGAGTAAAGTGAAAATAAGAAAATTGTCTGGTGATGTACTAGGAGGATAAGTGAAGAAAAAAAGTAAAGGCGTAGTAAGGGAGTGGGCCGAATCAATTTTGATAGCTTTAGTATTGGTGGTTTTGTTGAGGACTTTCTTTTTTCAGATA
>PXAH01000117.1 GCA_003565945.1 Candidatus Omnitrophota bacterium
AGAGCAGGACTTTCGTAAAGTTCAGGCCGGAGGTTCGACTCCTCTCGCGGGCTATAGTCTTTAGGGCAAAACAATGAATAATAAAGCTATCAAAGCCTGTAGGACAAACAAAAAGTCGTCGGAACAAATAAAAGCAGCTCTGACGCGCAAATTAAAGCATGCTTCTTGAGATCCTTCGTCGCTGCGCTCCTCAGGATCAATTCGACTACGTCCTTGACATCTTCGATTCAAGGACAAGTCTCATTGAGATTTGTTGCGACTCCCCGCCTACGCCAAAGGCTTCGGCGGGCAAGCTCTCGCGGGCTATATAGCTCAACCTAGAACGTCGAACGCATTAACGAAATGATACTTCCTTATTTAAAATTGATCTCAAAAAGAAACTTCGCTCTTCTCTGGTCCAGTCAAATAACCTCTCAATTTGGAGACCGGCTCACCCAAATCGCGTTGGTGGCAGTGGTCGGCTCTTTTTTTAAAGATTCAACAAATATAGGCTTAGCCATAATCTTTAGTATGACAATCATTCCGGTTATTCTTTTTTCACCGGCTACCGGAGTTTACGCTGACCGCTGGGATAAACGCAAAATAATGTATGTCTGTGACTTTTTTCGTTTTTTAATGGTAATGCTTATCCCTCTCTTCTTCCTGAGGCCGCAAAGAACCGGCTTCTTTCCGATAATTTGTGTTATTATTTTTATATCTTCAACCTTGGGCCGTTTTTTTATTCCGACTAAAATGGCCTTTATACCTCAACTAGTTAGAGAAAAAGATATTTTTCTTGCCAACACAATAATCGCGATAACCGCAATCGGAGCGGCTGCGTTTGGGATTGGTTTGGGAGGAATAATTGTTGACGGGTTGGGCCTTAGGCCGGCTTTTTACCTTGACGCTTTTACTTTTTTTGCTTCCGCATCCTTTATCTTTTTTATAAAAATAAAAGAAGAAAAACATTTATCTGCCCACGATATCGTAGAAATAAGTAAAGACGTGGTAGAAAATATAAAAAAATCATTTCTTAAAGAGATAGCTGACGGTATAAAGTATATTCTGACCGCCAAAGAAACTAAATATGCCTTTCGAACTTTTCTCTTTTTATTTTCCTACCTAGGGGCACTATCGACTGTCTATATCAATTTTATCCAAACTACTTTGGGAACTTCTTCGGAGCAAGTAAAAGAAGTTTCCTTTGTGGTTTTGTCGGTAGGGGCGGGGGCCTTTCTGGGTGCCCTTGTCTACGGAAGGCTCGGGCATAAATTTTCAATTAAAAAGGTCATAAACTTTTCTACTCTTTTAGCTTCCCTTTTTCTTTTTCTTTTTATAGTCAGAATTAATCATTCCCGCTCCATAACCGAAGCAGTAGCTTTAAATTTCCTCTTGGGAATTTTAATCTCACCTATTTTGGTAGGGGTAAACAGCCTAATTCACAACACAAGCGAAAAAGCTTTTTTAGGAAGAATCTTCGGCAGCATTGAATCGGTTTCTCACTTCGGGTTTCTAATCACAATGTTTGTTTCATCCTTTTTGGCCGACCAGGTTAAATTTCTTGATTCTTTTAAAATCATAATCTCAATTGCCATTATCGGCTTTATTGTTTCAGCCTTTTTTCTAATCAGTGATGCTAAAGTTAACAGAACATAAATACCCTCAGCAAGCGCTAAAGTCAACCGAGTTTTTATCGGCTCAAAAGCTATACCTGCCTCTTACCCAGCACATCGGCAAAGAGGCAAAGGTTTGTGTTGAAAAAAACCAGATAGTTGAGAAAAACCAGATAATTGCCGAAAGTAGTGGCTTGATCTCCGCGGCGCTTCACGCGCCGATGAAGGCTAAAGTTTTAGATATAAAAAAATACCCTCACATAACCCTCCAAAAAACGGAAACTATAATCTTGGAGGCATTGCCCGAAAAAGAAAGTAAGGTTTCTTCTGAACCAGCCCAACTAAATCAAGCAAGCAAAGAAAGCATTTTAGAAAAAATTGCCGATAAAGGAATAGTCGGTATGGGCGGGGCAGGCTTTCCAACTCACGTTAAATTAAATCCACCTAAAAAAATAGATACGCTAATTATAAATGGCTGTGAATGCGAGCCGTATCTTGCTTCTGACTGCCGCCTCATGGCCGAAAACTTAATTGAAATTTTCAAAGGAATTGAAGTTATTTTTAAGTTAACTTCTCCCAGGCGAGTAATTTTCGCTATTGAAGACAATAAAACCGAAGCAATTAAAAACTTAAATCTGGTTACCCACACCAAAAAATTTTCTTTTCCAGCACCGGAAATTAAAATTCTCAAATCACGATATCCACAAGGTGGAGAAAAGCAACTTATTTATTCCCTGACAAAAAATAAGATTTCATGCCAAATGCTTCCCTGTGATTCCGGCTGCCTTGTTTTTAATGTGGCTACTTGTTTTGCTGTCTATGAAGCGTTTTACTACAACCGGCCATTAATAAAAAGATTAGTAACTTTTTGCGGAGACGCATTAGCTGAACCAAAAAACCTTTGGGTCAACCTTGGAACATCTCTCCGGGAGCTAGCCGATAAAAAAGTGATAGAATTTCGGCACACCCCTAAACGAATAATATTCGGCGGCCCAATGATGGGAGTCGCGGCTTTAAACCTTGACTGCTCAATACTAAAGACAACCGGAGGTATTTTATTTTTAAAAGATTCTCCCCGGCAGCTAAAAGAAGAGGAGTCTGCTTGCATCGGCTGCGCTCAATGCGTAGATAACTGTCCTATAAACTTAATGCCTCTTGAATACGCAAAATTAGTAAAAAACAAAGCTTACACGGACCTGGAAGATTTCTATATAAAGGATTGCATCGAATGCGGCTGCTGCAGTTATGTCTGCCCTTCCCGCATTCCGCTTCTTGACTACATAAAACTAGGAAAAACAAAACTAAAATGAGGCTTGAAATTGCCGGCCCCCCTCATCTAAAACAGAAAAAAAACACATCCGGTGTTATGCTGGACGTTATCATTGGACTGCTTCCGGCAACAGCAGCTTCCCTTTATTTTTTCGGCCTGCCCGCACTCATTTTAATTTTGACCTGCACGCTGACAGCGGTAATAAGCGAAGAAATCATCTGTAAAATACGCAAGCAAAAAAGCACTGTATCTGATTTGAGCGCGGCAATAACCGGGCTTTTACTTGCCTTGATTTTACCACCGGCAATCCGTTGGTACGCGGCTATTTTAGGGTCTATTTTCGCGATAGTGGTTGGTAAGCATATCTTTGGCGGGCTAGGCTCAAATATTTTTAACCCCGCCCTATTGGGAAGGGCCCTTATCGCCGGAGCTTACCCGGCAATGATTACCACCTACATTGAGCCGGGACAAACCCAGGCTATAACCGAAGCAACACCCCTTATGCTTCAGAAATTTGACGGGCAACTAACCGCTTTAGGCCAACTTTTTTTTGGCAACGTATCCGGCAGTATAGGGGAAACCTCGGCAATTTGCTTAATAATCGGAGGGGTATATCTTTTGGCCCGCCGCAGCGCCGACTGGCGGATACCGCTTAGCTTGCTTTTTGGGGTCTTGGTAATTTCAACAGCCGGATACTTAATAAATCCTGATTTTGGCCCGCCCCTTTTTCATCTTTTAGCCGGAGGATTGATGCTGGGAGCCTTTTTTATGGCTACCGACCCGGCAACAACACCGGTAACAAAAAAAGGAAGGTTTATTTTTGGAACCGCCTGCGCCGCGTTAATTATGACTTTAAGGTATTTTAGTAATTTAGCCGAAGGAGTTCTTTTTTCAATTCTTTTTATGAACGCGGTAGTGCCTTTAATTAACCGTTACACCCGGCCCAAGCCTTTTGGCAGAGATAAAAAATAATGAAATTAATTTTAAAAATTTCCTTAGTTTTAACCTCAATTTGTTTAGTTTGCGCTTTTCTTCTGGCTTTGGTTTATAATGCCGCTATACCAAAAATTGAGGCAAACCAAAAACAATTTATTCAAAACTCAATAAGGCAATTAGCTCCTGAAGCAACCCAGCAAAAAGAAATTTCGATAAACAGAACCAGAGCCTGGGAGCTTTATGAGAAAGATTCTCTTATCGGCTACGCGGCCATTGCCACCGGGCAAGGTTACGGCGGCCAAATAAAAATAATGGCAGTTTTTAGTCCGGAATTAACCCAAATAAACGGAATAAAAATAATCGAGGACAGCGAAACTCCCGGCTTAGGATCCCGAATCAGAGAGAGTGAATTCCGCGGGCAATTTGAAAAAATAAAAGTTGAAAATTTAACTCAAGTTGAAACAATAACCGGCGCCACTATTTCATCAAAAGCGGCAATTAAAATCTTAGAAGAAGAAGCGAGCCGGTTACGTCAAAAATTAAAATGAAAAATAAACACAATCAGATACTAAAGGGAATCTGGCATGAACATCCTATTTTCCGCCAACTCCTGGGAATGTGCCCAACACTCGCGGTTACGACTACCGCCTTAAACGGACTAGCTATGGGGCTGGCGGTAATTTTTGTTCTTTTTTTCTCAGAACTTGTTGTTTCTTTGATTAAAAAAGCTGTTCCCTCTCAAGTAAGAATTGCGGTTTATACTGTAATAATTGCCACCTTTGTAACAATTGTTGACATCGTTTTAAAGGCCTTCTTTTTCTCGATTAGCCGTGAGCTTGGCCCTTATGTGCCGCTAATCATTGTAAACTGCATAATACTTGGCCGCTGCGAGGCTTTTGCTTCTAAAAGTAAAATATCTAGCTCTCTTCTTGATGCCTTAGGAATGGGTGTAGGTTTTTGCTGGGGATTATTGATATTAAGCTCTCTGCGTGAGCTTTTTGGTTTTGGCCAAATACTGGGATTTTCGGTTATGCCGGAGGGATTTAACCCCTTAATCGTAATGATACTACC
>PXAH01000133.1 GCA_003565945.1 Candidatus Omnitrophota bacterium
ATCAAAACCTATAGGTGGATATGACTTTAAGATGCCAACAGCCTCTTCAAGCGAATAAGCCTTATCCGATTCACGTAATTCTACTCTTTTTTTGTAATTTTTTCCGCGCTTCATTTTTAATAAGACTTGCCCTTGGCATCGAAGATGTCAAGGGCTTAGTCGAATTAACCCCTTGACAAATTTTCAAGTATTAATAAATGAAAATTGTCAAGGGTCAAATTTAGCTAAAGCCTTATGCTCGCCCTTCGGGCTTCGTAAGCCTAAGCTTCATTTGACTTTTATCCCGCAGCTTCTCGCTGTTCCCTCAACTATCTTCATAGCCTGCTTTATGTCTGTTGTGTTTAAGTCGGGTAATTTTTCTTTGGCTATGTTTTCAACATCTGACTTTTTTACTTCTCCGATAATTTGCTTTCCAGCCTCTGAAGAAGCCTTTGCTAAATTAGCCGCCCTCTTTAACAAAAAAGCTACCGGAGGGCTTTTCACCGTAAAATCAAAACTTCTATCTTTGTAAACATTAATTATAACTGGCAGGACTATCCCCTCTTTTTGTTTTGTGGCTTCGTTGAAAGCCTTACAAAACTCCATAATATTAACACCGTGTTGCCCGAGTGCCGGCCCTACCGGAGGCGCCGGGTTGGCACTACCGGCTGGAATCTGCAATTTAATTTGCCCTACTGGTTGTTTCTTTTTTTTCTTAGCCATCTTCTACCTTCTCTCTTCTAACTTCTATTTTCTATATTTTTTCTACCTGCCAAAATTCTAATTCTACTGGAGTAGTCCTGCCAAATATTGAAACATTTACCTTTACTTTTCCTTTTTCTGGATAAACTTCTTCAACTACTCCTGTAAAATTAACAAAGGGCCCTTCGCCAACTCTAATGCTTTCTCCGGCTTCAAAACTAACTTTCGGAGCCGGCCTGTCTTCGCTTTCTTTTGCTTTACTTAATATTTTATCGACTTCTTGTTCTGATATTGCCAGAGGCTTTCTTCTAGGCCCAATAAAGGTGGTTATCCCCGGAGTATTTTTGACAAAAAGCCAGCTGTCATCATTCATTTCCATGTGAACCAAAATATAGCCCGGGAAAAACTTTCTTTCCAAAACCCTCTTTTTGCCAAATTTGACTTCACTTACCTGCTCCTTAGGAATAACTACCTTATCGATAAATTTACTATAATCATTAGCTTTGATTTTTGCTTCCAGATTAGACTTAGCTTTATCTTCGGCACCGCTTAAAGTATGTACTATATACCACCTCATCACTAAATTCTACCCCATAAATAATTTCATTAATGTAGAAAAACCCATATCTACAGCCCAAATATAAACGGTTAAGATCCCGGCTACCACCACCACAATAAAACTGGCAGATATAACTTCCTTCCGCGAAGACCAGTGTACCTTTTTTACCTCTTCTCTAACTTGCCGAAAGAACTTAGGTATACCCTTTATTTTTTGAATCATCTTGCCTCTACTTGAATATTTTTCTATTGTTCCACTTGCCTCAACTGCTTACATTTGTTCCAACGTTTACTAATGTACTGCCTCAAGGCTCTATTAAAGAACACAACCAATCTTTTTACCTACAAACACAGGCGAGACAGGAGTTGAACCTGCAACCCCCGGTTTTGGAGACCGGTGCTCTGCCAATTGAGCTACTCGCCTAAAATGGCTCTTGGTTCTTAGCTCTTGGCTCTTAGTAACTCGCTGCTTAGCTAAGAGCTACTTAGGTTTTGCTTCCTTGTGTATAGTATGCTTACGCTCAAAACGGCAATATTTTTTTATAGAAAACTTTTCAGGATGCAACGTTTTGTTTTTAGTCGTATAGTAATTTTTACGGCTACAACTTGTACACTTTAATGCAATTAATTCTCTCATAATAAGTTATAGAAAAATAAAAAAGCTGGGGTTAAAACTCCCCCGCTCAACTTTAGTGAACATTTAATTTTAGCTTACTTCCAGGCTTACAAGCCTCATTAAGCCTGGAATGGGAATTGAACCCATGACCTCGTCCTTACCAAGGACGCGCTCTACCCCTGAGCTATCCAGGCATACGTAAAATACCTGCCGCTCAATTTACTGTTAATTTTCTTAGAAGAAAGGACTGACTTTTCGATATTACTATAAAAGATATATTTGTCAAGAAAAAAAAAGAAAAAAATGTAATGCTTGACGTTCTACGTTCTACGTTTAAGGTTAAGGGGGTAATTATTATTTGGAAAAGCCTTTCCAAATAATAACTTTTTTGGCTTGCTCCCTGCTGTTAAAGAAGCATGCTTGAAACAGTATCAGCAAATAAAATACCTTTGCCTGTAAGACTTATCTCTTCTCCGCTTAAACTGTACCGAATTAACCCTTTTTTTGCCAATTCAGCTAAAGTTTCTTTTTTGAGCCTAGATAAATCAAAACCGGTTTTTTGCCGAAACCAGTTAAAATTTACACCTTCAATTGTCCTAATCTTTAGGGACGCTGTTTCTTTGGCGCTTTCCAGGGCAGAAAGCTGTTCAGAAAAATCCCATTTTTTACCGTCCTTCTTTACAGAAGCTATATAATCTTTCAAGGAAGAAATATTCTTCCGCCTTCTTCTTCCTTCAAAAGAAACTGCCGAAGGTCCCAAGCCTAAGTATGGCTCGTTCTCCCAATACTTCATATTATGACGGCAGTAAAAACCCTCCTTAGCAAAATTTGAAATTTCATATTGCTTAATTTCTTTTTGAGCGGCTATCTCAATTGCCCGTCTATACATCAGAGCCACTTTCCCGTCATCTAAAGGATAAAACTCTTTTCTCTTTAAAAACTCAAACAAAAGAGTTCCGCTTTCATAGGTCAACATATAAAGAGATAAATGGCTTATCGGAAGGTTTATGGCCTGTTTACAATCATTTTCCCAAACACTTAAGGCCTCTCCCGGTAACCCAAAGATTAAATCAATACTTATATTTTTAAAACCATTTTTTTCGGCATTCAGAACGGCAGTCTCAGCCTGATTAGAAGTGTGAGCGCGTCCTAAAAATTTTAGCTTATTTTGGTTAAAAGATTGACATCCTATGCTTATTCTGTTTATACCCAAATCCCGCAATAAGATTATTTTTTCTTTGCTTAAGCTCTCCGGGTTAGCTTCAACTGTACATTCCTTGGCGCCAGCAATAATTTTGCCCATTTTCTGAAATAATTTCTTCAAAAGCCTCGTATCTAAGGCAGTGGGTGTGCCCCCTCCTATATATATAGTTTCAAAGCCCGGCTCCAGTAATTCTATTTCTCCGGATAAAGCATCAACAAAAGAAGGAGCTAAATCATTCCGGCCCGCCGTGCTGTAGAAATCACAATAAAAACAGCGGCTTTGACAAAAAGGAATATGGATGTATAAGGATTTAGTCATTTTTACTTTAGGCAAGTATCCTTTAAAACCTGTTAATTTTGGAAAACATCAAACATAGAGTTTAACATAGCAATGCCTGTTATGTTATAATTATACAGATATGAAAGAAACAGTCCATATAATTCAGCCTCCGCCGGTATGGTTAAAGCCCCCGCTTTCTCTTGCCTTTCTTCAAAGTTATCTAAAAAAAGAAAAAATTAAAAGTAAGATAATCGATTTAAACCAAATCATATTCAAAGCCCTTTCGTTAAATCAAAAAAGATGGCTCACGCTAAATAAAAAATGGGAAAAAAGTCTATTTGCAATAGTAGAAAAACAATACCCACATATTTTAAAAAACATCTGCAGGGAAGTAGAAAAAAGTAATTTTATCGGTTTCTCAATCTTTGAACGTAACTTAGATTTCTCTTTTTCCCTGGCAAAAAAAATAAAAAGGCTTTATCCTAAGAAAAAAATTATATTCGGAGGCCCAAGCACTTTTCTTTTAGAAAAAAACGAAGCCTTGAACCAAGAAGAATACTGGGTAATCGGCGAAGGTGAAAAAGCCTTAGCTGAAATTTTAAATGGCAGCTCCCAAAAAATCCACCGCTTCACGCAGATAAAGGACCTGGATTCACTCCCCTTTTATAACTTCGATTCACTCTATTTACCCGGCAACTTAAAACAGCTGCCTTTATTTTCTTCCCGCGGATGTAAGTTTAACTGTAATTTTTGCGGGGAGCGCTTTCTTTATGAAAAATTTCGCTGTCACTCACCTGAATATATCTTGGGGCTGATCAGTTACCTAAAAGAAAAATACAACACTAATAATTTTATTTTTTCTGATTCCTTCCTAAACCATAGCCATCGGTGGCTGGAGAAGTTCTGCCGCTTACTAATAAAAAATAAAATGGACATAAAGTGGGAAGCGCAATTCCGGGCCAGCAAGAATTTGCCTCTAAGCTTAGCGAAGCTAATAAAGAAAAGCGGCTGCTACAATATATTTATTGGCTTAGAAAGCGGCTCTGATAAAGTACTTAAGTTAATGAATAAAAAACTTACCGCCTCAGACGCACTGGCTTTCTTTAGAATCCTAAATAAAGCCGGGATTCATTTTGAAATAAGCTTAATTTTAGGATACCCCGGTGAAGGCAAAAAAGATTTTGCCGATACTGTTAACTTTATCCTAAAAAATAAAAAAGTAATACCAAAAATAGCTCAAGTCAATCCTTTTATCGACTACATGAAAAATTTCCGGCAAAATGAGCGGTCAAAAGAAACCGCCCTAAAAAGAGTAAGTTCGCTGATTGAGGTTATCCAAGGGGAAAAAATACCCTACACTAAGGCCTTTATTAATAACCTGTCTTACCAAGGAGTTTCTTAGTCTTGGAAACAAAACAGATAATAACCGAAAGAGTCCTGGCACCTACCCAAATCAGCTTAGCTGATTACGTCATTAACCCTTACCGTGGCTGCGGCTTTGGCTGCCTTTATTGCTATGCCCAAAAAAATAAAAACATCCGGAAGCAAAAAATTAAAAATTCTTTAGGGGTAAAAATCAACGCCCCCTCGGTTCTAGAAAAAGAATTGAAAAATATCCGCCCAAGAAAAATTTTGCTCGGCTCAACCGTAGAGTGCTTCCAGGAAATTGAAAAAAAATACCGAATCACAAAAAAAATTTTAGACATTTTATTAAAGAAACAAATACCCTGCCTAATCTTAACTAAATCCTCCCTGATAAAAGAATATTTAGAAATAATCTCTCAAAACAAAGAAAATGAAATTTATTTTACCCTAAACTTAGCTTCTCAAAAAATAATTAATATCCTCGAACCGGGTTCATCAAGCCTTAATTCCCGCCTGGATACCATAAAGGAAATTAAAACAAAAAAAATAAAACTGAGAATACATATGGGGCCGTTCATTCCTTATCTAAGTAACCTGCCGGAAATTTTAAGCCTTTTACCGAAAAAAATAAAAACATTTAATGTTGAGCTCTATCACGCAAAAATGGGAAATTTTAACGCTTTAATCAAGAAAGTCGGAGAAAATCTTCCCGAAAAGAAAGAGCAATTATTAGATGTTTACCGCAGCCAAAAAAAATATAGCGGCTATGCCCAAAAATTAAAAAAAAGTATTCTTCAATTAAAACAAAAAAGAAATAGCAATTTTTTTTATTTGGCCCCCGACTTTAGGCAATACTATTTACCAACTGCTAACTACAACTACAAACTGAAATGAAGAAAAAACCTTTCTTTAGCGTAATTATCCCTACCTACAACCGGCGAGAATTCTTAAAAATAGCTATCGAATCAGTGCTGGCCCAAAGCTTTCACGATTACCAATTGATTATTGCCGATGACGGTTCAACCGATAAAACCAGCCAGCTAATAAAAAACTACTGTCTGCCTGAAATAGAATACTTTTATCAAAAAAACCAGGGCCCGGCCGCGGCAAGAAATTTAGGGATTAAAAAAGCAAGGGGAAAATATATTTGTTTTTTAGACTCTGATGACCGCTTCCGAAGAAATAAACTAGAAGTTGTTTTTGAATATATCAAAAAAAACCCTGAATATAAAATATTTCATACTGAAGAAATTTGGTACCGCATGGGAAAAATACTGCCGCAAAAAAAACGGCATAAAAAACCTTCCGGTTCAATATTTAAAGAAGCCGCCTGCCTTTGCCTGGTCAGTATTTCAACCGCGGTAATAAAAAAAGAAGTTTTTCAAAGTGTGGGGTTCTTTGACCAGAGCTTCCCCGCCTGCGAAGATTATGATTTTTGGCTGAGAGCAACCTCTAAATATAAAGTATTTCTTGTTCCGGAATATTTAACAATAAAAGAAGGAGGGCATCCAAGCCAACAATCAAAAAAATATCCGGCAATGGATAGATTCCGGGTTAAAGCCTTAGAGAAGATAATCAAAGATAAAAACCTTGATAACCAGACACGCCAAATAGCTTGCAATCAACTTAAAAATAAATGTTCAATTTTAATCCAGGGAGCCAAAAAGAGAAAACAAAATGAACTGGCAAGAGAATACCAAAAAACTATTGATAAATACGCCAACTACTAATGGATAAAAAATTAAAAGAAAAAATAGAGAAAAAATTCGCTTTTTCGATGGGCCTCAATCAATACCGGGAAATAGAAAGATTGATCTTTGAGATTGGAAAAAGGCAAAATAAGCCGCCGGCTGAAGTCATAAGTAGCTTAAAAACAAAGAAAGGCTTTGAAGGAAAAAATATTTTTTTCGCCTTAAAAAACACGCTTCTGCGCTACCGCTTCCCCTTAACTTATGACCGTCCGGGCTTTAAAAAGGAAAATGTATTTCTAAGTCAAGTGAAAAAACCACTTAACGATAACTGGAAAGTTTCCGGAAAATTTAAGCCAGTTAAAATTTTTCTTGAAAAAGAAACTGAAAATAGCTATCTAATCACTAATCTTAAAAAGAAATTTTCCGGCTCCGAAACAAGAAGAATTCCTTCCCTCAAAAAACACCAGCAAGGAAATAATTTCAGAATAGCTGAGCTAAAAAAGCCGGAAATTTTTATTACCAACGAAATAGAAGATTTTATCAAACCCTGCCCCTGCACAAAGCACCACCTGCGATGCGGTTATTGGATATTTAATCTCGGTTTTGGCTGCCCCTTTGACTGCTCTTATTGCTTTCTACAGCAATACACTAATTCTGCCGGAATAGTTCTGCCCGCAAATCTGGAAAGATTCTTTGACAGTTTTAATCATTTGGAAAAAAAGCTAAAAAAACCAATCAGGATTGGAACCGGCGAATTTTCAGACTCCTTGGCTTTAGACGATATAACTGAATACAGCTTACAGCTTATACCCTACTTTAGAGAGAAAAAAGTTTTTTTTGAATTTAAAACTAAAAGTAATAATATACAAAATATTTTAAAATCAAAACCTTCCCCTAACATAATCATCTCCTGGTCCTTGAATCCGCAAACAATTATTGCCGGCCAAGAAAAAGGAACAGCCAGTCTAAATCAAAGGCTTAACGCGGCATCTAAAGCCCAAAAGGCGGGCTTTAGGGTAGGCTTTCATTTTGACCCGATAATTTATTACTCTGGCTGGGAAAAAGAATACCGAGCCCTGACCGAAAAACTCTACCAGCGCCTGAGGCCCCCTTTTGCTTGGATAAGCTTAGGTACTCTCCGATGCAACCGCGCTCTCAAATCAATAGCTGAACAGCGTTTCCCCCAAAGTAATATCTTTTACGGAGAATTACTTCTGGGGAAAGATAAAAAACTAAGATATCCACTCTTCTTACGAAAAAAGATTTATGCTAAAATCCTTAAATGGATAGGGAAATTTGACCAAAAAACGCCAATCTACCTTTGCATGGAAGATAACCAAATCTGGAAAACTTGCAAAACCTTGAACGCTCCCGCTAACCTCTTGCATCCAAAAGCTTGCCAAACAAAACTCACTAAAATGCCCCCATTTTAGAATAAAATCGAGGTCGATTACTGAAATCAACAGAAGGGTTTCAGGTGGGAATAAAGCCTTTTAGCTTATCAACGCTAAAACCTTTGGCCAGGCGAAAAAGAAAAAAATAATGGTTAAAACCTTTTCTTTTGAACCCGTCGATATTATCCACAAAAAGGTGCAACCCCCAGGAAAAAACAAAAACTCTTAAAAGAAGAGAAGGGTAAAAAAATGAAAAAACCCCAACCAAAATTACCAACTCCCAAGAATGAAAAATTAAATAAACACTTTTAGTTTGCTGATAAGGGAAAGCCAATAAACTTTTAAGTTCTAGTTTGCGAAAATGAATAAAATAATCAATTAAGTGATCAATATCAATTAAAATACCTCCTAGAAAAGCTGCTAAAACAGAAAAAACACTGCCGGATTTTAGCCAAGCAATTAAAGATACCTCAAAGGTAAGAATAAGATGAATAAGCAAATCAAGAATAATATTTACACTTCTGCGTGAAATAACAATAACTCGCTCCTCGTGTAATATGTTTGTAAGGATTAGAAACCAGTAACCAGGATACAGTAACCAGAAAGATGAAAAATTCGAAGCACGCCCGCCACCATAATAATTTATATAGACGGGTGATTTTCGGATTTTTCGCCCTTTCCAACTCTCTACTCGGCTACTTACCCCTCTGGTTTCTGTTTACTCTTTCTAACCCTAATAACGTTTTTCCAAAACTGCCTTAGGATAATAATGGCTCAGTATTTCTTTGTAAGTGTATCCGGAATCAGCCATACCCATAGCACCTTCCTGACAAAGGCCGGAGCCGTGGCCAAAGCCAGCTCCCCAAAAAATGAGCATATTAGGCTGATTTAGGCCTTTCTTTTTTAATTCTACCCGAAAAGCGCTGCTGCGCAAACGGTCAAAGTAATTCCTAATCCTAAGCCCGCTCTCTAAGGAAACTGTTTTTTGCTTCCAGAGAGCGTTAATTCTGCTGTAACGAAAACAGCCTTCTCTTTGCCGAGCATCAATGCCTTCAAAATCTTCTAAACCCAATCCAAAAACTAACTGAAAATCTTCAGAATCATAAATTCTTTGCCAACGAAAATTAGGCCTTCCAGAAGCGCAAAAGCTGTTAGGATAATCAACAAACCACATTTCCTTTCCGTAAGCGGAATAAGGAAGGCTTTCATCTTTTGAATCCGGCCCGGAAGCTAAATAATTTTTCTGGCCAAAAACATCGGCGGAAAGGCAGCCACCACAATTAGAATGATAAAATATCTCGGGAATTTCTCCCTCGTAGGTGACAACCTCTCCTCTGGTAGCATCTACCGCGTTTATAGTTGTTTTGGTTTCAGCTGACATTCCATGATAAACCTGACAATGAATATCCGCGCAAAAATCAAAACCTTCCCCTTGATGCCTGCCCCTCCCGCGTAAAACTAAACTTCGAGCTAAGATAGCCTGAGCCCTTAAGGCTTCCTTGCCGGAACGGGGAGGAATTTCTGCCGCCAGCACTCCGTAAAGATACTCCTCAACACTTAGAATATTTACCAAGACAATCTGCCCATCTTTCAAGAAAGCTTTAAGGCTTCCTCGATACCCTCTATCGATAACTGTATGCCAAAAATCCTTTCTCCCATAAACCACATCTAAGACATAAAAAGGATGAACCCGTTTGCCGCTTTTCAGCGGGATAATTTCGGCCTCAGATGAAAAACTACTATACTTTTGGCCGCTTTCCCTATCCAACAAGAAAAGTTCTCCGCCTTTAGCCTTTAGAGTGTAAAAAGTATTGCTGTCAGCTTGGTAAGAAGAATCACCGCTTCTGATCTGAAAATTACTTGAGGACCGAAAAGAAAAACGGTCAAGCCCAAAAGCAATGCCGATACGTACCAAAGGCGCCTCTTTTTCTTCTTTGTAAGAAGACAAAGCTACCTCTCTTCTTCTTTTTTCCCGCAGCCGCCTTTGTTCAACAAAAAAATCTTTACCTAACGCGTCTCTTGCTTTCTCAAGCTGTTTTCTTGCTTCTTTGCTATGAGGGTAAAAGTTTACAGTTCTGGATAAATACCTATACGCTTCTTCAGCCCGGCCTAGCTCATTAAAAGACTGCCCTAAATAGTAGTGAGCTATCCTTATGCTAGAGTCATAGTTAGTCAACTCCCGAAAGAAAGCTACAGCTTGCGTCCAATCTTTTTTCTGGCGGTATATTTTTCCTAAACGCATTAAAGCCGGGCTATTTTTTCGCAGATTCAAAGAACTTTGATAAGCGTTTACAGCTTTTTCGATATAACCCAAATCTTCAGCGGATAAACCCAAATACAAATAATCACGCCAGTCTTTCTCCGCGATAGAATAAATCAGCTTAAAAGCCTTATCACTTTCTCCGGATAAATAAAAAAGCCTGGCTAAATAGCTTACTACCAAAGGATCATCTTGGCGGCCTGAGCGCTCTAAAACCTCTATAGCCTGCTGGTACTGAAATAACTCCTTCAAAGCAGCTGCCTGGCTTAAAAAATCTTTTTCACCCGAATCACTCTTTAAAAAGGCAGCCGCAGAAAAGAAAAATAAACATAATATAATAATTAACCGCTTCATATTTTTATTTTAAAACTAAATTTAAGCCGTTTCTTAAGCGCCAATTACGGGGATTCTCCAATTCCGGCTTAAATCCAAAAATTTATCTTTCTCAAGGACTATAGTTTTACCACTCTGCAGGACTAAGAAAGAGGCCCGTATTTTTCTTAGTAGTTTTAAGGTGGAAATACCAACAACCGGAACATCAAACCTTAAATCTTGCCCGGACTTGGCAAATTTAATAACCCCGGCGCCATAACCGGATAACCGAAATCCCCTTTTAATGGTGTTGTCGGTTCCCTCTAACGATTCTGAAGCCACAACCGCCTTATTCTTGACTACCAAAGTCTGGCCGATATCTAACTCAACAAATTTAGATATTTTACTCACACCAAATTCCAAATCTTGCTTTACCGGCTCCGGCAAACAAAGGTTATTCATCAAGCCACCTTCAGCTAAATCATTTTTTAGATAAAGCGTAGAGTTAATAAATTTCACACCTTCCTTTTCTAGATAATCAATGACTGCCCTGAAAATATTATGAGGGCAAAAATTAACTCCTTCTCCGGCTAATTGCTTAAACTCATTATCCCACTTTTTTTTCTTAAAAATACTCAAAGGGTTAATCTGGCCGGCCATAATCCAATCCTTGATCCCTTCTTTTTTGATTGCTTCTCTCAGCATACCTAGTTTCCCCACTTCAACCCAAATCGCTTTATTGACAAATCGGGAAAAATGGCGCGAAGTTTCACCACGAAAACAAACCCCGGTAACTTTTTTAAATTGATTGTTTTGACTGAGCCTTTTGGCTAGAAGTATAGGAAGGTTTCTGTTTCCAGCAATAATGCCTATTTTCATTTTAATGAGACTTGCCCTTGACAGGCAATATATTGCCTGTCAAGGGCTTAGTCGAATTAACCCCACACCAATTGAGTAAATAACGCAACCACTACAATTGGTGTGGGGGCGGATTCAGTTCTTCATCCGGCTCACGCCTCTTTTGGAAGATGTCAGAAAATCAAGTAATGTTTTGACCTGTTCTGATAAATTAACTGATTCAGCTACAATTTTTTTTGCCTGCCCAAAGGTATGGTTACTAAAAAAAAGTATTCTAAAAGCTTTTCTTAAGTCACCCACTACCTCAGGTGAAAAATGCTTTCGTTTTAATCCCAATGAATTCAAAGCCCTGACTACAGCTGGATGCCCATCACACATCGAATACGGAGGTATATCTTTTACCACCTTTGAACAACCCCCAACGATAGAATAGTCCCCCAACCGGCAAAACTGGTGCACTGCTGTAACCCCGCCTATCACCGCGTTGTTACCAACCTCAACATGCCCGGCCAAAGTGGCATTATTAGCTAAAACATTATTATTGCCAATAACACAATCGTGGGCTATATGAGAATACGCCATGATTAAATTATTATTGCCAATTATAGTTTTGGTGCCTTCCTCAGTGCCGGGATTTATAGTAACAAATTCTCTGATCCGGTTGTTGTTGCCGATGACCAGATAACTCTTATCTCCTTTATATTTTAGATCTTGAGGAATGCTGCCTACAACCGCCTGAGAAAAAATATGGCAATCAGAGCCAACTTTTGTAAAGCCTAGAACTTGAGCGAAGGCCTCAACTACCGTACCCTCTCCAATCTCAGCATCTTCTGAGATGATAGCATAAGGGCCAATTTTCACTCCTTCGGCTATCTTTGCCGAAGAACCCACTATAGCTCTTGAATCAATATTTTTTTTCATTGATGCTCAAACAAAAACTCCTAAAAGAAATCAAATCAATGAAAACATAAGCTCCGCTTCAGCCACTACCTTATCATTGACTTTAACGGTGCCCGCGACTTTACCGGTTCGACTGCGAATTTTAAGTGTTTTTACCTCTAAAATTAATTGGTCGCCAGGCAAAACAGTTTTTCTGAATTTAACTTTTTCGGCTGCCATAAAATAAGCTAATTTACCACTATGCTCAGGGCAAGCAAGCATTAAAACCCCTCCCACCTGTGCCATTGCTTCAACCAAAAGAACTCCCGGCATAACTGGCTTACCGGGAAAATGGCCCTGAAAAAAATGCTCGTTGATAGTTACATTTTTAATACCTACAGCTCTTTTACCTTTCTCCAGGTCAATAATTCTATCTACCAACAAGAAAGGATAGCGATGAGGTAATATTTTCATTATTTCCTCAGCATCAAGCTCACCTTCCCCGGGTATATAACTGGCTACCGAAGCTACCCCGGCACTTTTTGCCTTTTCTTTATGCCTGCGTATTTTTTCCAATAATTTAATGTTTAAGGAGTGGCCGCTTTTTATGGCCACAATATGCGCTTTTAAAGGCCCGGCTAGATAAAGATCACCAACCAAATCCAAAGCTTTATGTTTGGTAAATTCTTCAGAAACCCTTAATTTATTATTTACTACGCCCTTCTCTGAAACCACTAAAGTGTTTTTATAGTCAGCGCCTTTGCCCAGGCCCATTTTTAACAAACCGTCTACTTCATTTTGCAGGCAAAAGGTTCTTGCCTGATAAAAGTCTTCTTTTTCTGACCCGTTTAAAACTATATCCACAAAACCAGACCCAATACTTGATTGGCCATAATCTAGGAGATAGGAAATCCGAAACTTATCAGAAGGCAAAACTGCTACCGAAGCATCTCCCTCTTCAAGCCAAATTGAACTCTTTGGAGCAAAAATATCTTTAACTGCCTCCTGAGTAGCTATCTCCGCTTTTTTAATCTGATCAACAAACTCCTTAGCGCTTCCATCTAAACCGGGTATTTCACTCCCCCATATATTTATCTGAATATTATCTATACCTAGAATCGATAAAGAGGCCATAAGATGTTCTACGGTTTGAATGTAGTTGTCGCCGGAACCAATAGATGTCCGGCGCGGAAACTTCTCAAGGCTTGCCAAAGAATAAGAATCTCCTTTAATTAAAACCGGCGGATTACTATCCTGCTTAATAAAAACAATACCGGTATTCACTGGCCCCGGTAAAAACTCAAGCCTTGCCTCTTCGCCGGTATGAAGACCTTTGCCTTGAAGTGAAAATTTATTTCTTATAGTTTTTTGCTTTTCCATAATTCTACTTTTCCTTTTCTTCTAATTTTTTTATTTTAGTTTCGAGCTCTTTTATTTTTTTAGCCAATTCCGGTAACCGCTGGAGACAGGCATTAACTCTAGCGGCCTTTTCGTGTGGCTTAGCAGGATACCCGGAAACTTTTACCCGGGGCGGAACAGATTTAGTTACTCCGGCTTGAGCGGCAACAATAGCTTCCTTGCCAATCTTAATATGGCCGACAATACCAGCTTGTCCGGCTAAAATAACCCCATCCTCGACTACTGTACTGCCGGATATACCAACTTGTGCTACAACTATACAATCTTTGCCTATCTGAACATTATGAGCTATTTGCACTAAGTTATCAATTTTAGTTCCTTCTCCAATCACTGTTTGGCTAAAGCGAGCCCTATCTATGGTAACGTTGGCGCCTATCTCAACATTATCCTCAATAACAACTATTCCTACCTGAGGAATTTTTTCCTGAGAACCTCCTACACCGGCAAAACCAAAACCATCACTTCCAATCACAGCACCCGAATGAATGATTACATTATCGCCGACTTTTGTTCCTTCCCTGACTGTCGCGTTAGGGTAAATCAAACAATTCCTGCCTATTTTTACACCCTGCCCGATAAAACAACCGGAATAAACAACAGAACCCTCTCCCAACTGAGCACCTTCTTCGATAACAGCATAAGCCCCGACTGAAACAGACGGAAAAAGTTTTGCTCCTTTATCGATAAATGAATCAGGGCAAATTCCTTTTGGGTGCTTAACTTTTTGACCGGCAACTAAACCTACCGCCTTAGCAAAAGCCAAAGAAGGATTGTCAGCCTTAATCAGGGGCTTTTGGGAAAAAAAATCATGAGAAGCGATTATTGCCGAAGCTTTTGTTACCTCCACCAAAGAAGCATATCTGGGATTAGCTAAAAAAGTTATATCACCTTCAGCAGCTTCCTTGATTCCGGCTATTCCGGTAATTATAGTATCAGGGTCCCCCACCAGCTTGCCGCCAACCGCTTGACATATTTCTGATAACTTATATTTCATCTCCGTCTTCTTCTTCCGTAGGCCTGATTGATAATTTTAAGGATTTCATCGGTTAAGTCTTTATTGTCAGGCGCATACAAAACGCTGTTACCGTTAACTATTAAATCATAATTATTTTTTTGAGCGTAGTCTTTTATCGCCTGATCAATGTCTTCCACTATATCCCGCATCATCTGGTCTCTTTTTTCCTGAACACCTTCAAGTTCTTTTTGACGTAAGTCTCTGTATTGGTGCATCTTCGCCTGTAATTTTTTTATTTCTTCCTCTCGCTGGTCTTCCCTTAATACCTCTAGCTTGCCTTGAGCATCCCTTATTTCTTTTTCCTTAGCTTGTAAAATTTTAGTCACTTCTTCTTTTTTTGTCTCTAGCTGCTCCTCTTGGTCCTTGGTGCGCTGATATTCATTGAATACCTCAATAGTGTTAACATAGCCTATTTTGAGTTCAGCGGCAAAGCCGGAAATACCTAAACCTGAAAAGAAAAATAAACCCAAACTAATAATTAAAATCTTCTTCATCTTTAAACCTCCCCATTCAGTTGTTAATCGTTTCTTATTCGGAACCTGAAACTTATTGTTAAGAGCTATTAGGAGAACTTAGTGGTCGCTAATCTATTTTGTAGGTTTTGCAGCGGCCTCTTTAAAAATCTCTACTTACGTTAAAATGGAATCTACCACTTTTACTTGTTTCTCCCGGCTCAACATCAAGCGGCCAGCCGTAATCTACGCTTATCGGGCCAATCGGAGTCCTGACCCTCAAACCCATGCCAACACTCGAATAGAAATCTTTCCTATCTTCTTCTGTCCTAAAAAAATTACTGCTTTTCTCCCATGCATTGCCGATATCATAAAAAGCGGCAACTTTTAAAAAATCAGCTAAAGGGTAAGTATATTCTAAGTTAGCAACAAATAAAGCTTCACCGCCAAGAGGGTCATTTCTTTCATCAACGGGCCCTACTTTTCTCTCCCGGTAACCTCTAACTGTGGCGGCGCCGCCGGCAAAAAACCTTTCATAAATAGGAACTCTTTTGGTTCCGGAAAAAGGATCGGCAAAGCCGGCCCTAAACCGGGTTTCTAAAACTGATTCATTAAAAAGAGGAAAATAAAGGCTCAAGCGGCTAAAAAATTTAGTAAAATCCTTATCTCCCCCTAAAAATGAACCGGTTAATTGAAAAGAGTTAGAAAAATAAATTCCTGAACTTGGCGCGAAAACCCTGTCGCGGCTATCGTAAACCAATGAAAGCTCAGCGCTACTTAAGTTATGCTCACCTTCCTCATCTTTTATTGGTTGGCTGGCATCTGCAACATCACTAATTTTTACATTGTCAAAGCGGTAAGCAACCCTGCCCCTAATCCTATCAGTAAGCCTTTTACCTAAACGCAAAGTCCCGCCGGTTACCCTTTCTGAATAAGCGTAGCCAGCGCTATCGTCTTTGTCGTGGCCTTTTCGATAAGCGTCAAAACCAAAAGATACCGGAACATCAAAAATCCAGGGATTGGTAAAACTTAATTGGTAACGGTCAGTAATAGTTCCCATGCTAGCTTTCAAAGATAAATCCTGGCCGGCTCCGGTGAAAGTCCTCCAGTTTTTATAATCAAAATTCCTTTGGCGTAACTCAACGAAACCAATAAACTCATCAATAGAGCTGTAGCCGCCGCCGAAACTAAAATATCCTGTTTTCGCCTCTTGAACTTCTATTTCAAGGTTAACCTTATCTTTGTCCGTACCCGGCTCAGTACTAATTCTTATATCTTCAAAAAAACCTAAATTTTCTAAATTTCTGCGGCTTTCCCGAAGCCTTGCCCCGTCAAACCGCTCTGCCGGATAAACCTTTAATTCTCTTCTGATAACCCTGTCTTTAGTTTTTACATTACCTTTTATTCTTATCTCTTCGATATGAGCGATATGGCTTTCGGTAATATTGTAAGTTACATCAACTTTTCCGGTTTCCAAATTCAAAACGCTTACCGGATCTGCCTGGGCAAAAATATAGCCTCTATCCACATAGAGCTGCCTAATTTCAGACGCACCCTGATAAACTAAAAGTTCACTAAAAACATCATCTTCAGACAGCGAAAGGGCAGCGTAGATATTTGCTTCGGAAATATCCCTGTTGCCTCTTACCTGTACTTCACCAACATAGTAACGACTTCCTTCATTAATTTTTATAGTTATATAAACTCCGTCTTTTCGGTATTCAACATCCGGCTCTACAGAAACGTCGGTAAATCCCTCTTGGCGGTAAAAACTACTTATCCTTCTTAAATCATCTTCAAATTCTCTTTCCCGGAAAATACCCCGGTTAAATAACCAGGCCCGCCTGGTTCTCATTAGCTTTCTTATTCTGTTGTCAGAAAAATTTTCATTACCATCAACATCTACCGCCCTTACTTTAACTACAACATCTTCCTCTATGGTTATGGTTAGGTCTACTGCATCTTCATCTACAGTTTCTAGCTGATAATCAATTTTTGCCCGGGAAAATCCACGTTTACTGTATAAATCTTCTATCTTATTGATTGACTGACGCAGCTTATATTCGTCAAAAAAACCACCCTCTTCCAAAATAATCTCTTCCAGAATCTGGCGCTCCCGAATACGCCTCTGCCCTTGTAAGGTTATTGAATTAATAAGCGGCTTTTCAGTGAGCCTGTAAATTAGGCGCATCCCTTCGAGGGTTTCTTCGGTTTCTACTGCTACATCCTGGAAAAAACCTGTCTGATAAAGATTTTTTATGTCTTCGTTTACCGCCTGCTGGCTATACCGCTGCCCTACCCTAGAACGTATTTCAGACATTACTTTTGAATCGCTTATCAAACTATTGCCCTCTATTTGAATTTGCACAACTGTATCCTGGGCCAGGGCCGGCAAAGATAAAACCAACAAAAACATTCCAAGAATCATAGCTATTTTTTTAATAAGAAAAAACATTATCAACTCCTGTTTTTATTCGTTTTTAGCTAAATCAGCAAATCGCATATATTCTTTTAAAAATGCCAAATTTACACTGCCCACAGGGCCATTCCTTTGCTTGGCAATTATAACTTCGGCTATCCCCTGGTTTTCTTCGCTGGGACTATAGTATTCTTGACGAAAAAGAAGAGCAACTAAATCCGCGTCTTGCTCTATAGCTCCCGATTCCCTTAAGTCAGAAAGTTTTGGCCGATGCCCCTCTCGAGATTCAACCGCCCGGGAAAGCTGGCTAACGGCAATCAAAGGAACCTTCAGCTCTTTTGCTAAGGCTTTTAACCCTTGAGATATTTTCGATATTTCCTGCTGGCGGCTTTCAGTTCGGCCGGAACCCTGAATCAACTGAAGATAATCGACTAATATAAGCTGTATATCATGATGAGCTTTAAGCCTCCTAGCCTTAGCCCTTATTTCAAATATGTTCATTGCCGGAGTATCATCGATGTAAATCGGCGCCTCTGAAAGCGTTCCTGCCGCTGAAGTTAAAGACGGCCACTCTGAAGGTGAAAGAAAACCTGTCCTAACTCTATTTACTTCAACTTTAGCTTCCGCGCAAAGAAAACGCTGCATAAGCTGTTCCTTGGACATTTCCAAGCTAAAGATAGCTACCGGTATATTCTTTTCGATAGCAGCGTAGCCGCTGATTGAGGTAACAAAAGCGCTTTTACCCATTGAAGGGCGCCCCGCAACTATAATCAAATCGCCCTTTTGGAAACCGGCAGTTTTTAAGTCAATATCTTTAAACCCGGTTGGGATTCCGGTTACATGTGACTTGCGGTGATAAAGAGACTCGATTAATTCTATGCCATCCTTGATGATATCTTTTATGTGAACGTATCCACCTTCGACTTTCCGATCGCTAATTTCAAAAATAAGCCGCTCGGCTTTATCCAGTAAAGAGTTGACATCTTCCTGAGCCCGATAGCCTGAGGAAATAATTTCAGAAGCATTTTCAATTAAAGCCCGTAAGATGCCTTTTTCTTTTACGATACGAGCATAGTGAGTTCCGTTTGCCGAAGAGGGAACAAAATCAGCTAAGTTAGTGAGGTAGGTAGTACCTCCTGACTCTTCCAGCACCCCCTTTTTACGTAGTTGCTCTGAAACAGTAAGGATATCAACTTTATTACGGGAATCATACAACCCAACAATTGCCTCAAAAATAATCTTATGTTCTTTTTTATAAAAAAAAGCTGAATCGGTAATTTCTAAAATTTCCGGGATAGCTCTTTCATTTAAAAGCATCGCCCCTAAGGTAGCCATTTCAGCTTCAAGGCTTTGAGGCGGAACTTTACTAATATCTTTCGGCGGATTCTGAATAGACACACAACTCCCTTTAGCTGCTTACAACCCAAAGGCGGAAAGCAACATCTGTATTTTCAGAAAGCTTAACTAACACCTTATATGCTCCCAATCTATCTATTGGTTTCTCTAAGGTTAAACTCTCCTTGGGCAATTCTATACCTTCTTGCTGAAGCAACTTTAAAATCTGCGCCTCTTTTACGCTGCCATAAAGGCTTTCGTCTTCTTTTGCCTCAGCGGTAATCGTCAAGGACAAACTTGCTATCTTTTCTTTTAGCTTGAGCAAGCCTTCCTTTTCTTTTTCTTCTTTCTTTTTTCGGCCTTTTTTTATTTCCTCAATTTTCTTTAAATTTGCCTGATTTGCCGGCAAAGCTATCTTATTCGGAAGAAGATAATTACGCCCAAAACCATCTTTTACTTCAACTACATCACCCTCTTTGCCTAATTTTTCTACGCTTTTGAGAAGAATAATTTTCATGAAACACTCCTTATCTATTGGAAGATAATTTTATAGCAGGCTTACAGATATCCTTCAGTTTCGCCTCAGAATGAGGAGCCAAGAATATGGAAACTAGACCCTCACTTAACCACATAGGGCACTAAATTCAAAAATCTAGCTCTCTGCGCTTCTTGAGTGAGTTTTCGCTGATGCTTAGCGCAAACCCCCGTTATGCGGCGTGATTTTATTTTGCCTCTGTTGGTGAGATGTTTTTTGATTATATCTAAATCCTTATAATCAATCTCTATCTCTTTTTTGCAAAATAAACAATTTTTCCTAAACCTAACAACTTTTTGCCTGATTTTTTTCTTATTTTTTTTTGCCATTTTATATTACTTCTCCTAAGTTACTATCTTCATCTTCAAGATTAATCAATTGTTCTTGCTCTTTTCCTCCGGTAGGGGCGGGGCTATCGGCCTGTCCCCTTCTTGGCATAAACTGAATATTGTTGGCAACCACCTCGATAGTAGTCCTTTTTTGTCCCTGCTGGTTTTCCCAACTGCGAGATTGCAGCCTTCCTTCAATCAAAACCGGGCTTCCCTTTTGAAGGTACTGATTTGAAGTTTCTGCTAACTGGCTCCAGGCAACAACATTAATAAAACAGGTGTCCTGTTGATTTTGCCCATCTTTACCCTTGTAGAACCTATTTACCGCAAGGCCTAAAGTCACCACAGGAGTTCCTCCCGGAGTATAACGCAATTCAGGATCACGAGTTAAATTACCAAGTAAAAAAACTTTATTTAAACTTGCCATGCATAGCCCTCCTTTCAATGAGCCCACGATTTAGATGACCAACAGGAACGTAAATCGTAAGGCGAATTAACCCAGCACCTATTTTGTTCACTTATCCTCATCAAAATAGGTGCTGGGTTAATTCAAACAGTGATTCATGTTTCCGCCTGAGAAACCTTTACTTTAGATTTTTTTTTACTTAAGATAAGGCTTCTTAAAATTCTTTCTTCAAGCCTGATTGTTTCTTTTAGCTCAGCCAGCTTTTCTTTTGGTAAAATAAAATCAATAAGCCAATAAGCTCCCTGATAATACTTTTTCCTCTCAGCACCCTTACTTTTTAAAAAATAATGAAAATCTCTTACTTTTGACCATAGGAGGGATTTTATTACCTGCCCTCCTACTTCTTTAATTTTTTTTGTAATTTCACCGGCTGTCTCTTCTTTTTCTGAATCTGATATATCCGGCTTTAAAATAAGCATGCATTCATAAGTACTCTCCATTAATAACCCCCTGAGAATTAATTTTTATTTTAAGCAATGGCCTTACAACTCTACTTTTATTGTTTTTTCTTTTTTCTCCTTAAACCACTCCAGCGACGCGATAGCTGCCCTGCTGATAACCATATCCAACTTTTCTTTTTCAGCCTGGGAAAAATCAGACAAAACATAATCAGCTAAATCACCCTGTCTAAACCTGCCTATTCCGATTCTTAAACGGCTAATATCTTTTCTTCCCAGCACTTCAAGAACTGAGGCTATTCCTTTATGCCCGGCTGATGATCCACTTTTCCGCAATCTCATCAAGCCTAAATCAAGGTCAGCATCATCGTAAACAACTAACAAGTTTTGCGGAGAAACTTTATACCTAGCTAAAATCCTGGCAACACTAATGCCGGAATTATTCATAAAAGAAACTGGTTTAGCCAGCAAAAAAACGTGAGATTCTGAATTAAATTCTCCCAACCAAGCTTTCTGGCTTAATGACCTCTTTAAGCGTAATCTATTCTCAGCCGCCAGCTTATCAATGACCCTAAATCCTATATTGTGTCTGTTTTCTAAATACTTCTTGCCCGGATTGCCTAGACCAACTATTGCTTTCAAGGATTAATTCTTCTCTTTTTCTTCCGCTTCTTTTTTCGGCTCTTTTTCTTTACCTTCTTCCTCGCTTTCGCCTTCCGCTTTCTTCTCCTTTATTACTTCAGGCTCAGCAGAAACTTCTTCTTCAGCAGCTTCTTCCTCATCCTCTTCTTCCTTTTTAACCACAAGAGCCGCTACCGTAGCTTCCGGGTCGGTTACTATCGCTATGTCGCCGGGAGTCTGTAAATCTTTTACATGAAGAGAGTGCCCAATTTCTAACCCTGATATATCAACATCTATTTTTTCTGGAATCTTCAGCGGCAATCCTTCTACCTCGATTTCCCGCAAAATTTGTTCTAAGACCGCTCCCTCTTCTTTACCTTTAGCTTCACCTTTAAGAATTACAGGAATATGAACTTTAATTTTTTCTTTTAATGACACCTTAAGCAAATCAAGGTGTATGACCTCATCAGTCAAAGGATGAAACTGAACGTCTTTTACCAAAACCGGAATGGCCTCTGATTCCTTTTGAGAACCAATCGTCATGTTAATGACCGCACTTTCTGAAAAATGTATTTTTTTCAAAACCTTAAAGGCATCCGAAGGAACGCTTATCGGAATATTCATCTTTTTACTGTAGACCACAGCGGGAATAAAACCTTCCCCTCTTAGCTTCTTAGCCTTTTGTTTGCCTATACCGGCGCGCTTTTCCACTTTTATTTTTAGTTTATCCATAAATACTAGCCTCCTTTAATGAGCAGATGATTTACGGGGTCCGTAGGACGATGTAAATCATAGCTCGCCGCTTTTACCTCTGATGCGTCTGCGAATTAACCCCCACACCAATTAAGTAAATAACGTAATCGCTACAATTGGTGTGGGGGTTAAATTCAGCTAAATTCCTGATAAGCAATATATTGCTTATCAGGAGTAAGCTTCATTTAACCTCCTACCGCGTCGAAAAGAACACTTATTGATTTTTCAAAATGAATTCTTTTTATAGCCTCGGCAAAAAGACTATCTACCGATACAACCTTAATCTTTTTGCTTTTCTTTTCTTTAGCTAAGGGTATTGAGTCGGTAATAACCAAAGAATTGATATCTGAATCTTCAATTTTATCTACCGCGTTATTAGATAATATCCCATGGGTTATGGCGGCAAAAATATTTTTAGCTCCTTGCCGCTTGAGAGCTGCTGCGCCTCTTACCAAAGAAGACCCAGTAGCAACTATATCATCAACCAATAAAACATTTTTATCTTTAACATTTCCTAAAATATGCATTACCTCCGTAGATTCGGGAGATTTTCTTCTTTTATCTACGATAGCTAAATCAGCACCAAAACGCTTAGCGTAAGCTCTGGCCATCTTAATCCCTCCTACATCGGGAGAAACAATCGCTAAATCTTTAATCTTCTTTTTATTGAAGTATTCAAAAAAAACATTTATCGCGTACAAATGATCCAAAGGTATGTCAAAAAACCCCTGAATTTGCCCGGCATGTAAATCTAAAGTTAAAACTCTATTGGCTCCCGAACTAGCTAAAATATTAGCTACCAATTTTGCGGTTATCGGCACTCGCGGCTTATCTTTCCGGTCCTGGCGGGCATAACCATAATAAGGAATAACCGCGGTTATTCTTTGAGCTGAAGCCCGGCGCAAAGCATCAAGCATAATTAACAGCTCAACAAGATTCTCGTTGACCGGCGGCGAAGTTGGCTGAATTAAAAATATATCTTTACCTCTTACATTTTCTTTGATCCGGACCATTGTCTCACCGTCACTAAAACGTTCTATCTCAGCTTTCCCAAGCTTTACTTTTAGCTTTGCACATATTCTATTAGCTAATTGGCGATTGCCATTACCGCTAAAAACTAACATCTTATCCATTATTTTTTCTCCTTGATCTTTAATGGACGGGCCGGAACTCCAACTACTACCTGATTCTTTTTTACGTTTTTGGTAACAACGCTGCCGGCACCGGTGACAGATCCTTCACCCACCATAACCGGAGCTACCAAGACAGTGTCAGAGCCAATCAAAGCATTTTTTTGAATGTAGGTTTTATGTTTAACTTTACCGTCGTAGTTAGCCACAACCGTTCCAGCTCCAATATTAACATTATCCCCTACCACCGCGTCTCCAATATAGCCAAAATGCTTAGCTTTTGAACCCTTACCTATTTGGGAACGGTTGATTTCCGAAAAACTTCCTACTTGCGCGCCTTTCTCTATACGACTGCCACCGCGCAAATAGGCAAAAGGCCCCACTGAACAATTGCTGCCAATTATAACATTTTTCGCTATGAAGGTAAAGGGGTAAATTATAGTGTTTTTCCCTATTTTTACTGACTCCTGGATTATGGTTGTAGCCGGATTAATTATGTGTACCCCTTTTTCCAGCATTTTTTCGATAATCCTTGCTCTAATTACTTTTTCGGCAAATTGCAGCTCAAAGGGGTCATTTATTCCGGCAACCTCTGAAAAATCTCTAGCCAAATAAGAGCTTAAATTTTTGCCTTGCTGGTAAAGAATTTGAATTATATCGGTAAGAAAATATTCTTTCTTTTTTCTATTTTTCTTTATTTTACTTAAATTCTCAAGTAAAGCTTTTCGGCGAAAATAATAAGTTCCACTATTAACCTTGTTGACGCCCTTTCCTTGATAGTTATTTATTCCAGAAATTTTCTCCTCAATAGCCATTGGTTTGCCAAGTTTATCATAAACCACAGATCCCAATTTATTTTCTTTCTCCGGCCAAGAAACCAAAAGGCAACAATCTAAATTATTTTTTCTGGAGAAAGATAGTAAAGAAGAAAAAGTTTTTGATTTTATAAGAGGGTTATCGCCGCAGGCAACCAACACCTCATTAAATTTAATTTTTCCGGATGCTGCCCGCACGGCATCAGCTGTGCCAAGCATTTTCTGCTGGCGGACAAATTGAATTTTTCCGGTTAAGCCTTTAAATTGAGAAAAGCAAATATTTTTAACGGCATCCTCAACTAACTGTCCCTTGTAGCCTACAACCACTATAACCTGATGCACATTTCGCAGCCGTGAAAGTTCCTTCAGAAGATAATAGATAAAAGGCTGGCCGCAAACTTCCCGTAAAACTTTAGGGAAGTCGCTTTTCATTCTTTTACCTTTACCTGCGGCTAGGATAATCGCACTTACTTTACGCATTATTGATTGGTTGCCCGGCCTGGGCTCGAACCAGGCAAGTTTGCTCCGGCTAACCTAAACTTTAATTACAAACTTCCCTGGGTCTTGTAGCCGGCATTTTTTTAAAGAGTTGCCCGGCCTGGGCTCGAACCAGGAAACTCAGCTCCAAAAGCTGATGTGTTACCATTACACTACCGGGCAATTGGTTCTTGGCTCATAGTTCATAGCTCTTGGTAAAGAAAAAAATAAACTAAGAGCTAACAGCCATGAGCCAAGAGCTATGCTTCAATTAGCTCTCGACTAATATTTAATCTTACTGCTGGCCTATATCTTTTTGCGGCTGGCTTTCGCCCTGCTCCTGAACTGCTTCATTATTTTCTTCCTCAGGGGAAGAATTCTTTTTATCTTGGTAAGCATCCAAAATTTTACTTTGCAAATAATCCCTAAACTCCTGGTTAATCGGATGGGCCAAGTCTTGATGGATAGACTGCCTGTCCTCGGAAGGATCTTTAGGAGGAGGCATTTGAGCGCCACAGTTAGAACAGTATCGGCTATCTACCTCAACTTTCTTACCGCAACGGGGGCAGAACTGTTTCATTTTACGTGCCGGCATTGCTACAAATAAATCATTATTTCCCTGAATTATTTTGATGTTTCTAACGACAAACGAATTATCAAAAGTAACTGTAGCATAAGCTTTAAGACGCTTGCCTTCATGCTCTCTGAGGGAAACTCTTACTTCTGTAATCTCCATTGAACTACCTCCTAGTAGGTAAGCTTTGGCCGACACACCAAAACTGTTTCGAATTAAAAGGTTTGGGCCCTACGCACAAACCAACCCTTTGGCACAACCTTTTTTACCCTTTGACAATCTTTTATGCCTATAGTATAAAAAGCGCTGCCGCTGCCCGACATAAAAGTATCAATGCCTTCGCGGTTAAGCCGCTTTTTAGCCCGGGCTAATTTTTCAGAAAGAGCAAAAGCACTTTTCTCCAGACAATTATAAGTACTTTTTTTCAAGAGCAAATAATCTGAATAGATCAGAGAATACTTCAACATATTAACACTACTGAAAAAACTTGTCAATTTTGCTTTGGTATTTTTGTATACATCAGAAGTCGAAAGAAAAATTCCCGGCCAAATTATAAAGTGCTTTAGCCTGGATGAAATAAATAAAGGTTCAATTTTTTCTCCCCGGCCGGACAAAAAAGCGTAACTGCTGCCGGATAAGAAAAAATTAACATCACTGCCTAACTGCTTACCTACATTATATAGCCTTTCTCTAGAAACATCCAAAGAAAATAATTCTTTTATGCCAATAATAACTGAGGCAGCATTTGATGATCCTCCGCCCAGGCCCGCACCAACAGGAATATTTTTTTCTAGATTAATACTAAATCCAAAAGGAAGGCTAAACTCCTTCCGCATCAAAGCAGCTGCTCTGTAAGCTAAATTCTCCTTTGATTCTAAATACCTATAGTTGCAGGTAATGTTTAGGTCAGAACCGGCAGAAACTTTCAAGAAAATCTTGTCAAACAAAGATATCCTTTCGGCCAGGCTTTCAATGCAGTGGTAATTTTTAGAATATTTACCAATTATATTGAGGTATAAATTGATTTTGGCGGGACTTAACAGTTTTATTTCACTGCCGTAAAACTCTTTTCGCTTTTTCTGCGATATTATCAGCTGTGAGCCCATAGTGTTTTAATAGCTCTTCAGGAGACCCAGACTGTCCAAAAATGTTGCTAATACCAACCCTTTCTACTCTTATAGGAAATTTATTAATCAATATTTCGGCTACCGTTGAATAAAGGCCTCCGGTAACCTGATGTTCTTCACAAACTATAATTTTCTTATGCTGTTTTGCAATATCTAAAATTAACTTCTCATCAAATGGTTTAATTGTATGCATATTCACTACCGTAGCCGATATACCTTGTTTCTTTAAAATATCAGCGGCGCACAAAGACTTCTTTACCATTATCCCACAAGCAACAATAGCAATATCTTTGCCTTCCCTTAAAGTATAACCTTTACCCAGACAAAATTTTTTCTTTTTCTTTAAAGTCTCCACCTTAGCACGGCCAAGCCGGATATAAAAAGGTCCAGGCGTTTTGTAAGCAGTAAATATTGCCTCTTTAGCTTCGGGAGCATCAACAGGAACAACTATTTTTATATTTGGAATTGCCCGAAAAAAATTAATATCCTCTAAAGCCTGATGGGAAGAACCGTCTTCGCCGACAGTTAAGCCTCCGTGAGAAGCAACAATTTTAACGTTTAAATTGTTATAGCAAATAGTATTTCTTACCTGATCCACCGCCCTTGCTGTAGCAAACATAGCAAAAGTAGAAGCAAAAACAATTTTACCGCACTGAGCAAGGCCAGCGGCAGAGGCCATCATATTTTGCTCGGCAACTCCAAAATTAAAAAACCGGTCAGGAAATTCTTTCCCGAAAAGAGCTGTGCGGGTCGAACCGGAAAGATCCGCGTCTAAAACTACTACATCCGGATCTTTTTTGCCTAGTTCAATTAAAGCCTTACCGTATAGATCGCGCGCGTAAAGCATCTCTGATTCGTTTTTACAATTTGCTTTCATCTTCTTCAATACTTTTAAGCTCCATTAAAGCGATTTCTTTTTCCTTTTTGACAGGGGCCCTCCCGTGGAAATCTACCACATGCTCCATAAAAGAAACCCCTTTGCCTTTAACTGTACGAGCAATAATAACTGACGGCTTCATCTTTATCATTTTTGCCTGGTTAAAAGCATAAAGTAATTCTTCGATATTGTGGCCGTCACATTGAATAACATGCCACCCAAAAGACTCCCACTTGTTAACCAAAGGTTCTAAGTCCATTATTTCTTCTGTGCGCCCATCTATTTGAAAACCATTGAAATCAATAATTCCACATAAATTATCTACACGGAAATTAGCAGCAGCCATAGCTGCTTCCCAAATATTGCCCTCTTGTATTTCTCCGTCCCCCATAAGGCAATAGACTCGATAATCTTTATTGTCAAGCCTACCGGCCAAAGCCATCCCCAAAGCAACTGACAGCCCTTGGCCGAGAGAGCCGCTAGATACCTCAATGCCCGGGACCCGCCGGTCCGAATGCCCCTGAAGCATACCCCCTAATTTTCTTAATTTTTTAAAATTATGGGTAGAGAAATAGCCTGAAATCCCTAAGGCCGCGTAAACCGCCGGGCAACAATGCCCCTTAGAAAGATGAAACCTGTCCCTCTGGTCCCAATCGGGATCTTTAGAATTATGTTTCATTACGTCAAAATAAAGGCAAGCAATTATATCGGTTGCCGAAAGGGAACCCCCTGGATGGCCGCTGCCAGCCTCAAAAAGCATCTCAATAATTGCCTTGCGCATAGCGTTTGCCTTGCTCTTTATCCTTTTAGTTCTTTTTTTCATACTTATCTAACTCTTTTTTTAAACCCTGGTCATCAGGAAATTTCTCTAATCCCTGGCGGTAAATATCTATCCCCTCACTTTCTTTACCCATCTCAATATAGATAATACCTAAATGCAGATATATTTCAGGGTCTTCGGTGTAAAGCAAAGCTTCCTTGATGTATTTTTTAGCTCTTTCCAGTTCTCCTTTCTGAAAGTATACCCAACCTAAGCTATCCAGATAAGCACCGTTTTGCGGCTCTATCTCCAGAGCTTTCTCAATCATCACCTTAGCTTCACTCAAGTTAATTCCCTTCTCCGCGTAAGTATAGCCAAGAGCGTTAAGGCTGGGAGCATGATTTGGGTCCACCGAAAGAGCATCCCGCCACTTCTGCATGGCTTCTTCCTTGCGCCCTGTTTCATGATACAGATAACCAAGCCAAAAAAAAGCTTCTAGGTTTTCCGGCTCCTTCTCTAAGATTTTTTTATATAGAGGAATTGCCTCTTTGGCCCTTTCCTGATAAAAATAGAACTGGGCTAAATGGGATGTTATGGTCAAATCATCCGGCTTTTTGCGATAAGCCGCTTCCAAGAAATCTTGATATTCTGCCTCTAACTTATCATCTTCACTTTTATAAGAATATATAAAAATCAAAGCAAGGTAGGTATCAAGATTATCGGGTGCTATTCTCTTAGCTTCCTTTAATGTTTTTTCAGCTTCTTCAATTTTCTCCTGCTGGATTAACGCGCTTGCTATTTTATGGCGTATATATACCGATTCCGGATATCTTTTTTTAGCTTTTTCAAAATACTTCTGGGCTGAAACCGCATCCTGCTTTTGAAGAGAGTAAACCCCTTTTAAATAATTAGAATACAAGGCTTTTTGGCGAGAATGCCCATAAGAAGTAAACGCGGGTAAAACACACACTAAAATAATAAAAAACCTGAAAAAAGAAATCATCTATTATTTAAGCTTATTTCTTGGTTTTATGTCGTTGTTTTTTTCTTCTTTTTTTAAACCAATGTCTTTTTACTTTTTTCTTTTTTTTCTTCCTACCACAAGGCATGTTTCCACCTCTATCAATAAATTAGCTTATTCAAAGGGTACTCTATTATCCCTTGAGCGCCATTTTCTTTAAGCAAAGGTATTACTCTTCTGACTTCTTTTTCTTCTAAAATAACTTCGCAAGCAACCCATCCCTTCAGGGATAATGAAGAAATAGTGGGTTTTTTCAAGGCCGGTAAAAAAGAAATCGCTTTATCTAAATCTTTTTGTTTGATGTTTAACTTAAGCCCCACTTTACCCCTAGCCTCTAAGGCTCCCTTTAGTAACAGCAGGATATCATCTATTTTTTTCTTTTTTTGTTTATTTTTGTACGAATCCCGGTTAGCAATAAATTTTGTAACCGATTGGCATACTGTTTCCAGCTCTTTCAGCCCGTTTGCTCTAAGGCTTTGGCCGGTTTCGGTTAACTCCACTATCGCGTCAACTAAGCCGCTCTTTACTTTTACCTCAGTAGCGCCCCAACTAAACTCTACTTTTATGTCAATTTTTTTTGACTTAAAAAACCGCTCAGTACATCTAACCAACTCTGTAGCTACCCTTTTTCCTTTTAGCTGGTTTATGCTTTTAAACTTAGAATCTTCTCTTACCGCGACCACCCACCTTACCGGATTAAGTGTTCTTTTAGCGTATAGCAAATCTGAAAGCCGTAGAACTTTAGAATTATTTTCGAGAATCCAATCTTCACCGGTAATGCCACAGTCAAGCACTCCCTCCTCTACGTAACGAGACATATCCTGGGCCCTAACTAAAACCGCCTGTATCTGCGGATCATCTACAGAAGGAAAGTAAGAACGGCTGCTAGGATAAATAGAAAATCCAGCTTTCCCAAAAAGCTCACAGGTTTGTTCTTGCAGGCTTCCTTTTGGTATCCCTAGTTTAATCTTAATCATTACACTCCTTGTTAAAGAAAGAAGCAAAATTATACAATGCCCCTATTCAATTGTAAAGGGAAAAATTATTTGTAAGCGCTTCCAATTTCTCCCTTTACCTTCCTTGAAGTCTCCCAATTTAAAATGTTATCCTTTGTGTAGGGTTCCATAAGGAGCCAAAGCCACGGGCCCTCTTCCGCTTAAGCGGAAGAGGGTGTATTTTTAAAAAAATAAATTTTTTAAAGGCCGAATGTTTCTTTTATCCCGGAAGCAATAAGATTCATACCAATAGCCCCTACTATAAACCCGTTTAGCCGTAAAAGCATACCGGTTATTTTATCAAAAGCTACTCTCATTTTTTCTTTCAAAAAAATATACTTCAAAGCAAACAGAAAAAAAACCAAACTAATATGAATACCCATTGTTAAGGCAATAATACCGGCAGCCTGAAAAAAATCAAATCTACTCCCAATGATAATACATAACGAAACTGTAGCCGCCCCCACCATAAAAGGTAAGGCAATTTCTGCCGCTAAATCATCTAAATTACCTTTTAAAATAAAAAAAGATTTTTTTCCCTGAATTATAAAAGTTAAGGCATAAGCAATTATAACTATCCCGCCAAAAACCTTAAACGAAGCAAAATCGACAAATAAAAGATTTTCAAACATAGTTTTTCCAAATAGAACTGCCAGCAAAAAAATAAATAAAGATAAGGAACCGGCCTTAATTAATAGAAAGAAAAAATCCTGCCGGTTAAGTTCTTTTGCGACCGGATTAAGATACATAAATAAAGCAAAAGGGTTCAGGAGAACCAGAAAAGAAATAATAAATTGATCCATTTTAAAATCCTTTTTTAATTTGTCTAACTTGACTATTATTATATGAGGTATAAAATTAAATTCAAATTAATTATCTCAAAACGAAAGCAAGGAGGCTGACATGGAAAAAAAAGTAATCATACTATTAGCCGATGGCTTTGAAGAAATCGAAGCCATAACTTGTATTGACCTTTTAAGGCGAGCTGAACTAAAAATAACTGTTGCCTCATTAGGAAACCTAGAAGTGAAAGGATCTCATCAGATAAAAATAAAAGCGGATAAAGCGCTCAAAGAAAATAATTTTAACTACGCCGCCTGTGTTCTGCCCGGAGGAATGCCGGGAGCAAAAAACATTGCCGCCTCAGAGAAAGCAAAAAAACTGATTAATAAAATAAACACTGAAAAAAGAATAATCGCGGCGATTTGTGCCTCGCCGGCCATTGTCTTGGCCCCAATGGGGCTTCTAGATAACAAAAAAGCTACCTGCTACCCCGGTATGCAAGAATATTTTTCAAAATCAACTATCTATCAAAATAAAAAAGTAGTTGTGGATAAAAATATAATAACCGGCCAAGGCCCGGCGGCCGCCTTTATTTTCGCCTTAAAAATTATTGAAAAACTTTCTGGAAAAGAAAGAAGCGAAAAGATAAAAAAAGATTGCTTATTCAAGGACTAGAAATAGCTCTACTCCTATAAATAATTAAAGCAAAAACTTAGGTAAATTGTTTATATAAGTTTAACAATAAATCAGTAATATGCTTCTGGGTAAAACGGGCCTCTACCATTTTACGTCCGGTAATTCCTAAGCGCTCTCTCAATGGATCCTCTTCAAACAATAAGGTAATTCGGGAAGCTAACTCTTCAAAATCCCTCACCGGCACCACAAATCCATTAACGCCATCGCTGATAATTTCAGGCATGCCGCCTGCCCGGGTTACTACCATCGGCTTTGCTGAAGCCATTGCCTCAAGCATTGTAAGGCCAAAAGGTTCCGACGCAGTTGAAGGATAAATACAAACATCAGTAGCCGCGTACATATAAGGCATCAATTCTAAGGGATAGGAATCAATAATAACATTATCACGTAATTTAAAATTATCCACTAATCTTATGATGTAAGCTATATCTTTTTGCTGGCTAAGTCCCCAGTCAATAATATTTTTAGTGCCCGATAAAACAAGCATAGCTTTGGGGACCCTTTCTCTTACCAGGCGCATGGCCTTAATCGCTACATCGCAACCCTTAGCCAAACCCATGCGGGCCGGATGAAAAAAAACCTTTCTTCCTTTAAGTTGAGGATATTTATTATAAATACGGCTCGGATTAAGAGCCGGCCTAAACATATTCTCATCTATCCCATGGTGAACCGTAGTTATATTTCTATGGCTACACCCCAAACCAATCAACTCTCTTTCAATAAAATGGCTTACCGCAATAATATGCCCCCACCTTACCGAAGTTGAAAGCTCACAGCACAACAAATCATCCCAAATATTATGAGCAGTAAGAATAAGAGGAATCCCTTTTTTATAAGCAATTTTTTCCAATATATATGTATGTGTTTTGCTAAAATAATGCATATTATGAACGTGTAAAATGTCTGGTTTTTGGCTTTCTATAAAATTTAAAAATATACGCTCAACATCTTTACCGATACCCTCCAAGCCCCTCTTAGCAAGCCAATTTAAGTCCATTACCGGCTCTCTAACTATATTTACGCCCTTAAAATTCTCTTTTCCTTTTTGCCCCTCAACGCTTGCAGTCAAAAGACTGACATTATGTCCACGCCGGGCCATAAAAGGCAATATTATTGTCAAATGAGTTTCAACCCCCCCGACTATGGGAGGGAACCCCCAGTGCAGATGCGCAATATTCATTTTTTTTCTTGCCATAACTTTTTCCTTTAATAATATTTTTCAGACAAAGGAAGCTTACGAGTAGATTTTTTCTCCTCAAAAGTATAGAGCTGATTAGCATTAATTGTTCTCACAACCCCAAACACAATAATTTTTAGCTTTTTCCCTGTTTTAGCCCGAGCCTTTACTTTCACCCTCTTATTACTTATCTGAAATTCCCAGATTATCTTTCGAAATAACAAGTTAAATTTAATAGACTGCCAAGCTAAAGGCATAAAGGGCCAAACAGAAAGAAGATGGCCGCTTGGCTTTAGGCCGGCAAAGCCGGCAATTATACATTGCCATACACCACCTAATGAAGCCGCGTGCATACCTTCGTGAGTATTGCCGTGTAAATTGCTAATATCAGCACGTAAAGCAACATTAAAAAATTGGTATGCCCGGCTAAGCGCGCCAATTTCAGCGGCCATGAGCGCATGAATAGGAGCGCTTAAGGATGACTTATGCAGGGTTCTGCGCAAATAGAACCAAAAATTACTTTCTTTGGTTTTGTAATCAAATTTTTCCCCAAGCAAATAAATCAACATTATAACATCTGCCTGCTTAACAAACTGTGTTTTATTGTAGTCTTTAACCTTAACTCCTTCGGGAAGAAGGGGTATGTTGTTTTCATCAAAGTTAACTATCTCTATATATTGTTTTTTAAAAAAATTATCAAATTGCTCAATAACGTTATTTTTACTTTTTTTAACATTCAGCCCGGCAGAGATTTTCTGCCACTTTTCAACTTCTTTCTCAGTTAAGCTCAACTTAGCTTGAAGATTTTTGAAAGCTTTCATTTCTTTTTTTGCTTCCCAATAAAAAGTGTGGGCGGTTTCTAGATTCCACTTTGCCATCATATTTGTAAAAGCATTATTGTTTACCTTCTCGTGAAATTCATCCGGCCCCATAATATTTAATATTTGAAACTTTCCTTTTTGCTTTGGGCTAACTCGGGAAGCCCAAAACCGGGCACATTCAAAAATTATTTCATAGCCATAATCCTCCATGAAACCTTTATCAGCGCTAATTTGAAAATAATTATAACAAGCATAAGCTATATCCGCTACAATATGTTGCTCGAATTCATTCGTTTTTATTTTAATAATTGTTCCATCTAGGTTTTTTGCCCAAACAGGAGTTTGCTCGGTGCCGTCATCAGCTGACTCCCAGGGGAAAAGAGCCCCGTGGTACCCTTTTTCTTTGGCTATGGCTCTGGCCTGATTAAGCCGCCTGTAGCGATAAAGCAGCATATTCTTAGCTACTTCCGGCAGCTGATAAGCATAAAAAGGAAGAAGAAATATCTCCGCGTCCCAGAAAACATGGCCCCTGTATCCTTCACCACTTAAAGTCCTTGCCCCAATACTTGAGAGTCCTTGGTCAAAGTGGGCACAAATTAAAATATGGTAAATATTAAACCGTACATTCTTTTGAATATCAGCGGTACCTTCGATTACTATATCTGACCTATCCCATAAAAGCGACCATGCTTTGATCTGCTTATTTAGGAGAGTTTTGAAGTCACTTTTTAGAGCCTTAGAGAAAACTTTTTTTGATTCTTGTTTCCTTTTTGCAAAATCTTTATTGCTGGTAAAATTTGAGATATAGAAAACTTTAGTAAATATTAACCTCTGGTTTTTTGCTGACTTTATTTTAAACGCGTTTTCCCGCTCATAAACCCTTTTCTTTGCGCCAACTTTATAGTAAAGCCCGTGTCGATAGATAACATTATGGTGCTTCTCAAATGTTTTTACTACCAGTAACTCAGAATTCTCTTCTTTATCCAGCTGGCTAATCGAAAAATGGCGTTTCCTGCCTTCAGTGGCCACCCCTGAGTTATGTACCGATAAGTCTAACCCAGCCTGAACTTCTAACTCGATGTCAGAGTCAAGCGGAGTTAAAACTACCTGCATAACACCAATATTTTTATTTTCCATCGAAAGAAAACGAATAGATTGATAGTCATAACGGCGGCCCTTATTGTCCGAATAAAGAGTGTTCCTGGTCAGGGTGCCATTTTGAGTATTAAGGATTCTCTGGTGAGAAACCACATCCATAGCGGTTACCCCTATTTTTTGACCAAACGCAATCAACTTAAGATAAAAAGGGTTAGGTAGGTTAACTAATTCAGCTACTTGAGCGGTAAGGCTGTCGTAAAGCCCGGCAAGGTAGGTGCCCGGCTTGGCATCTTGGGGTTTTTCCTCTAAAATACCGCGCGAACCAAGCAAACCATTACCTAAGGTAAATTGGCTCTCCCGGATATCTTGTAAATCTCTGCGAAATTCACTTTCTTTAATCCGCCAAAGTTCGTCACCACAATATTTAGAATAAAAATTTTTCATATCTAACAAGGATTTATAAGGTTCATAACATATCAAGAGGAACCGGATAATGGGAAAAGCTCCCGGTTCCTTGATTAATTGTTAAAGATCCTTCGGCTTCGCTCAGGATGATGAACCGAATAATGGGAAAAACTCCCGGTTCCTCAATTATATTCATAAAAAGCAATATTAGCAATAACTATCTTTACTTATCTAAAGCAAGCTGATAGCTTTGTTTATCCTTAAAATTAACCTTTATGCTTTTGGATATTTTTTAAGGACTCGATTAATTTCATTGCCTCCTTTTTACTAAGCTTATCAACACCCTCTTTGTGGTAATATTTTCGGATAAAATTACCTAAATGATCATCATCCCAATCTAAATTTCGTCCAAGAGTTTTTATGAATATTTTTTGGCGGACAGTCAAACCACCCGGCCCGGGCTGCCAGTGCCGGCTCCGGACAAAATAAGCCATCAACTTTTGAAAACCCTTCCGGTCTAAATCTTTAGCGCTTCTGACTCCGGCAGAATCCTTTAATATCTTACGATACTCCTTATCGCTTAGCCTAAGCTCTTTTTTCACAATATGAATAAGAGCTAATTTTTTTTGACCAATTTTTTCCATGCTTTCATCTGGAAACCTTATTGACCACTCTAATTATTTCCTGATGAATCTTTCCGTTAGAGGCAATAACATAGGAGTTTTCCAGGCCCAATTCCTCTCCCTTTCTGCCGCTGATTTTTCCCCCCGCTTCTTCGATTAGTAACTTTCCGGCGGCAAAATCCCAAGGGCTTAAGTTAAACTCCCAAAATCCGGTAGCCCGGCCGCAAGCGATATAACATAAATCTAAGGCCGCCGCGCCTAACCTGCGTAACCCTATAATTTTTTCCTGAAAAAAAACTTTTATTGCCTCTAGATTATTAAGCATGTTTTGGCCCCGGTCATAATAGAAACCGGTAATCAAAAGAGACTTATCAAGAGAAGCGGCATCAGCCACCCTAATCGGCTTACCGTTTAAGTAAGCACCTTTGCCTTTTTCGGCAAAAAAAAGTTCTTCGCGCATCGGGTCATAAATAACCCCTAAAACTATTTGATTGTTTTTTGCCAAGGCTATTGATACGCAAAATATGGGTATCCCGAAAGAAAAGTTGTTAGTTCCGTCTAAGGGATCGATAATCCAGCAATAAGAAGATTTTGTTTTCTGATAACTACCTTCCTCAGCTAAAATATTATGGGTTGGAAAGCTTTTTTTTATTGTTTTGACCACAGCCTTCTCGGCTTCTAAGTCAGCAACCGTAATCAAATCAAAAGAAGAACTTTTTTCTCTTGTTTGAGTTTCCCCCTCAAAATACTTTTTGTGAATTCTGCCTGCCTGTTTCGCGGCAGCTAAGGCCGTATTTTTAAATTCGGGATTCATTTGACTAGTTTACCGCAAATAAGAGCATTATCAAATATTAAATGCTCCTAAAAAAACTTTACACTTTTCCGTTTCAACGGTAGAATTTTTTTATGAGTAACTCAAAGCTAATAAAGCTTTGCCTAAAAAACAATAAAAAGGCTTGGAAATTATTTTTAAAAAAATATTCACGCCTGATTTACTGGGCAATCAACAAAAATCTTGCCAGGGGTAGTTTCAACCAACAGCAAAATGAAGCTGAGGATATTTTCCAAGAAGTTTTTCTCTCAATTCTAGAGGATAAAAAGCTCCAGCAAGTGAAAAATATTGATTTGTTGCCCGGCTGGTTGGCTATGGTTGCTTCTAACCAAACCATTGATTACATGCGTAGAAAAAACCGGATCAAAGAAAGTTTGGTGGCTGAGTTCCCCATAACCGGCAGCCAAAGCCTCCAGGAAAAAATATCTGGACAAGACACTTTTTCTTTAGTTGATAAGGTTATCGAAAATTTATCCAATAAAGAAAAAATTATTATTTCCTTAAATCTATTTGAAGATAAGACACATAAAGAAATAGCCGGCATTCTCTCATTGCCGGTAAATACAGTATCCACAATAATTTTCCGAACAAAAGAAAAAATAAAAAGTAAAATAAAAAAAATGAAAGAAAATTGAAACCAACTCTATGCATAGATGGGGGTAAATATGGAAAATGATGATAGAATACTTCAGCAATACCTACAAAAAAAACTAAAATCAGTTAATATCGAAAAAAGTAAAGAATGCCCCGGCACCAAGCCATTACTAGACTACCTTGCCGGATCTTTAAGCGGAGAAATATCTTTAGAACTGGAAAAACACCTCTCCCACTGCCCTTTCTGCCTAAGGCAAATAAGCATCGCCTCTGATGCTCTGAGCCAAAAGAAAAAAGACCTAATTCCTGTACCGGAGAAAACCATCAACAAAGTAAATAGACGCCTTGAAGCCTATCTTAAAAACACTACAAGAAAAAGAAAAGGAAAAAAAACAAAGCAAAGATTTTATTTTCTGGCTATGCTTGTTTTTTTCGTTTTATCTTTTTTGCTGCCTAAATATTTCGCGCAGTTTCTGGTAGGAGCCCTTATCCTAGGAATGCGCTGGTCTCTGGAGGGCAAGGGCGGCCAGACCCTGATTATGGTTCTTGATTCTCTGCGTAAACAATCTCAGGGTAAAAACGATGAAATTTCGAACCGGATAAAGAACCACTTAGAGGAATAACTATAGACTGAAAAGCTATTTCGATATAGCTAAAATACAATATCCTTATAGTGGCTTAAGCGGCGGGGAATTCTGTTTTTGCCAAGTACTATGCAAATCGCGTCAATTCGATAGCCTTTAAAATAACCACTCTGGTACATGTAAAACTGGCAAGCTTTAACAATTTTATTGATTTTTCTTTTATTAAGTGATTCTTCGGGACTACCAAAATTTTCTCCTGTCTTGGTTCTTACCTCAACAAAAACTAAAGTTTGTTTAAAACAGGCAACTAAATCTATTTCAGACTGCTTGCAGCGGTAATTTTTTTCAATAATTTTATACCCTTTCCCTTTGAGGTAGCGTCCGGCTACAGCTTCACCCAAGCGGCCAATTGCAAAGTTATGATAATCACTAGGCAAAATTTTTATCTCCTCCCCAATGCCTATACTGAAGAGCTTCCGCTATATGGGAATCTTCTATGTTTTGACAACCGTCTAAATCAGCAATGGTACGAGCTATCTTTATAGTTTTGTAGTAAGAACGAGCCGATAGATTAAATTTAGCGGCAGCATCAATTAAGATTTCCTTTGCCCGCGATAAAAGAAAACAGTGTTTTTTTATCTGGCTATTTTTCATTTCAGCATTTACGTAAATACTATCTTCTTTGAAACGCTTACTTTGGATATTTCTTGCCCTTATCACCCTCTGCCTAATACTTTCTGAACGTTCCAAAAAATTTTTAGCTTTTTGAAAATCAAAAGCAGAAAAAGCTTTCACATCCACTACCGGAACTTCTACCAGCATATCAATGCGATCAAGAATAGGCCCTGAAATTCTTTTTCTATATTTTTCTATCTCCCGCGCGCTACAAATACAATCCCTGCCAGGATGATATAAATAACCACACGGACATGGGTTTGCTGAAGCAAGTAAAATAAATTGAGCCGGAAAGATAGCTTTGCCCCGACTACGACAAACTGATATACGATAATCTTCCAAAGGCTGCCTGAGAGCTTCTAGGGCCGAACGGGGAAATTCATTAAACTCGTCTAAAAATAAAACCCCTCGATGAGCTAGGCTAACTTCCCCCGGTTTAACCCGGCTTCCTCCCCCGATTAAGCCTACCGGAGAAATAGTATGATGCGGCGCCCTGAAAGGACGGCTCTTGACCACTGAACCATCAGGAGGAATAAGCCCAGATGTTGAATAAATTTTAGTAACTTCAAGTGATTCCGGCTCACTCAAAGGTGGTAAAATGCCAGGAAAAGCTCTGGCAAGCATAGTTTTGCCTGAACCAGGGCTGCCGGTCATAAAAAGATTATGGGAACCGGCGGCGGCAATCTCCATTGCCCGTTTTGCTTGCTCTTGCCCCAAGACTTCTTTCATATCGAATTCAGCTTTTTTAAAATGCTTTTCATTTACCTCTTTTTTGCTGCTTTCAACCGGAGCTAAATCTTGATTACCACAAAAACAAGCAACAAGCTGGCTTAAGCTTTCAACAGGGTAAACGTTTAACCCTTTAACAGCCGCGGCCTCATTTGCTGACTCCTTAGGGATAAAAATATTTTTTACCCCTTTTTCTTTAGCAAATAAAGCTAGCAATAAAGTCCCTTTTGTATGACGCAATCTACCGTCTAAAGAAAGTTCACCAAAAAATAAACTTTTATCCGGAAGCGGACAAGCCAGAGAAGCGGCAATAATGCCGGCAGCAATTGGCAAATCATAAAATGCACCTTCCTTGGGCACATCAGCAGGAGCAAGATTAATAACTATCCTACTTTTAGGAAATTGAATTTGCGAATTCATAATTGCAATCCTGACCCTTTGTTTACTTTCAGCCACAGCTTTAGTAGGCAAACCAACAATTTCAAAAGCAGGCAGGCCACGGCCTGCTAAATTTACTTCTACATCCATGGCCAAGGTATGAAGGCCTAAGTTAAGAGCCGAAGAAACTTTTACCAACATAATACTTACCCCTTTCCTGGCCAATAAAGCCTTTTAGCTTCATAAGTGATAATACAGCCCCTAATTTTGACGAAGCTATTTTTAGCTGACGAGACAAATAGTCTATTTCTTTTGGCTCTCGCGAAAGAATATTGATAATTTCTTTCTCTAATCTCCCTAAACACTTAAATTGATTTTCCCTAAACTTAACTTTTTTCTGCCTGTCTAAACCATAAAGGGATAAAATATCATCAATATTGGTCACTACTACAGCACCTTCTTTGATTAATTGAAGAGTTCCCCGGGAAACTGAACTGGTAAGCGGGCCCGGCACGGCAAATAATTTACGCTTAAACTTTCGGGCCAGGCCAGCGGTAATCAAAGAGCCACTTCCTAGTGCTGCTTCAATAACTAAAGTCGCTTGGGATAAACCAGCAACTATCCGGTTACGCCGGGGATAACTCCATTTCGCCGGAGGCGCCTGTCCTTCTGACTCAGAAATAATTAATCCCCGGCTATTTAATATTTGCCAATAAAGATCCTCCTGGTAGGCAGGATGTATGAGGTCAATGCCGCAAGGCATAACAGCTATTGTTCTACCCTTAGCTTTAAGGGCAGCCCGGTGAGCTTGAGCATCAACCCCATACATAAATCCAGAAACAATAGTTATACCCTCCAATGCTGCTTTTTCTACCAATTCAGTGGTAACCTGCCTGCCATAAGTAGTCATCCTCCTTGATCCAACAACAGCAAGGCATTTAGCAAAAATAGCTTCGTCCCACTGTCCCTTATAGTAAAGTTTATCAGGACGAGAAGGTATCTGCTTTAACAAAGGGGGGTATTTTGGATCATCAATATCAACTATCTTCATAAGCAGACAAAACAACTTCATTGAGTGATTGACGGACCTCCGCGGTTAAGGGAAAAGCACTGTTATACCATTTCCCATCTTTTCCCGCTTGGCGCGGTACACTAACAAATAATCCGCTTTTCCCCTCAACAACACGAAAACCTTTAACTATAAACTGATCAGCTATTGCTACATCACAAAAAGCTTTCGTGGATCCTTCGCCGTTGAGCTTAACAAGCCTGGAAACCTTAAAATCCAAATCCATACTCCACCTCCTTGTTAAATTTTTCGATTAAACTTTCACTACCCCTTTACTACATAGACGAATTGAAAAGGGAAATTCTTTCAAAAAATTTAAAAAAAATTAGGCACTTTCTATAACCTTTTTTCTTTCAATGAGTTAGAAAACTAAAAAAAATCCCTTTTTAGGCCACAGCCGGCTAAAAGAGGTGAAGGTGCTTTCCGAGGGAAGAAGGATGAAGGAAGAAAGGACGAGAGAATATCGATAAAAATAGACGTCCTATTTATAGACAAAAGTAGACGTCCTACTTAAGCCTGAGGAAAAAAGAAAAAATTTCCGATCCCGGCTCGGTAAAAAAAGGGGGTTGTAAGTCGTTATTTAACAGGTAGTTGTGAGATGGATTTTTAAGTTTGAATAGACGTCCTACTTATCGGCAAAAGTAGACGTCCTACTTCTGAAAAAGGTGTGTTTGTAGATAACTGAAGAAAAACAAATTTTAATGCCAGAGCCTGGCACGTTGGCAACTATCTTCAACCCAGCTCAAAGGAACCCAGCCGGTAGCTCCCCGCTGAAGCCCCCGCAGAATAACTACTTTAGCTTTTCCCTCAAAGATTTTTACATCTAAAACCATAGCCGGCATATTTTTCTCAACTACAACAATATCGTAATTTTTCAACAAGACCTGAAAAAGATCTTGATCTTGCCTGGCTAAAACCGCCTCCATAAGCTGGTAAGATTGATCTGTCCTGGCTACACCTAAATATTCCCAGCAAAAAGGCCCTTCAATTTTGACATACCTTCCTACTAAATCAGCTTGAGCATAGACAGTGAAAGAAGCTAAAAAGGCCAAAAAGATTAATGATAAAACCAATATTTTTTTCTTACCTAATAACACATCCACCTCCTTTTAAAGGGGTTTTTTGCTTTCTAATGCCTCTTTGGAAAAGATAACACAAAAAGGAGTGAATCTGCCAGAAAAAACCGGCTTTTCTTTAATTTTTTGTAAACGGTTTCATGAGAAAAAAATTAGCTGGTGGGAAAATCGCGAATTAAAACAAGAATTGATGAGTGAGGAACCACTATATAATCCCTTTTTTCGTATTTAACTTCAACTCCTTGCTGCCTTAAAAAAATACAATAATCTCCCTCTTCAGCCTGAAGTGGAAAATATTTGCTTTTAGTATCTTTCACCCAAGGTTCCTGTTCAAGGCTGGATGGATCAGCAACCGGATACCCGGGCCCAATTTTCATTATTTTTCCAACCTGAACCTTTTCTTTTTCCTTTACTCCCTGAGGAAGATAAAGGCCAGAGTCTGTTTTATCATCTCCGGTAGAAGGCTCTATTAACACCTTGTCCCCCACCAAAATTAACTCTTTACCAATCTTTTTAAATACCATTTAAATAAACCTAAATTTTTTCTTTTTGAATAAGTCAAGGCAAGCACAAACTACGTCATAATCATAAAGCTCTCCCTTACTTTCGTCAATTTCATTTAGAGCCGCGTCAATTCCCAAAGCAGCGCGGTAAGGCCTATGAGAAGCCATAGCTTCGACAATATCAGAAACTGTTAATATCTTAGCTTCAGCTAGAATTTCTTTTCCAGTTAACCCGTTCGGATAACCGGAACCATCTAGTCTTTCATGGTGCTGAAGAACAATTTGAGCTACCGGCCAAGGAAATTCTATTTCTTTTAAAATATCATAACCTATTTGAGGGTGAGTTTGAATAATGCTAAATTCCAATTTAGTTAAAACGGTGGGTTTACTGAGAATTTCAGCCGGCACATAAACTTTGCCTACATCATGGATATTAGACGCCATCCTTACGCCTTCAATTAAATCATGGCTAAAATCAAGCTCTTTAGCTATGGCGCAGGCAAGCTGAGAAACCCGGCGTTGGTGGCCAGCAGTGTAAGGATCGCGCCTCTCAGAAGTAGCGGCAAGAGCCCCCACGGTCTCTTCCAAAATACGCCTTGTCCGAATAAGATTAAGTCTTCTTTGCCTCTCAGCACTTTTTCTTTGAGATATGTCTAAAGCTATCTCAACTATCCCTATAATTTCGTCTTCAATATCCTTAATCGGATAAGCCCTAACAAGCCAAGACTTACCGTCTTTGGAAGATATTTCTTTTTTTTGGAAACTCCCCTTTTCAACGACTGACTTCAAAGGATGAGCTTCCAGCTCAACTTTGAGTTTTTGCCAAATTTGTTTCCAGCTTAGCCCTATCAGCCGACTTGCCGGCTCTCCGATTACCTCGCTAACCGCTCTATTTACCCATAGAGCTCTAAAGCTGCTGTCATAGTAAGCAACGAATTCAGAAAGGCTGTTTAAAATTAATGACTTCTCTTCTTCAGACCTTCTCAACGCGTCTTCTACTCGCTGGCGTTCAGTCAAATTTTTCGCGATAACACATAAGTACTCACTATGATTGTGCTTGAGGTAACGAACAGTAATTTCAATCGGCAAAACTTTGCCATCTTTTGTCTTATATAAAGTTTCTGTTTTGGTTATTTCTTTTTTTCTTATTTCTTCCCAATACTCCTGCCAGTTATGCGATAAGAAATTATCATCTAACTGAAAGACTTTCAAAGATAACAACTTTTTTCTGGAATATCCTAATATATTTACCGCGGCCTGGTTAACATATTCTATTTTTCCGTCAGAAGCAACCCACAAAACGGGATTGCTCATATGCTCTAAAACAAAGCGGCCAAACAGTATTTTCTTTTCTAGATTTTTTTCACTTTCCATCTACTTAAGACAAAAATAGATAGCCTTAATAGCTATCTGCCCCCTCCCAGCATTATATTCTTACAGTACTATGTTAAATTTTATCCCTTTGATTATCGAATTTACAAATCCCTACGAATATACGAATTAATTTATTATTCGTAAATTCGTAAAAGATTCGTAATTCGTTGATGGTCTATGTGTACCCCCGTTTTCAACAAAGTATTGACTCTTATTCATTATTATACCACAATTTTGCTCTTAAGCTATGTTACTTTCTTTCTTTTTTGCTTATAGTAATCTATTTCATCTAGCGGCAAGATAATAGAAGTGGCTATATTGCTTAGGTGAGCAGCTAAACGCTTAAAATAACGAGCAATTAAAGTAAAAGAAACGGCAGTATTTACCGGTAAATCACTGCTTTGAGCCAGGCGGCCGATAATACTATCGCAGCCTTTTACTATTTTTACTTCGTAATCCCAAGCTTGAGCGGCTTTTTTCCGGTCTGATTCGATAAAAGCCTCTTTGGTTATTCTAAATAACTCATCTAAATCCTGGCCGATATTGCCAAAAAAAGAGAGGTATTTATCCCTGTCCAGCGGCCCGTCAATAATTTTAGCTACCTCCAATAAATTCTTAGAATAATCACCTAATCTTTCCGCGTCTTTTACTACACTCATCAAAAGTAAAGAAGTTGACAGTTCAACCGCTGGCTGAAGGGCCAGGTGTTCAACAATCCGCTTGCGGATATCTTTTTCTAAACTATTGACTTTTCTATCTAAAAGATAAATATTCTCCTCAAGGCCCTCTTCTTCCTGGTTTTCGATGAGCTTGCGGCAAACAGAGGCGAACATCTGATGAGTATCCTCAAGCATTTTCTTAAACTCATCAAAAACTTGCCCTAAAAAATCCCTTCCTTTCCAAAACTGCAATAAGTTCCTAAACATAACTCCTCCCTAATTATTTAACAATCTAGCTATCAAAATCAATACGCCCGGAATTATAAAAAATAAAAACAAAGCAAAAAATACAGCGTACCTGCGCCTTTTATAGGTAAGATTGCCAAGTCCCTGCGCTAACCGAACTGACCCTTCCCGTACTATCTTTACCGGGTAAAGAATAAAAACACCAGCTATGCTAAAAAGAAAATGAACAAAAGCTACTGTGATAGCGGCAATATCTCCGGTAGCAAAAGAGGCAAGAATGGTTGTAGTTGTGGTACCCAACTTTGCTCCCAGGAACATAGGAAAAACCGTCTTAACCCCAACAATGCCAGCAGCAACAAAAGGAATCATCAGCGAAGTAGTAACTGAGCTGCTTTGTACAGCAGCAGTAGCAATAAAGCCAAAAAACACAGCAACAACCACCCCGCTTCCAAAAACATTGTTAATAACAGATTCTACTTTGCCTACAATTAAAAGACGCATGTTTTTTACGACCAGATATAGAGAAATAAACATAACAGTTAAGGCCAGCGCGAGCATAAAAAAATAAGTTATTTTCAAGGACAAAAAAGATAATCCTGTCAAAAAATTCTCAATCAAAGCCACTACCGGCTTAGTCGCTGCCTCAAGCGGACTAATAAAAGTAACTCCCCCAAACCCTTCAAAAATATTCACCATCCAAGCAGCAGTTTTGTGTAGAAATCCGGTCCAAATTTCAAGGGGTAAAAAAATTAAAACAGAAAAAATAGAGAAAAAAACAAGAACAGAAGCCCCGCTAATAGCCCGCCTGAACTCTTCTTTTCTGCTAAAATGGGCTAAGGCCACAATAAAGCAAGTGATGGTAGTCCCAATATTTGCTCCCATAACAACCGGTATAGCATTGCTTATCGTTAGAACTCCTGATGAAACCATACCTACAGTAATAGAAGTAACGGTTGATGAACTCTGAACTAAACTGGTTGCTAAAATCCCGATAAAGAGGCCAATTAAAGGGTTAGAAGTAATCTGAATCAGATTCCGGGCAAACCCTTCCCCAAAACCCGAGAAGGCGGCTCCCATCAAGCCTATGCTAACCAAAAAGAGATAAACCGAACCTAAAGCTACCCCGCCTCTTAAAAGATTATTAATTTTAGATGAAGATGCTTTCTTAAACTTATCCATGCAAAATAACTTATTATCAGATTAGCAAAAAGAAAAAAATAGTTATACCCCTTTAATCAAGTAATTCTCTTATTGAGGCTAAAACCGTATCCGGCGACTCGGTTTTTAGTAAAAATCGATCGGCTTCTTTAGCATAAAGAGAATTCTCGTAGCGGCCAAAAGCAGTATAAACTATTACTTTTACTTGGGGCGCTATTGACCTCAAGGCAGAAATTGTTTCTAACCCGTCTTTCTCCGGCATCATTAAATCTAAAATTACCAGATCAGCCTGATTATCCCGCAAATAATCTAAAAGTTGGTAGCCATTAGCAACTGTTTCAACCGTATAGCCCTCATTGCCCAATAAATCACTAAATGTCTGGCGGATACCCGGATTATCATCGGCAACTATAATTTTTCCTTTCTGGCCCATACCCCCTCCCTTTTTTTTAACAGTATTGTCAAAAGTTTAATCACCACTACCCGGTGAAAGCGGCAAAACTACAGAAATAGTAGTTCCTTCGCCTTCTTTACTTTCTACATAAATACTGCCTTTATGAGCTTCGATAATATTTTTACAAGCCGGAAGGCCCAAGCCCGTGCCCTGAATTTTAGTAGAATACATCGGCTCAAAAATCTTACCCGCGTTATCTTCGTTTATTCCTATGCCGGTATCGGATACCTCAACTAAAACAGTTTTATCTTTGCAATCGGTTTTTAAGGTAAGTTTTCCTTCTTGCCCTTCCATTGCTTCTTTAGCATTACGGATAATATTGGTAAATAACCTCTGTAGCTGTTCCTTATCCGCTTGCATTTTAGGAATATTCGAATTAAATTTTTTCTCAATTCGAATTGAATCCGGTATAGTAACTTTAGTCAAAACCTTATCAATTATTTCGTTTAGATCGAAAGAAGACAGTTTAATATTTTTAATCCGGGTAAAACTCAAAACTTCCTCAATTATACTGTCAGCAACCTCTATCTCCTCATCTAACAATTGAAGATATTTGATAACTGTAGAATCTTTAGAGCCGGCAAAGTTCTTTCGTAAAATATAAACAGAATTTCTGATAACCGCCAAAGGATTACGTAAATCATGAGCCACAATCCCGGAAAGCTTGCCCAGAGCGGCTAATTTTTCAGCCTCAACTAACCTATCTTGTGTGGCCTTTAATTGATTGTAAGCTTTTTCCAGCTCCTGAGCTTTAGCTTGTTCGGTATCGGCCTTAACTGACGCTTTGATTACTTCCTTTTCCTTTCTCTCAAGCTCAAAGCGCTGAGATAAATCAGTAAAAAATCCGACTAATAATTTTTTCTCTCCAAAAACAAATAGTTTAGCGTTAATCCAAACTGGCTTATCTTTTCCCTCCTTATCCCTAATTTTTCCTTGAAAATTTCCGGCACCTTTTTCGATATGTTCCTTAAAAACCTTCTTGTATCTTTCTTTATCCGCTTCCGGATGCAGCTGGGATTGATGAATCCCTACTAATTCCTCGCGTGGCATACCCATTAATTTTTCAGCTTGACGGTTGCAGTCAAGAATATTTCCGGTTTCAGGATCACTGACAAAAATCGCGCTGCCGGCCTTTTCAAAAATATTTCGAAATTTTATTTCAGACTCTCTTATTTCTTCTTGGATTTTTATTTCCTGGGTAACATCCTTTTGGAAGCCTACCAAAGCGATAAAATTACCTTTTTTATCCTTTAGCTGATAAATAGTCATCTCCACCTTAAAAAGACTGCCATCCTTTTTTCTGTCGGTTAACCTTCGTGTATACACCCCTCCCTTTTTTAAAATCCCCACAATCTCGTCTTCAATTTCTTCCCGGTCAGGTTCGGCGTTTAAAATCATAGGGTCTTTACCGATAAGTTCATCCTGGCTGTATCCGAATAGCTTTTCAGTAGCGGGATTTACATAAATAATTTTTCTTTTCTGGTCGGTCGCGATAACCGATAAGGGCGCGCTGTCTAATATTCCAGCTAAAAACCTACTTTTCTGTTCTATTTTTCTTTTTTCGGTTATATCGGTAATTATCGCTTCTATTATTTTTTTCCCGTTTCTATCTTTAACTAAAAATGAATTATGAAGTACCCATTTATTTTTTCCGGAAAGCGTCTTAAAGTGATAAGGATAGGCTCGAATACTCCCCTTTTTTTCAATCAACTTACGAATAGTTCCGGGCTCCTCTAGATAGCACAAAACATCTTCTAACTGTTTTCCGATTAAATCTTTGTAGCTACAGCCTAATTCCAAAATGTCCGCAAAGCCTTGGTTAGCAGAAAGAATTACCCCCTCGTCGTAGTTATAGCGGTAAGCGCCGTCACCGGTAAATTCAACCAGCCGGTCAACAAGCCGTAACTTTTCGTTTACTTCAGATAATTTTTTTTGTGATTCCGCCCGGTAACGAATCTCCCGGAAAAGGCGGTAAATAAATCCTATAAAAACAAGGAAAAAAATGAATATAATCCCTAAAAACCAAATGCCAACCCTTCTTTGAACAACAAGAAATTCTTCCCGGAATATATTTTCCAAAGTAAAGACCGAAGAAGCCATCTGATGCAGATCAACAGAAATTGCCCTGCCTAAATCTTTGCGTCCAGAATCCGTAAGCAGGCCCGTTTCTTCTTCCATTGAAAAAGCAATTAAAGAAAAATAATGCTTAGCTGAAAGTCCTTTGTCGGTTATTTTTTCAACTAAATTTTTTGCCCGCGGACTTAAAGATTCTTTTTCTAATTCATTTGTCCCTCGCCTAAATTTAAGATAAGTTACATCCCATTGAAATTTTATTCTCTGGCTTGGGTTAGCCAAATAATCCTGAGTTAGGTAACTAAGGTTAAACGTATCTTCAACAATTCTGCGGGAAACAATCAGCCTTTGAGTTGTTGCCTGTATCTGATAAAATGAGTATAAAATTAAAGAAGATAGGAGCGCTACAAAGAAGAAGAAAACTAAAATAATCGGAATCATCCTTTTGAAAATTTTCATAATCTCTTACCAGTTCCTCTTAATTTTCCAAACCTAAAGCATTAAAGATAATTTAATCTTTAGCAGTTTCAGCGAATAATATTTACCCTCAAAGAGTCTATCGCCTCGAGAGCGTAGGGATATATATAATTAAGATAATTAGGAATTTGTTCTCCGGGAGCAATATTAGCCTCTATCTGCCAAACCGCTTGATTCTCCAGCTCTAGAAGAAGCGATTGGGGAAGATATATATAATATCTATGGTCACCCGCACAATATTCTAAGTATTTATCTGTATAGTCGAAACTTTCTTTTAAAAAATCAATTAAAATCTGATTATTTCCCATTAAAATTCCTTCAGCTTCAATCAGCGCCCTTACAACTCTTTGCGCCAATTCAGGGTTTTGATTTAACCATTCCTGCCTGGTAATAAGCAGAAAATAGAAATAGTTATACTCTTGGGCATCCCAAATAAGCAAATCTTCCCCTGAAGCTTGCTTTATCTTATAAATATTCGGCTCCCAGACAAAAGCCGCGTCAACTCTTCCCTCCACAAAAGCTTTGATTATTCCAGAGGGGTCTAAGTCAACTACCTTTATATCGTGAAAGTCTAAATAATGGGTGGCAAGAAAACGAGAAAAGTAGTATTCACCGGTAGTCCCTCTGGATAAAGCTACCTCTTGGCCGTAAAGGTCATCCACTTCTTTTATTCTCCCGTCATTACGAACTACAAGCTTATTAGTTTTTCCTTCCGATACTACCGAAAAAACCCTTAAGTCGCGGCGGCTGAAACTATTAGTTACAAAAACAGAGTCAGAGGCTGTAGCGATATCCGTCTGCCCTCCCATTAAGCTTTCTACTGCTAATTTTCCTGATTCATGGTCAATTATTTTCGCTTCTATGCCGTATTTTTCAAAAATACCTTTTCTTTGGGCCAGATAAACTAAAAGAGAGGAATCACCCCGATAAGCGGCTATAGTTAACTTATCAGGCAAAGATACTTCTTTCCTTAGATTAACCTCCCTAAAGAAAAGAAGAATTAAAACAACAATAATCCCTAAAATAGCAAACTTATATTTTCCTAACATAACCAAAACTTCATTATCAGCTCAAGCCTTTTTGCCCCCAAAGGCGATCCATCCATAAACCAGCCAAGCGCACATAACCAGAGATACGCCCACAAGCACAACAACCGGCCCAAACTCAGCTATCAAAGGAAGCGATGCTGCGGTAAATATTCCGCCTCCCACCACAGGTTCAAACAAAAGCTGTTTATAACCAAAAGCCTCTAATGCCCTGGTTTTGCTTAAAGGATCGGACATCTTCACAAGCAGTAACCCGATTACGGTCATTCCTGTTCCCTGGCCAAAATTTGCTAATCCATAAGTCAACCATTTATCCCGAAAAATAAAACGGGCAAGCACCAAAAGGCCAAATATATTCCAGAGAATACCCCCCGCCGCAAGCGCGAAAAATAAAATTCCGTGCTTACCTATAGCCGCAAGTGACATGGTAGCCAGGGCCGCGACAATAAGAAAGTCTAGAGCAGTTCCGGAAATCCGGTTAACCAGCTTTCTATCGATTTTCCTAGCTAAATTAAACTTTTTAGCAGCTACCTGAACCGCCACCCCTCCAATCATCGCCATAGGAAATAACGGAACATGGCGCATAAGCTGAGGCCAACCAAGGGGAACAAGCAATACCGATTCCAACCAGATAGTTGCCCGCAAAAGAAACCAACCCAAGCTAACCGCTAAAGCGATTAGGCCGATATGTATTGAAAAAGGTTCAATCGAGCGGTCTTTATAAAGAGAGTCAACAGAAGGGGTATCATCAAGAATTTCATCATCTTTTAAAACTTTCTTTGCCGGTTCAGTCCCAAGCCCTTGGGCTGCAATGTGGCCGCGGCGGATACCCCAATTGATAAATATTGTTCCCAACAAGACCCCTAGCACAACACCCAGGGTAGCTAACCCCAAAGCTAAATCAGCACCGTCGGCAAATCCAAGCTCTTTAAATGTAGCCGCTAATCCGGCGGCGGTGCCATGGCCTCCTTCAAAGCCGATTTCAATTAAAGCTCCGGCTAAAGGAGAAAAACTAAAACCTAACCAGAAAAAAAACAAAACAATAAGCAGGCCGACTACATACTGCCCCCAGGCTAATATCTGTCCATGAACTACCATCGGCCCGGCATTGCTCCAAATAGTTTTTAAGCCGGGTAAATCCTTTCCTAAAAATAGGCCAGCAAAAACAACATTAATTAACAGCCCCGGAATGCCGGACCATACATCTAATATATTTTGCGGCCAGAACCCCGCGGTCAACAAAGCTCCGTCTTCAGCCCAGAAACCTGCCAGGCGGCCTAAAATTTGTGCCCCCAAAACTAAAGCCAAAAATCCGGCGATTATCGAGCTGGGGATATAAAAAGACTGAAAAAATCTTAAACCGCCGCGAATAAGTTTGCCGGCAATAAGCAATATTCCGATTAATCCCAGGCCCAAAAATACTGACCCTAAATCCATACCTTCCTTCCTTTTTTTTGCTTAAATGAAAAAACTTTCTTAGAAGATAAGTCAGTATACCACAGTTAATATTTTAGATGCAACTCCAATTTTAGGAACAGATTTGACAGAGAAGGCTTGAGAAGATAAAATTATTCTGGCTGCTTTTTAAAGGTTATATCCGAATATATGTTAAAAGCAATTTTTATCGGCATTGCCATTTTTCTCTTTATACTGCTAACTACCTTTGGTTGGCAGAGGCCTTTTAGTAGTCCGGATTTTTTCTTGGAAGATAAAACTCTCCCCGGCCGGCTAAAAAAACATGTAGTTAAACTCTCCAGCCAAATCGGCGACAGAAGCGTTTTTAGATACCCTCAGCTTACCGAAGCAGCCGCCTATATCAGCCAAGAATTTCAAGCTATGGGATTTAAGGTTGAATTTCAAAAATACCAACTTCATGGAAAAGAAGTAAAAAACGTAATTGCCCGAAAACCCGGTAAAAAAAGGCCTGAAGAAATTATCGTAGCCGGGGCCCACTATGATACCTGCTTTAATCCCGGTGCAAACGATAACGCCTCCGGAGTTGCCGGATTAATTGAGCTGGCAAGGCTAATAAGCCAAACCGAAAGCGCCCGCACAATAAAATTCATCGCCTTTGCTAACGAAGAACCTCCTTTCTTTAAAACTGAAGATATGGGCAGTTTTGTTTACACCCGCCAGGCAAAAAAAGAAAATAAACAAATAAAGGCGGCGGTAATCCTGGAGATGATCGGATATTATTCCAAGCAACCTTTTTCGCAGAGATACCCGCCTCTACTTGGCCCCTTTTTTCCCAATAAAGCTGATTTCATCGCGATAGTGGGAAATTTAACTAATCGAAATTTAGTAAAAAAAACAAGTTCTGCTTTCTCCCGCCACTCTGAATTTCCTATTGAATCAATAGTGCTTTTTGACTTCATTCCAGGGGTAGACTTCTCTGACCACTGGTCTTTTTGGCAGCATGGATTCCCCGCGGTTATGGCTACCGATACCGCTTTCTATCGCTACAAACACTACCACAAAAAATCAGATACTTTTGAAAAACTAAACTACTGTAAGATGGCCGCGGTAGTGGAAGGTTTAAAAGAAGTTTTGATTGAATTGGCGGAGAAAAAAACTGATTAATACTGCCTGACCCTATAGCCTTTTTCCTGCAGAATTTGAATAATCCCTTTTGAGCCGATGAAATGCCCAGCCCCGGCCACAACAAAATAAAGTTGATCTTGGGCAAGATAATTTTCTATTTGAGAAGCCATATTTTTATTTCGCTGGTCAATAACTCTCTCATAAAACGGCTTCAGCTGAGGATACTCAGCCAGGCTCCTTCTTAATATTGTGTTTAACCTGCGTGTATCACCCCTTTTCCAAATATCAAACAACATATCCATATGTTTTTCAATAGTCTCAATTTCAGCTAAACTTGAAAGCAGAAACAGTTCCTGTAACTCATCTGATAAACCGCTAAAAAGATCAAGCTGAAACTCCATAGTTTCCAGGCCCTTGATTTCTTTGCCTGTATCTTGAGCTTTATCTAAAAAGTATTGATCAACCCCCCATTCAGGATTAAAGCCGAATCCCATAAGGGCATAACTTGTTATACTGACCGCTAAAAACCAAGGCTGATACATATCAAACATTCTGATATCAAGCCCTATACTACCTAAAACCTCCTCCGCCTGCCGGTAAATGTCAGGGGAAAGCCTGCCGCTTAAAGAACCGCCGTCTTGATAAATAGCTCGGGAAAGTACACCTCTAGCTGCCGCAAATTCATCTATTTCAGTCAAATCAACCTCAACCACTAAAACATCTGAGCGGTCAAATGCCTCTTCTATCTGGCGGCTTAAAGGATATAGTCCTTCTCTGGCTACATGAATTGAGCCCAAAAGATAGACCTTACTGTCCTCAGAGGATACTTCCCAGAAAAAATAACGGTTTTCTTCTTCAACCCTTCTGCTTATCTGATAACTCAAACACTTGCCAGGAAAGGAGAAAAGAACCAGGCAGGATAGAAAAACTAAAAATAGTTTTTCAAAGGATGAAAAACAATAGGCCTTATTTGGAGTCATTACTTTGTTCGCTCTTTTTGCTTAGTTCGACTCTGGTCCGGGGCAAACAATTAGGATAATTCTTCTGAAGAAACTCAAGCAACTTTTCTCTAACCTCACAGCGTAAGTCCCAGGCTGAGGGAGAATCAGCGGCGCTCATCAAAGCCCTTAACTCAAGAGTATGTTCTGTAGCGTTTGTAACCTGAAGAACATCAACCTTTTTATCCCAGTAAGGGCTTTCCTTTAGTATACGAGTCAACTCCCTACGCACTTCTTTAACCGGAACCGTATAGTCGGCATAAAAAAATACAGTTCCCAAGATATTGGCTGAAGTCCTTGTCCAATTTTGAAAAGGATGTTCAATAAAATAAGATATCGGAACAACTAACCGCCTCAGGTCCCAAATACGCACAATTACATAAATAAGGTTAATCTCTTCAATCCAGCCCCATTCATTTTCAACTATCACCACATCATCAAGCCGTATCGGCTGGGCTATGGCAATCTGAATTCCGGCTATAATATTGCCCAAGGTTTTTTGAGCGGCAAACCCTAAGATTATACCGATAATACCGGCTGAAGCAAGCAAGCTTACCCCCATCTGCCTGACTCTAGGGAAAGACATCAGCATAAAAGAAACTACAAAAATAATTACCGCTACCGTCAATATACGCTCAATAACCCTAATTTGGGTATAAACCTGGCGGGCTTGAAGATTATCTTTAGCGGTTATATCGTGCCGGCTAAGAATCAAATCCCGGGCAACGTGGATGACTCTTATCAGTAACCAGCCGGTTAATCCAATCAAAGTTAAATTCAAAAAGCGGGAAAACGCAAATAAAATATCGGAAGGCAGGCGCAGGCCAATCTGAATCAAATTAAGAAAAAAAACCGGAATCAACAAGCGCAGCGGCCCTTTAAGCCACTCAGCTTTAACTTTAATCCCGCCCAGGAAAGAAAGCTTGCCTAAACGGTTAATTAAAAATATAGCTACAAAATAAACAAGTATCCCAACCAATAAGGCAGAAACAATTAAAACCAAGGAAAATAACCAATCATTCATAATTATAAGTGTACTACCCTACAGCTTACGGGTCAACAGTTAAAAACCTCTTTTAAAAACAGCTCCCGGAATGAAACAGCTTACTAC
>PXAH01000068.1 GCA_003565945.1 Candidatus Omnitrophota bacterium
CGAATCCCGCCCTCCCGACCATTGTTAATTATACTAGCTCCGAAGGAAGAAGGACGAGAAACGAAATAAACCTTTACCAACCTCAAACCTTTACCAACCTCGGAGGTTGGTAAAAATAAACATTGATTTTATTGAGTTTTTTTGATTGCTCTTAGCGAATACAGATTTTGGGCAAATATGGGAGGAAAGAGATGGCTATGGATACATATTTAGGAATAGACTGGGGAGGAACTTACATAAAGGCGGGAGTTATAGATTCGGAGGGAAAGTTACTTAAGAAAAAAATTTATTCTTCTCAGCGCCTTAAAGAGAAAGAATTTTTCATTTTTGAAATAACTTCCTTACTGGAGAACTTTAAAAAATATAAGCTTAAGGGCATTGGGATAGGAGCCCCGGGGATAATTAACGTAAAGAAAGGCTTTATATACTACCTTCCCAATATACCTGGATGGGAAAATTTTCCTTTAAAGAGTTATTTAGAAAAAAGAGTTAGCTTGCCCGTTTTTGTCGATAATGACGCGAATCTTTTTGCCTTATCTGAAGTTCGTTTAGGAGCAGCTAAAGATTTAGAAAGAGTAATTTTTCTTACTTTGGGAACGGGGTTAGGCAGTTCAGTTATTTTTGATAAACAAATTTTGCGCAGGGAAAACAGTGCTCTTGAGCTGGGCCATGTTCCGATAAGTTTAGGAAGAAATCTCTGTGGCTGTGGTAATTACGGATGCATAGAGACTTTTGTAGGGAACAAATATTTAGTAAAAAGGTTTAATAAGCTTTCTGGGAAAAAGAAGCAAGTAAAAGAAGCAAAAGAAATTTATCAACTTGGGTTAAAAAAAGACGCGGTTGCGCTTAAAGTTTGGGGAGAATTTTCTTTTTATCTCGGCCGGTTTTTAGCCGGGATGGTAAATGTTTTTAATCCGCAGGCGATAATTTTGGGAGGAGGGGTGTCGGGAGCTTACCGTTTATTTAGGCCCGGCCTTATTGCCGAAATTAAAAAGCAAGCTATGTGGCCTAATTTAAAAGGCCTAAAGCTTAAGAAGGCAAAAATGAAAAATGCCGGGATAATCGGAGCCGGCTTGTTAGCAAAAGAGAGTCAAATGAAGCCAAGACTTATGGAGCGAGCGTAGCGAGCGAACATAAGTCTTGGCTGAATTTAACCCCCACACCAATTGTAGTGATTACGTTATTTACTCAATTGGTGTGGGGGTTAATTCGCAGACGCATTAAAACGTAAAAGCAACGAGCTACCCTTGACATCAAAGATGTCAAGGGTCTGCTCACCAAAGGAGGTCAGATGAAGCTATTTATTGATACCGCGAATTTAGATGATATAAAAAAAGCCCATTCTTATGGTGTTCTCGATGGAGTTACAACTAATCCTACTCTTTTATCTAAAGAAGGCAATGACCCGCTTGAGCAACTAAAAAAGATAGTGGAAATAGTTAAAGGCCCAGTCAGCGCCGAGGTTACCAGCTTGGATAAAGAAGGAATGGTTAAAGAAGCTAAAGATTTAGTTAAGATTGCTTCAAACATTGTAATTAAGGTCCCTTGCACCACAGAAGGGCTTGCTGCAACAAAGGAATTATCACAGAAAAATATAAAAACTAACCTGACTCTTTGTTTCTCGCCTTCCCAAGCGCTTTTGGCTGCTAAATCCGGGGCATCTTTCATCTCTCCTTTTATCGGCAGGCTTGATGATATTTCAGCTGAAGGGATGGGCTTAGTTTCTGATATCCGGCTTATTTATGATAATTTTTCAATTAAAACCGAAATAATTGCCGCTTCAATTAGGCATCCTCTTCATTTTATTGATGCTGCCCGCATAGGCGCTGATATCGCTACTGTTCCGTTTAATGTTATAGATAAATTAATGAATCATCCGCTCACCGAAAAAGGCATAGATAGGTTTTTACAAGACTGGCAAAAGTTGAAAGAAAAACTTGAATCAGGCCTTAAGTAGTAGTAGCTTGTTTTATTATTGTATGGTAAAATAAATCCAGCTTATATTCTATCAATCTATCTTCATAATTTTTTATTTATGCGCGAAAAAATAATATCTGCTTTTTTTCTGTTATTTTTTTTATTCACTACCTCTCTTTTGGCCCAAAGCCAGAAAATTCCCGTTACAATAGACGCTGACCAGATAAGCTTTCAACAGCAGCAACGCAAAATAATAGCGGAAGGAAATGTTGTTTTAGAACACCAGGATGTTAAGGTGTTTTGCGATAAAGCTGTTTATGATGCTCAAGAAAATATAGCTAGAATATTTGGCGAAGCCAAAATAGTAAGAAACGGCTCTACGGTTTATGGGAAGGATATAATCTATGATTTTAATACTCTTCAGGCTTCGGTAGAAAAAGTAAGGGTCAGCCAGCCGCCAATCTACGGAGCGGCAGCCGGGGTAAAAGAAGAAGAGCAGAAGTATATTTTAGAAGAAGGATATGTTACAACCTGTGACCATGAGGAGCCGCACTACAGGCTTGTGGCAAAAAAAGTAACCGTTTATCCCGGTGACAGAGTAGTTGCTAGAAATGTTGCTTTGAAAGTTGGCCAGTTTCCCATTTTTTATTTTCCTTATTTTTCTCAGAGCTTAAAAGATGATGCTTTTCCTATTGAAATTAGCCCGGGTAAAAGCAGCCCATGGGGTTATTATACTCTTGGCCGCTGGCGTTATAACTTTGACACTGAAGATAGAAGAAATAGAGGAAGAATCATTTTCGACTGGTATGAAAAAAGGGGGCAGGGCTCCGGCATTGACCACAATCTTCAAACTGAAAAACATGGTGAGGTTGTCCTAAGGTATTACCGTATTCGGGATGAATTATATAGAATTGAAAAAGAGCAGGCGTTTGAAAAGCAATACCCCAGCAGGGAAAGAGGGGATTTAAGCAGTAACCGTTCTAAGGCCCAGTTTTTTTATAACTGGCAGCCAAACGAAAGGTTTTCTTTAACTAGTGAACTGCATAGGTTTTCGGATGAATATTTTATGAAGGATTTTTTTGAACAGGAGTATAATGTAGACCCTGAACCGAAAAGTTATCTTTTAGCTACCTACTCTTTTGATAATTCTAATTTATCTTTATTGGCCCAAAAAAGAGTTAATCGTTTTTTTGATGAAACCGAATACCTTCCCCAGCTGCAATATAATTTTTACCGGCAGCAGTTAGGCAAAAGTAACTTTTATTTTGAGTCTCTGGATAAGGTAGGAAACCTCAGGGAGACAGAAAGAAATCTCGGTGAAACCGGTGATGCTTTTCGGGCTTATTCTAAAAAAGTTTTGAGTTACCGGGGTAGAATCGGATGGCTATCATTAATTCCCTACGGCGGCAGCCATTTGGCTTATTATTCCCGTGACAGGCTTGGTGAAAGGAGTGTGTTTAGGGTAGCGCCTAAAATGGGGGTAACTTTAAACACGCGGTTGCGTAAAACCTTTGATACATCATTAAGTTTCTTTGGAGAAAGGGTTGATCAAATTAGGCATATTTTCACGCCCGAAGTTGATTACAGTAACGTTGCCAGGCCTAGCAAGCGTAATGATGAGATATTCCAGTTTGACCAGTATGATGATATCGAACGCGAGCAAACTATTACTTTTCGCATGCGCAATAAATTACAAGCCAGAAACGATGAACGGGTTTGGGATTTTTTGTACTTTTCTCCCGCGGCCGAATATAGCGTAAGCCGGGAAGGCCAGAGCGGCGGGCATTTTAGCAGGGTTACGGCTGATTTGGAAATTTACCCAAGCAGAAACATTTCTTTGAATTCAGATGCCAGCTATGATGTTCCTGAAGGGCATTTTAAGGAAGTAAACGCGGATATTACCTTTAAGAGCCGTAGAAAGGTTGAAATCGATGAGCAGCTTCAAACAGTGTCTCGTCCCCGCTATTCGGTTTCTTTAGGGCATAGGTATACCAGAGGGGATAGTTCTTTGGGGACTTTAGGTTTTACTTATAATTTAACTCCGCGCCTGAAATTTAAAAATTATATACGTTATGAATATTCAAGCAGGGATCTTGAAAAACAACAGTATTCTTTGAGGTTTGATTTGCATTGTTGGTGGATGGATCTTGGTGTTGACCTTGACCGCCATGAAAGAGGCGGAAAGGATACTACTATCTGGTTAGCTTTTCGCCTCAAAGCCTTTCCTGATATAAATATGGATTTTTCTCAAACTTTTGACGGAGCAAAAACTTCCTATTAATTTAAAGTAATGGTTGAGCAAAATAGAAATCACTACAGTATTTGTGTAGTTGGTGCCGGGCATGTAGGCTTAGTTGCTGCCGCTTGCTTTGCTTGCCTGGGCCATAATGTAATATGCGTGGATAGAGATAAAGAAAAGATTGATAGGCTGGGTAAAGGTAAATCTGTTTTTTTTGAACCGGAATTAGACCAATTAATTAAAAAAGCAAAAAAAGAAAAGAAGCTTAGGTTTTCTTCTTCTTTGGCGGCTTCAGTTAAAAAGGCCGAAGTTATATTCTTAGCGGTAGGAACTCCCCCCTTATCCGATGGTTCAGCCGATTTAACCGCGGTTGAAAGTGTGGCCAGGACTATCGCTTTAAATTTAAACTCCTATAAGCTTATAGTTGAAAAATCTACTGTTCCGGCTCAAACCGGCAAAAAAATCAAGGAAGTCATAAACCGTTATAAAAAAAACACTAATTCTTTTGATGTTGCTTCAAATCCTGAGTTTTTACGGGAAGGAAAAGCGGTATATGATTTTTTTTACCCTGACCGGATAGTTTTAGGGGTAGAATCAAAAAGAGCCGAAAAAATATTAAAA
>PXAH01000051.1 GCA_003565945.1 Candidatus Omnitrophota bacterium
CTCAGAAAAAGAAAAAAACAAGCCCTTCATTTTTTCAGTTAGATGGAGGCAAAAAGTTGGTAAAGATAATTGCTTATTGCCTTATGCCTACCCACATCCATTTAGCACTTCAACAGTTAGAAGATGGCGGTATTTCAAAATATATGAATTTAATCCTGCACAGTTACAGCAACTACTTCAATCTGAAATACAAAAGAAAAGGGCCTTTGTGGGAAGGCCGCTTTAAAAGTGTCCTGGTCAAAGATGAGCAACAACTAATTCATTTAACCCGCTATATTCATCTTAATCCCGTAACAGCTTATCTTGTCAACCACCCCCAAGATTGGCGGTATTCTTCTTACAAAGAATACCTGGGCATAACAAGTAAAAAAGAAAGAATTTGCGATTATTCGGAATTTTTAGATATTGAAAAAACTTCTTATCAAAGATTTGTCAAAGACCAAATAGAGTACCAGAGAGAATTAAGAATAATCAAAAATATTACCTTAGAATAGGGGTAACTTTTTTTAGGAAGAAATCAGGTCTAAAGTTTCCTGGCGGGTTTTTTGGTTTTTCCTAAACACGCCCCTGACTACCGAAGTAACAGCCTTGGCCCCCGGTTTTTTAGCTCCTCTCATAGTTAAACAAAGATGCTCAGCTTCAACTACAACCATAACTCCCTTGGGAACTAACTTTTTCATAATAATATCAGCAATTTCAGTGGTCAATCTTTCCTGAACTTGTAACCTCTTGGCAAGAGTATCAACAACCCTTGCTATTTTACTCAAGCCGGTTATTCTTTTGTCGGGAATATAAGCGACGTGAACTTTGCCAAAAAAAGGAGCCAAATGATGCTCACACATCGAATAAATCGGTATGTCTTTTACTAAAACTATCTCATCGTGTGGTTGTTCTAAAATAACCTCAAGTTCAGAGCTAGCATCTTTAAATTGGCCGGCCAAAACTTCCTCATATAAATCAGCCACCCGGGAAGGAGTAGCGGCTAAATCCTTTTTAGTTAAATCTGCCCCTAAAGCCTCCATTACCAATTTTATCCCCTTTTCTATCTTTTTTTTATCCATAACCCCTCCCTCATTAACTACTCCGTATTGTTAAAAGTTTATCCTGCCTGACAACTGACAGATAGCAACACTTTTAAATAATCTTTTTTTCTTTATCATTACGGGCTAAAAGTGAAGCAATCTCTAAGGTGCGATGAGATCCTTCGCTCCGCTCAGGATGAGGGGCCGGACAACATGAAAAACTCCCCGCCCCCTCACTTACCTATGCAGAAATTGCTGAATATGCTCTCTAGTATTTCTTCGCAATAAACTTCACCAGTAATTTTACCGACCGAATCAAGGCATTCTTTTAAGCTTAGGTTTATAAAGTCAATTGTGTAACCTTTTTGTAAATAGCTTTTTACTTTCAATAAATTAACTGCTAGATTATTCAGCTCTTTTTTTTGATATTGGCCTAGAAAAATTAAATTTTCTTGATTTACTTCCTGCCCGCGGGCCGCTTTATAAATCATTTTTTCTACTTTTTCTAAGTTAATATCTTTTAGGGCACTCATCTCAATAAAGCTACGCCTTTTACGGCCTTTTCCGTTAAAAGAAATCCTGCGGGGTAAATCAGCTTTATTAATAACTAAAACCGTATTTTTGTTTTCAGTTCTTTCCAGAAAAAACTTATCGTCCTTGTTTAACTTTCTTGAACCGTCAAAAAGTAAAACAACTAAATCCGCCTCTTTAAACATTTGTGTTGTTTTCTGCAGGGCTTTTTTAGTTACAAAATCTTTCGGCTCAAGTATCCCGGCTGTATCATAAATTCTAACCGGAATTCCTTTTATATTAATAATCTCTTCAACCACATCCCGGGTTGTCCCGGGGGTTCTACTTACAATAACCCTTTCTTCGCGCAGGAGACGGTTAAAAAGGGTAGATTTACCGGAATTAGCCCTGCCGCAAATTACACACTTTAACCCTTGAGAAAACATCTTTGCCTGGCGCTGGCTCTCCTGAAGTTCATCTACCTGCTCAATGACCCGGTTAATATTTTCCTTAAAACTTTCTCTGTCTAGTTTAATATCCTCCTCGGGAAAATTGAGCAGGCTTTCGCTTTCTACAAAAAGTTTTTTAATTTCTTTCTTGATTTTACTAAATCTCTCTGAACTTTGGCCTTTAAGCTGGCGCGAAGAAAGAAAAACAGCTTCAGGAGTTTTTGCTTCAACTAAACTTAAAACAGACTCTGCCTGCAAAAGGTCTATTCTACCACCGACAAGAGCCCGATAAGTAAACTCGCCCGGATAAGCAAGCCGGGCACCTTCTCTTAATACCGCTTCCAATATTTGATTTACTACAACTTGCCCTCCGTGAGAAGATATCTCAACCACGTCTTCGGTGGTGTAGGAGCGGGGAGATCTCATCAAACTAACTAAAACCTCATCAATTACTTTAGCATCTCCTTTTCGCCTATCCACAATCCATCCATAATGAAGAGTAAAAGATTTTTGTTTTTTTATTTTTTTCTTTCTTTTAGAACAAAATAGCTTATCCAGTATATCCAATGACTTTTTCCCTGACACCTTAACTACCCCCAAAGCAGACCTGGAAGGAGCAGTAGCTGCCGCGGCTATAGTATCGGAAATCCGGTAATCTTTTAAATTAAATTCAGGCATCTTAATTAACGGGAGCCTAAAAGCGAGGGCTTTGAGAAAATTCTCTTATTTTTTCCCTTCTTAAGAATAGTTTTAGCTTCAGCCGCCAGAAAAAAAGAACCAAAAACTAAAATCAATGATTGCTTATCATACAAGCCTTTAGCTTTCTTTAGGGCTTGCCTTAAATTAGGCGTAATTATTGCTTTTCTTTTAGTTAAAATATCTTTTAACTCAAAAACGTTATAAGAACGCGATTGATTAAACTGGGTTAAAATAAGGTGCTGGTAATTTATAGGAGAAAGCATTTGGTTTGGCTTCTTGTCGGTTGAACAAGAAAATATTAAGATTACTTTTTTAGCCGGAAAGTATTTTTTTAAGTTATCGGCTACCGCCAGAGCTGAAGACTGATTATGAGCTACATCAACAATCACCAAAGGATTTAAGCAAACAAGCTCAAACCTTCCCTCAAAAATACACTGGCTTAAAGCTTTCTTGATATCCAAAACAGCTGCCCTCCGGTTTCCTAAAATCAAAAACAAAGAAGCAAGGGCTAAGGCGGAATTTTCGGCTTGATAGCGGCCTTTCTGATGAATTTTTATGTTCTTCAAACTTTTCCCGTCCGAATTAAAATCAAAAAAAGTATGGTTTTTATTCATCCTTATATTTTTTACCTGAAAATCCCGGCCCAAAACATAAAGAGGTGCCTCATTTTGCTTAGCCGCTTTTCTTATAACTTCAGCAGCCAAGCTACGCTGGTAGCAAGCTACAACAGGAATCTTTTTTTTAATAATGCCTGCTTTTTCATAGGCAATTTGAGCTAAACTATTACCCAAAAGATGCGTGTGGTCATAGCCAATATGAGTAATTACCGATAGGCAAGGAGTTATGATGTTGGTCGCGTCAAGCCTTCCGCCTAAACCCACCTCAACCACCGCGTAATCAATCTTTTGTTCTTTAAAATACCTAAAGCCCATAAGTGTAATCAGCTCAAAATAAGTAAGCCCTTCTCCGGAGAAAAAAGTTAATTTTTCCCTGAAATCTCTAATGATTGCCGTTGCCTGCTTTCTTGAAATCAAATTTTCTTTAAAAACACCGCTTTGATATTCTATTATTTTAATTCTTTCCCTGAAAGTAAAAAAGTGGGGAGAGCTAAACACCCCGACTCGATAACCTAAAGAAGCTAAGCAATAAGCTAAAAAGTGAGAGGTAGAGCCCTTGCCTTTGGTGCCGGCAACATGAATGATTTTTGTTTGGCCGCAAGAAATTTGTAAATATTCAGCTGCCGCCTTTACCCGCTGCAGTTTTAAAGAATCTTGATAGGAGTAAGACGATTTTTTTTCCAGGTTGAGAAAAGAGTTCAGATAATCAACCGCTTCCTGATATGTTTCTGCCATAAGTTAAAAAGAGATACACACAGATTTGTTGATCGTTAAAAGGTTGCGTAGCTGGAAACGGCTATCGTTGAAGGTTGAACGTAAAATTAATTGACGCAACCGATTGACATTCAACGATTCGAGCTACGCAACCGATAACCGATAGACGATAGTATCTGTGTAATCCATCCTTATAAAACGAATAAATTTACATAGTTCAGTTATAAATTAGTGGCGAAAGTGGCGGATTCCGGTAAAAACCATAGCTATCCCAAGGCGGTCACAAGCCGCGATAATTTCCTTATCTTTAATCGAGCCGCCGGGCTGGATTATAGCGGCAACACCGCGGCGATGGGCTTTTTTTATTGAATCCTGATGGGGAAAAAACCCATCGGAAGCTAAAACCGACAACTTAGTTGACTTCTTTGCTTTCTCCAAAGCGATTTTTACTGCCCCTACTCTGGAGGGCTGGCCGCCGCCTACGCCTAAAACAGAATTGTTTTTTGCCAAAACAATACCGTTTGACTTAACGTATTTTACGACTTTCCAAGCAAAGAGTAAGTCCTTTAACTGCCGCTGGGTTGGTTTCTTTTTAGTTACAACCTTAAGCTTGCTTTTATCTAAATTAAAATTATCTCTTTTCTGGACTAAATAACCAAAACAAGTCCCTTTTATATCTTTATGATCAGGAGTGATAGAAAAATCTGTCTCCAAAACCCTCATATTTTTCTTAGCCGC
>PXAH01000009.1 GCA_003565945.1 Candidatus Omnitrophota bacterium
CCGCCACCCGCCCGATAGCGTTAGTGCTTCGTTCCGATGGATGAAGGATGACCGCTCGCTTCGCCCTTCGGCTTCGCTCAGGGCTCCGTTCGCTAGGACGAATTTTTGCAAAAAGAGTCGACCTTCTTTTCCATCGAATATAACATCGCGAATATATGTTCGTATTTTTGGTCTATTTTTTCAAATTTTTCTTTTTTAATATAATTACAGGCTAAAGCGAATTCTAGCCAGGTCTGGCTTTCAGCCGCTTCCGCTACCGAATCAGATAATTTGCTGATAAACATAGCTTTATACTTTCTTTTTCTCCAGCCCTCGGCTAGGTTTGAACAAACAGATCTGGATGAGCGGCGGATTTGATCTGTTAGAGAATATTTCTCTTCTTTAGGAAAGTTTTGTGAAATCTCAAATATCTCCATTGCTGTATCAAAAGCTTTCCTGTATACTTCTAAATCCCTTACACTCTTTAAATTCTTCTTCCTCTCTTCTCTCGTCCCCTCGTCCTTCGTCCTTCGGAACGTGCATTGCGTTGCTTACAGAGGCGGGGTCCCGCTTAACCTTAATAAATTTATTTAGGTAGCGGGAGAACTGGTGATACTTTCTGTCACACAGCTAAACTGGAGGCGGCGAGCGGATTCGAACCGCTGCATAACGGTTTTGCAAACCGCTCCCTTAAACCACTTGGGTACGCCGCCATAAAAATACCTTGGCTACCGCGCCGAACTCTTCTCCTCTTTTACCTCTTCTTTCCCTTTCTCTTTTTCTTTGTTTTCTTCTGCTATCTGTGTTTTTTTCTTTTTACCTTTAGCTTCTTTTATTTTTTGATTCTCTATTTCTACTAAAGCTATATCCAGCAACTTTTCTGAGCGCTTCTCTACCAGCGGCTTATCTCCTTCCGCCAACTCCACAGCCCGCTTAGCCGCTAAAATTGTTAGCTTGTAAATAGACCCTTCTGTCGCCCCCAAAACCTTCTCTAAAGGAACATACCCTTCTGTCATTCAGCCTCCCTATTGCCTCAAAAATTCCCCGCAAATTAAAACCTTGGCTTCTGTCCTCTGGTTTATTTGGTGACAAAAAGCCAAGCCTAAGTTTCTTTATTTGGTGCTCTTTAAAATAATTTCTGATACTTTTTTGGTAGCAGCATTAACGTCTTTATTCTTTATTAAATAATCATACTTTTTGGAAAATTGCAACTCTTTTTTTGCCAAGTCTATTTTTCTTTCGATTGTTTCTTTATCTCCATCTCTTTTTTTCATCCGATTGTATAGCTCGCTTTTTTTGGCGGCAGTAATGAAAATGGTAATAACCCTGCCTCCTTTATATCTTTTTTTGATGGCCATGGCTCCTTTTACGTCTATACAAAATAAAAGATTTTTCTTTTTTACTTTTGCTATTTTTAAATAAAATTTAGGCGTTCCGTAATAATCATCTAAAACTTTTTCACTTTCAATAAAAAATCTTTTCTTTTTAAGGTAAGCAAACTCATCCTTGCTTACAAAAAAATAATCTTTACCGTTTCTTTCCTGAGGACGCTTTTCCCTGGTGGTTACGGTCACTGTTTTGATTAAAAGCGACGGAATGCTTTTTAGGCAAAAAAGGCTTTCGGCTATTGTAGTCTTTCCCGCTCCGCCAGGGCCGGATAAAATAAAAATTAGAGGTTTTTTCATTCTATATTTTGAGCTTGCTCACGAATGCGTCCTAAATAATTTTTAGCTTCAACTATTAAGTTTGCCAAAAATTGATCTCTGGTCTTGCTTGCTGAAGCATTCAGTTCCCGTAAAACTTCCTGACTTAAAAAATCAATCCCTTTCCCTTTTCTCACTTGCCTTTTAGCGTTTATTGTTTGTTTTAGCTTTTTAGAATAAAAAATGATTAGAGCTATTTCTTCGTCTATATCTTCCCTGCTCTCCTCTTCTCCTAAAGATTTCTTTTTATTTCTTTTGATTTTTTCGATATTCACATCCAATAAATTCAAATTCTTCAACAATTCCTTTTTTATTGCCTTACCTTTTTCTTCCTTAAATTTAATCAGCCTTTCTAGAGCTTTCTTTAAAACAAAAAGAACCCTTGTTTTCGAAATACTCTTTTCTCCCCCAGCTGAAACTACCCCCGGTAAGCCTAAAATATCTAAAGCATCTATCTCTTTATTTAACTTAAATTCTTTAGTTAATGCTTTTAACTGCCGCGCGTAACTGCCAAATCTTTCTTTGTTTATTTGAAAAGAACCGGCTCTACCTCCGTCTTGGTAAAGATAAACTTCTATTTTTCCGCGAGTAATAGCTTTTTTTACTTCCTCCCGAATCTTTTCCTCCAACCCCAAAGCATGTTGAGGCAGATTAAAAAAAGAAACATCAAGGTATTTAAAATTTAAGGACCGTAAAACAATTTTAATCTTCCCAGATTTGTTTTTTTCCTCAGCTGCTGAATAAGCAGTCATTGACCTCATTGCCAAACCCTCCTTGTTGTGCCTGAAACTGATTCTTCCTTAACTGGATAAAGCTTTCGCACAATTTCATCAGGAGAAAACCAAAGTTTTATTTCTCTCTCCGCTTCAGAAGGATCACTAGAAGCATGAATTACATTTTCGTACAAGCCGGTAGTAAGAATTCTTCCGTAAGCGCCTCTGATTGATATAGGATCAGCCTCTTCGGGGTTTGTGGCTCCGGCAATCCGCCGCACTTTCCCAATTGCCCCCCTGCCCCAATAGACTAAGGCCATAACCCTATTTTCACCGTGCAATCCCCCTTGTATATACTTAATTAATTCCGGAAAAAATGACTGGTCTTTTAAATGCCGGTAATGGGTATTGGCAAGTTTTTCACCAACCATAATAACCTTAGCCCCAATTATTTTCAGCTTCGCTTCCGAAAGGCGGGTTAAAATATTTCCGGTTAAAGATTTTTTTAATCCGTCTGGTTTTATGATAATCAATGTTGCTTCTTCATTCATCTGGCCTCCCCTATTTTTCGCATAATTCTTTCAAAATCGCCTAAACTATAATATTGAATCACAATTTTTCCTTTCTTTTTTTTAGTGTAAACAATATTTACCTTTGTACCCAAAAGTTTTTGTAATTTTTCTTCTGCCTCTAAAACAAAAAAGTCTGTTTTTGTATTTTTGGCTGTTTTAGCTGCTTTTTTTTCTACATCACGTACGGTTAATCCTTTTTGAAGGATTTTATAAAAAATTTTTTCTTGTTGAGCCTGGCTCTTAAAGGAAAGTATAGTTCTTGCCTGGCTGCGATTAATTAATTTCTCCTCCAAAGCTTTTTTGATTTTTGCCGGTAATTTTAATAAACGAATTGTATTCAAAACTGTAGTTTTATCTTTACCTAAAAGCTTAGCTATCTCATCTAAGGAAAAATTAAATTCTTCACGCAACCGCTCTAGAGCCTCGGCTTCTTCAATGGGGCTCAGGTTTGTTCTTTGTAAATTTTCAACTATTGCCGCGATAAAAGAATCTTTATTGTCTAAATCTTTAATAATGGCTGGTATCTCCTTGCGCCCCAACAACTTAGCTGCCTCTAGCCTTCTTCCCCCTGCCACTACCTCGTAAACATCATCACCAACACAACGCGCCAGGATAGGCTGAATAAATCCTTGCTCCTTAATTGACTGAGTTAATTCCGACAAATCCTTTTGGTTAAATTGTTTACGCGGTTGAAATTGATTCGGCTGAACTTTATCTACAGAAAGATGAATAAAATTTTCACCATTCCCTAAAACTTTCTTCTTAGGAATCAATGCTTCCAGCCCTTTACCCAAAACTTTTTTTCCCATTTTAACCTCTTTGATTAACCAAACTATCTGCTTTATTTTTCTGCCCTAACAACTCTTGGGTTAAGCCTGAATAGGCTTTTGCCCCTACACAACTTGAATCATAAAAATGAATAGGTTTCCCAAAACTGGGAGCCTCAGCTAACTTTACATTTCTGGGGACAATGATGCTGAAGGCCTTGCTTTTGAAATAACTTCTTACCTCCTCTATTACCTGTAGGGTAAGACGTGTCCGAAAATCAGCCATAACCAGCAAAACACCTTCTATTTCTAATTTTTGGTTAAGCCCTTCTTTTATCAGCTCAACAGTATGCATTAATTTTGAAACACCTTCTAGGGCGTAATACTCACATTGAATGGGAATCAATAAACTATCAGCTGCTGATAAAACATTAACTGTAAGCAACCCTAGGGAAGGCGGGGCATCAATAATTATGTAATCATAATTATCTTTAACTTCTATAAGTCGTTGTCGCAAAAGGGTTTCGCGCTGACTAAAGGAAACCAGCTCAACCTCTCCCCCGGTAAGCGAAATATCTGAAGGTATAAGTGAAAGGTTCGGCCAATCAGTAGAATAAATTGCTTGGTCTATCGTAACATTGTCAGAAATTACATCGTATATAGAATTTTTCCCAACTGGATCTAAGCCAACACCCGAAGAAGCATTGCCTTGGGGATCCATATCAATAAGAAGAGTTCTTTTCCCTTCCAACCCCAGAAAGGAACTTAGGTTAATGGCGGTCGTGGTTTTCCCAGTTCCCCCCTTCTGATTGCATATTCCTATTATTTCTCCCATATTAACTTATTTTAATGTTTTATTTATAAAATGCAACTTATTTTTAGAGAATATTTTACAACCCAAACCGGCAAAGCTTGCACCCATACCAAAGTAGGACGTCTATTCTAGGACGTCTACTTTTTAAAATTGCCACGTGGAAACTTTCCG
>PXAH01000073.1 GCA_003565945.1 Candidatus Omnitrophota bacterium
AAAGTACGGTTACTATCAAATCCAGGGCACTTTGGGCTCCTAATAAATTACCATACATACTTTTAGGCGCGCTCAAAGAAATGTTAGCAATATCTTTGCCAAAGACATTTTTCAAGGCCTGGGTTTCAAGATAATCACCATATACAGTAGCCTCTCCGTCAAGGCAAATATAATCAATTTCATTCTTCTGCCAATCAGCATCTTTAAGGCATTCCAAAAGCGCATACTCAAGGCTTTCCGAAGAAAGGCTGTAGCGGGAATAATGACAGCCGTCTGAAGAAAAACCAATTCCTTTTAAATAACCATAAACAAAAGCGCCTCTTTTTTTAGCCTGATCTTCTTTTTCTAAGATAACCGTTCCAGCTCCTTCAGCCGGGACTAAACCATCCCGGTATAAATCATAAGGCTTGTAAGCTTTTTTAGGCTGGCTGTTATTTTTAGATAAATCCCCGCGGCAATTAGCCGAAAGTAGGGCATAAGGAGTAATCGGCGCTTCCATGCCTCCGGCTAAAACATAATCGTTTTTGTTTTCATTAACTGTTTTAGCTCCATACCAAAGAGCCAAAGCCGAGGAAGCTTTGTCAGAAACGGTAGTTTTACTATAGCCTTTCAGGCCATAATATATGGTAATCTGTCCCTGGGGAGCGGCGGGAAACCAAGCCGAAGCCATATAGGGAGATATTCCTTCCCGGCCTTCAATATACATATCTCTTAACTCAGTTTCAGCGAAAAGCCAGCCGCCTAAGGCATTGCCCATAAAAACCCCTACTCTTTCTTTGTCACAACTTTCTAAATCTATTTTAGAGTCAACTAAGGCCTGCTCAGAAGAAACCAAAGCCATATGAGAAAAAATATCAATTTTTTTAGTTAACCTCTTTGAAAGGTGAGTGTAATAATCAAGCTGACTGACATGGCCGGCAATCCGGCAAGGGTATTTTTCCGAATCAAAGCGAGTTACCTCATCAATAAAAGAATCAGCTTTTTTTAAGTTAGCCCAGAAAGTTTCTTTTTTCAAACCGCAAGGGGAAACAACCCCCAAGCCTGTTATTGCTACCTGCATTTCTCACCCCACTTTTTAAAAACTACCGCCGAATGAATACCAGAAAAACCGCTGCTTGTTTTTAAAATATATTCCGGCATCCGTTCAATCTTTTTATTAGGAATATAGTTTAGGTCACACTTTGGGTCCGGCTCTTCCTGATTAATAGTCGGCGGAAGATAACCTTTTTCAAAAACCATACAACACAAAACACTTTCTACGGCGTTAGCCGCGGCTAAAGGATGTCCCACCATAGATTTAATCGAACTAATCGGTATCTTATAGGCAAAATCGCCAAAAACTTGTTTATAAGCATCAGTTTCGAAAACGTCATTTTGGCGGGTTGAAGAACCGTGAGCGTTAATGTAGCCGATATCTTCCTTTTTAACACCCGCGTCTTTAATCGCTTCCTCTATAGAGAGGGCCATAGGCCGGCCGTCTGAAGGCAAATCGGTCATATGGTAAGCATTGCAGGTGGTTCCAAAGCCTGTAAGCTCAGCATAGATGTGAGCACCTCTTTTGCGCGCGTGTTCAAGCTCTTCTAAAATTAAAACTCCGGCCCCTTCAGAAATTACAAAGCCGTTTCTTTTATTATCAAAGGGGCGGCTGGATTTATGCGGTTCCTGGTTATTTTTAGCCAAAACATTAACTACATCAAAGGCCCCAAAGGTAACCGGGGTAATCGGAGCTTCACTTGCCCCGGCGATTACCAAATCCTGCCTGCCGTCTTTAATCAACTCATAAGCAAAACCCAAGGAATCAGTTCCGGCGGTACAGCCTGTGGAAAGAGTAGTATTTATGCCCTGGGTGCCAAAAAGGGCCGATACTTCAGCACTGGGAGTATTAAACATCGCCGCGTCATAAAGATAGGGCCTGCCCTTAGCAGGATCAATGGGGTTTTTGCCCCAGTCAGTAACCAATAAAAATTCCTCCTCCATAAAGCGGGTTCCGCAAATAGCATTTGCCAGGACAACCCCTGATTTCTTTCGATTTAAAGAAGAAAAATTTAAACCGGCATCTTCAACCGCTTGTTTAGCAGAGGCCATAGCGAATTGAACGTACCTGTCCATTCTCTGATGCTCTTTTATCCCGAAATTTTCCGGATTAAATTTCAAATCTTGGGAGGCTATTTTAGAATTAAATAAACTAACATCGAAATTCTCAACTCTTTCAATACAAGGTTTTCCTTCCACTAGGTTAGTATAAAATTCATCCTTATTTTCTCCCGCCGCTGAAATTATTCCTATACCTGTAATTACTACTCTTTTAGACATTTTCACGTTCTCCTTTAATGAGCACATAACTTATGGAGTCCGAAGGACGAACATAAGTTATAAATGCGAATTAACCCCCACACCAATTGTAGTGATTACGTTATTTACTCAATTGGTGTGGGGGCAGTTTTCCTTCTGGCTTTTAAAACAATATTGCCTCCATCAGGGCAAGTTATCGTATCTAAAGAATTCTTTTCCTTTATAAAAGAAAAATCAGCTCCGAAATTAAGGGCAAAGAGGGCCGGAAAAGCTGTATGCCAAGCCGCTCCGCAAAAACCTTCAATACACTTAAGCCCTTTTACCTGCCATTTATCGCCTAACTTATATCCATAAGAGCACTTCCCGTTAGCCTGAACTACCTCAAGCTCCATCTCTTTGGGGTTAGGCCCTTTATGGTTTGGGTCCTTGGCGAGTGAGTCTGGCTCTCCTTTCCGGTTGAGAAGTTCAACTAAAAATTCAGCTTTTCCTCCATCAGGACAGGTCACTCTCAATGAATTTTGATTATCCATGAAGGGAAAACGGGCTCCAAAGCTTAAAGCGTAAGCCGGCGGAAAAAGAGAATGTGCCAAACCTAAACAAAAGTGTTTAGGCGGATGAGTAAAATCTTCCAAGATTAATTCTTCGCCTTTTTTATAGCCATGGTAACAATCGCCATTTATGGCTAAACAAGTTACCTTAAGCTTGGGAAAAGGAGTACTAACACCCTGGCAGCTTCCAACACAACATTTCTTTTTTTTCTCTTCCATAATTCACCTCAAATATTTTTTAAATAAGTAAAAAGTTCATCCTTAGAAAGAAATTTTCCTTCTTCGGCCCCATGCACTAATTCAACTATTTTTTCGTTTAAAGGAGCTTGCCGGCCGCTCTCTTTCGCTAAAGAAACAATTTCTCCATTTATATAATCTATTTCCGAAGGCTTACCTCTTTTGATGCTCTGAAGTATTGAGCCATACAAAGGCTCTTTGCTTAGGCCTGACATTATTTGAGAAAAAATTTTAGCTGATTCACGGCAAGGCCCTGAAACTAACTTTTCAATTCTTTCCTTAGGATAAGAAGGCAGGCTCTCCAAAGAAATACCGGCTTCACTGATAACCCGGTAAGCTTCTTTATTTAAGTCTACGGCTAAACAAGCAATATCCAAATCAGAAAAAACTTCCTGCATGGATTTACCCAACACAGCCGGCAAACAATTATTGAGATTTATAAAAAGCTTAAGATACTTTGCTCCTTTTATGTTTTTGGCTTTCTTAACCGAAAAAGCCCGGCTAAATGCCTCTTTTGCCTGGTCAAGATAAAAAGCCTGTTTCTGAAAATAATTTCCCAGAATTAAATCACCTTCAAAATTATAAACAATCCGGTTTGGCGGATAAAAAGTTGAACCAAACATAACTATTGAACTTATAATTCTGTCCTCCGGGAAAAATTTTTTAAGCACTCTCTCAGCTTCGACTCCGTTTTGAACTGAAACAACTGTTGCTTTCTTTAAATAATTTTTATTGGCTTGATAAGCCTCTTCTAAATTATTTATCTTAGTAGCAAATACAGCTAAATCTACCGGTTCCCGCAGCCGCAAGCCGGCTTCAAACCATGCCTTGTGAAGGCCGCGGCTTGACTCTATTGTTAGCCCTTCTTTTTCCAGCGGCTGTCTCTGGTATTCTTTAACTACACCAAAGATATCTGTTTCAGGCCAAAGATATCCTAAAAAAAGGCCTCCGATTGCGCCGCAGCCTAAAACTGCTATTTTCACTTTTCCTCTTTGATGTACCCGGAATAATCGATATTAAGGTGGTTAAGAAGCCTTTCCATCATTGTTTTAAACGCCGGCGGGACTTCCTGAAAAAAAGCCTGAATTAAATCTACTTCTTCAACCAAAGAAGAGTCTCTTTTTTTGGCTAAATCCTCGGCTTTCTGATAAACTAACTTCTCAGCAATTGTCCGGTGAAATTGGGGAAGAGAAGAAATTACTTTATTAAACTTTTCACGCGCGCAAGGCTCCCATTTAATTTCCACTTTTTTCTCCTATATTTTTTCGATTGCCCTGAAAGCAAGCTCAACCATTTTCAATTGGCTTTCAAAAAATTTATAATTAGTAAAGCCTAATTCTCCGGTAATTAAATTATCCGAAACCGAAAGAACTGCCGCTGTTTTCTTTTTGTAGATATTAGCCAGAGTCAAAAAAGGCGAAGTTACCATATCCACGGCTATAGCCCCTTTTTGGATAAAAGAGTTTACTATTTCTTTGGTTTCCCTAAACATAGCGTCAGTTGTCCAAACCGCGCCTTTATGAACCGGCAAAGATTCTAAAGCCCCTTCAAGCGCTGAGCTTAAACTCTCATCCGCCTTAGGCTGAAAAGAATCATCCAC
>PXAH01000114.1 GCA_003565945.1 Candidatus Omnitrophota bacterium
TAGTTCCTAAGGGAGTTATGGTTGTAGTTGAAGCTGAGCATCTTTGCTTAACTATGAGAGGAGTTAAAAAACCGGGGGCTAAGGCTGTTACTTCGGTAGTCAGGGGCGTGTTTAGGAAAAACCAAAAAACCCGCCAGGAAACCTTAAACCTAATTTCTTCTTAAAAAGATATCCCTTAGTCTAGGGTGATATTTTATTATTTTGTACTTGCACTTCGTAGGTGCAAGTGGGTGTAGGTGCGGCTAAAATTTTTGATAGTGCCGGCTTAAATAGGGGTGGGAATAGGTGTTGACAAATGGGGGGATTTATGCAAAAAAAGTGGATAGGAGAGTGGTTATGCCGGATGTAATCGAGTTGGAATTTAACCAAAAAATAGACAGAACCGATTTAATTAAAAGTTTTCGTTTTTATCCAAAAAAAGCTTTAAGCTTCCAGCCGGGGCAGTTTGCAAGAATTTTGTTTAACCAAAATAATCTTTCCGATCAAGAACTAAATAAATATCTTTCTTTTTCTTCTTCACCGGATAAGCCATATCTTGAATTTACCAAGAAAATCAGCCAAAGTTTTTTTTCTCAAAAACTTGATAGTTTAGCTAAGGGGGATAGTGTTTTTATTCAGGCTCCTTTAGGAAATTGTGTTTTTAGAAAGGAATATAAAAAAATTGCTTTTTTAATCGGAGGTATCGGGATAACTCCGGTAATATCTATTCTCAGCTATATCGGGGAAAAAGGGTTGGATAGCCAAGCAGTTTTGTTTTATTCAAATAAAGATGAAAATCAAATAGCCTTTCGCAAGGAGCTTAACAGGTGGCAGAAGGATTATCCCAATATAAGAGTTATTTACGCGGTTACTTCTCCCCTGCTTAAAAACAAAAATTTTTTCCAGGGGCGTATAAATCAAGAAATGGTAGCTAGAGAATTAAAGGATTTTAGAGAAAGGGTTTTTTTTATTTTTGGCCCGCCCAAGATGGTTGAAGCAATGAGCCGGTTATGTGATGAGATTGGCTGTTCCAAAGAAAAAATAAAAAAAGAAAATTTTGTTGGTTATTAAAGAATTAGATCATTATGTTTTTTCCTTATTCAACTGATAAACCTACCAAAAGATTTCCCGTTGTAACTGTTTCGTTAATCGGAATAAATATTCTAATATTTCTGCTTACGCTGGAAAGGGCTGAGACTGTTTTTGATAGTTTTGGTTTTATCCCCGCCGCTCATTTTTGGCCGGGTATTTTTACCAACTTATTTTTGCACGGCGGTTTTTTACATTTAATATTCAATATGTGGTTTTTATGGCTTTTTGGCGATAACGTTGAGGATAAACTGGGAAGATTATTTTTTATAGGGTTTTATTTTTTTGGAGGAGTAGTTGCTAATTTAGTTTATGCGTTTTTTGTGACAGAGGAAATGCTTAATGTTCCTTGTATCGGTGCAAGCGGAGCGGTAAGCGCGATTATGGGGGCTTATATTGTGTTTTTTCCTCGAGTCCGTATCCGGGCGCTTTCGGCTTTCTTTAATTATGCTCCTTTTCTTTCCTCGAGGCCTCATTCGAATACTGCTTTTTTTCGCTATGTAATCAAAATTCACTGTAGTGCTTTTTTGCTGATAGGCTTATGGTTTGCGGGCCAAATATTCTCTGCTTTTCGTGGAGCAGGGGCCGGTGCTATTTCGGGGGTTGCCTACAGCGCGCATATCGGGGGGTTTTTGTTCGGTATTCTTTTTTCAGCCGCAGTAAGTTTTTTTATGCCGGATGCGAAGATTAAAGAGAAAAAAGAACAGGAAAGAGAAGAGGAGATTGAATGTCTTGAAAGAATTATAAATAAAAAGAAAGAGAAAGAAGCAGCTTCTTTTGAGGATTATAAAAAGAAAATTGAAAGCCTCCTAAATGAAAGTAATACAGAAGATGCCTTAGAACTTTACCGGCAGTTTGTAAATGAGGATATTCCCGGAAATTTAAGCCTTAGAAACCAAAAAATAATTTCTGAGTTATTTTTAAAAAGAGGCGAGAAAGATTTTGCTTTTCAAGCCTTAATCAAAATTGTTTTGAATTACCCGGATAAACCCGAAGCGGCGGAGGCCGAATGCAGAATTGGTTTAATTTGCAGCCGGGATTTTAAGAATCCCTCTGAGGCTATAGATTACCTAACAAGGGGGTTAAAGAGAGAGAAAGAAGTTAATGATCCTGAGTTGATTGAGGAGGCTCAAGGGGAGCTGGAGGTGATAAATAAAAAATTAGCCAAGACTTTTGTCGGGGCAAAAAAAGGAGATTTATCCGGCAGTAAATTTGCTATTATCGCTCAATTAATCAAAGAAGATTTATTAGACGCGAAACATATTTTTAAAATGCTTTTTAAGGTAGGTGAAATCGGAGGTAAAAATTTAGGTTATAAACTGGCCTACAACGCCGAAGCAAACCTGAAAATCAAAGACGGAGTGGTAATGCAAAAGCTTGACTCTATTGAGGCAACTATTGCCAGTGAAAAACTGCAAAAAGCTGGTATACCGGTTTTGGTAATTCCTCAATCAGAATTACTCTCCTATCCTCACATAGAAGAAGTTAGAGGTTTTGATCTAAGCGAAAAATCTTTTATTTTAAAGACGAAAGACAATAATCCTTCCTATACAAGTTCAGAAATTTTATATGTTGTTGTAGGACAAGTTCTTTGTAGTTTATTGGGATTAAAGGAGCTTGAGCATGGTTTGTTTGAGATAGGAGATGCGGGAGAAAGAGAAGGGGCATCGTTTAAGGGTTTGGCGGTTAACCGGATTATAGATATATTTACCATTGATTCAAAACGCTTTAGAATAAATAAATTATTAAGAGAAAATGATTTTCCAGAGGAAAAAGGATTTAATATTTTTTCTAAAAGACTGGCTGCATTTGCCGGAGGTTCCAGGATTGATCAAAAGATAAAAACTTTTATATCCAGCAATCTCTGGCAAAATTTAACTTTTTCAACCATAAAAGAGTTTGATCAAAAAACTTTATGGGCGGTAAGGCTAAAGTATGCTTATAGCCATCTTTTGTAAGAGTGGGGGTATGGATAAAAAATCAATAATGTAGTATTATTAATAAAAAAGAGGAGGGGTGATGATTAAGGAAAAAGTGGAAAAGGTTTTGGAAGAAATCCGGCCGATGCTTCAGGCAGACGGCGGCGATGTTGAGTTGGTTGAAGTAACCGAAGCAAATGACGTAAAGGTGCGTTTAACAGGGGCTTGCGGCCATTGTCCGATGAGCACTTACACTTTAAAGCTTTCGATTGAACAAAAACTAAAGGAAAGAATACCTGAGATTAACAAGGTAGAGAAGGTTTAATTTTTTACCGGCAACAAAGTTTTGAATATTAGGCTGATTTCATTATAATAAAGCCGGGGTTTGAGTATGAAAAAAATTTCTAAAGAAATAGCTAGTTTATTGGAAAGCAAAGGATTTGTTATTGTTTCCACGCTAGATAAAGACGGAAATATTCATTGCTCCGCTAAAGGGGTGGTTGAGGTAGAAGAAGAGGGGAAAGTGTATTTAATCGATCTTTACAAGAGGGTAACTTACGCTAATTTACAGAGAAACTCTACTGTTAGCATTACGGTTATAGATGAGGAGCAATTTGCCGGTTTTAATCTTAAGGGCAAGGCGAGTATTGTGCAAAAAAAAGATATGGAAGATAAATTTATTAAAAAGTGGCAGAAAGAGATAATTAGGAGAATCTCAAAAAGAGTTATAAAAAATATAAAAAAAGATAAAAAATCAAAAAAACTTCCCGAAACTAATTTCCCTCAACCGGAATATTTAATTGAAATAAAAGTGGGCCAAATTGTTGATCTTGCTCCTTCCCCTCTTAAGAAGCCGGCCTTAGATGACTAGATGATTTACAATATTTTTATTTTTACAGTGTTAATTACTTTCTCCGCTTTTTTTTCCGCTTCTGAAACCGCGATATTTTCTTTAAGTAAAGTTGCTTTAAGGCAGCTGCAGGAAAAAAACCGGCGGGCTAAAATTATTAAAAATCTTCTCCGGAGGCCTACCCACCTGCTTTCGGCTATTGTTTTTGGCAATCTTTTATTTAATATCGGAATATCTTCTTTATCTACCGCTATTTTCGTGGGAGCCTGGGGCCCGAGAGGGTTGATCGCGGCAGTTATTTTTAGCTGGTTTATTATTCTTTTTTTGGGAGAAATTTTTCCTAAAATATTCGCGATTAATTCAGCCAAAGAATTTTCTTTGCCGGCCGCTTTAGTTTTGAACATTGTTTTGAAGGTGTTTTTGCCTTTGATAGCAGGGGTAGAAAGGATTGTCAGTTATTTTTCGGCGAAATTAATAAGAGGGGAGAAAAAAAACACGACTAGAGAACGTGAATTCAAAACAGCTCTTTTATTGAGTAGGAGAGGTGGTTATATCTCGGAAGAAGAGAAAGAAATGATTTCTTACATTTTGGAATTTAAGGAGACTGCCGCCGGTGAAATTTTGACTGCCCGGGTTGACATAAAAGGAATAAATATAGCTCTTTCCCAGGAAGAAGTCTTGTGTCTTTTGCGCGGCCAGAAACATTCTAAAATGCCGGTATATGAAGATTCTTTAGATAAAATAAGGGGGATAGTTTATTCAAAAGATGTATTTCTTAA
>PXAH01000081.1 GCA_003565945.1 Candidatus Omnitrophota bacterium
GGCCAAATTGACTTGGGCGAGAGAAGAGCTATAGAAGAAGTATTTGAATTGAAAGAAAACAAAGTAAAGGATTTTTGTTTACCCCGCCGTAAAATTATTGGTTTTGATTACGCTGATTCCAAAAATTATTTATTAACCAAGATTAAAAAATATCAACATATACGTTATCCTGTTTATCAGAATAAAAAAATTGTAGGTTATATAAATATTTATGATTTATTTTACAATCCGAATCAGAATTGGCGCGACTTAATCAGGCCGATTCTGAAAATAGGCATAAGCCAAAGGGCCTATGAGGTTTTTTCAGCTTTACAAAGAAAAAAAGAAAGCATGGCCTTGGTTATGAAAGGGAATAAGGTTTTTGGAATAGTTTTTTTAGAAGATTTGACCCGCCAGATACTTACCTCAATCACTCGAAGCACGGCTTCGGGTTGATTTATATATGCTTTATTCTATATGGTTGAACTAGGAGCTGTTTTTGATGAGTTCTTTGAGCTCTTCGGCGCAAAGGCATGAAATACCCAGCTTTTGGGCCCATTTTATTAGCCCTTTATCGGAGGTAGAAAGGCAGGCTTGCAGTTCTTTGGCCAGGAGAATCAGGTCAAAGTCTTCTTTGCTGTCCAGAATCCCTTCCCGTAAAGCTATTCTGTATTCTTGCCGGGCGGATTGAATAATGTTTTGGGCAGTTTCGCGGCTGTCTGTTTCTTTTAGCCCGCGCCGAATATATTTTTCGGTAACTCGTAAGCCTTTATTTACCCTGGCACGTGTTTCTTCAATAAATTCATAAAAAAGCAAAGCGGGAATAGAGGACTGATATGAAGCTGGCGGTTTCTTTTTAATAAGGATATCTAAGTGATAAGGCAGTTCTTTGGTAAATTTTATTAATTCGTGGTAAACTGAGGGTGGAATGTAACACTCAATATTATTTTTTTCTTTTATAGTTTCGGTAAATTTTTCTAAGGCTTTTCTTGGCGTGTTTCCAAAAATAAACCTTGAATCCGGATTTACAAAAATACTGGTATCTAACACTACTTTAGTATTATTTTTCATATTTGATTATTGTAAAGCATGTTAAGTTTAAAAGCAACAAATTTTTGTTTTTGCGTTGACATAGGCGGGCGGTTAAGCTAAAATGAAGAGCAAAGGGATTTATATGAAAAATATTTTATTTTTTGGGTTGCTAATCTTTCTTTTAGCCGGGTGCGACAGGCTAACTTCAGATATTCCTGATATTCCCGAAAGGCGGGAACCTCGGGTTAGAGGTATTTTGCTTGCCCGGGTCAATGATTGGGCAATCGGCAGAGAAGATTTCAACAACCAGATTGAAGCGGTAAGGACTCTTGCTCCCGAAGCAGAGTTAGACAGCCCTGAAGCCAGAAGAAGGTTCCTTGAGGAAATAGTTAATTTAGAAATTTTAGCTCAAAAAGCGGAAAGAAGGGGCTTGAGTGAAGACAGAGAGATAGAAGAAGCTGTAAGAAACTTTAAGCGTAACCTATTGGCTCAAAAGCTTTTAGCTGAGATAGCCGGTGATGTTGTTGTGACCGAAACAGAAATAGAGAATTTTTATGAAAACAATAAGATGCGCCTTAGAGAGCCGGAAGAAAGAAGGATTCGTGAGATAGTCGTTCCTACCCGGGCGGAAGCCAGGGATGTTTTGGTAAGGCTGCTTCAAGGTGAATCTTTTTCTGTATTGACCAGGAGGTATTCAATAGCCGAATCAAAAAATGAGGGAGGTGATTTAGGTTATATTTTTCCTGATCCTGAGGACAGATTCCAGAGGTTTTGGGAAATAGCTTTTACTACTGACAAAGGAGAAACCTCTAATTATTTTAGGGGGCCGGAAGGAAATTATTATATTTTACAAGTAGAAGATGTGCGCGGCGGCCGGGTTGCTTCTCTACATGAGGTCAGAGATGATATAAGAGAGCTTTTGCGTGGCCGTAAAATAGAAAACAGAAGAGAGGATATTATTTATAACGCTAAACAAGAATTTATAATTGAAATAAACGAAGGACTATTGGAGTAAAAAATGGCTATGGAAAAAAGGACAATAAACTTGATAATTGGAGTGTTTTTGGCGATTGTTGCCATCCTTATAATTCACAACCATCTCAAAGAACAACAAGCGGTGATTGCTCGCTTGATTGAAGAAGGCAGAGCTGTGGAAGTAGTGGTAGCTACTACCGATATTCCCAGGGAAACTACAATTACCCGGGATATGATCAGGACTAGAGTGGTAAATAGAAACGCTCTTCAGTCCGGTGACCTGACATCACCTCAATCGGCAATAGGGCAGTTTACTACAACCGATATTTTAAGAGATCAGCATTTAAACAGAAATATGATCAGGGCGGTAGGCTTGGCCAGGTATCTTTCTCAGGCAGTGCCTGAGGGAATGAGGGCAATGACTATCCCGGTTGATAAAATATCGGCCATAGAAGGGTTAATTAAACCGGGGGACAGAGTAGATATATTGGGGACCTTTGATGTTCCGGTTGGGAATGGCCAAAGGCAAAGAGTTGTGGTTACCCTTTTTAAAAACACCAGAGTGCTTGCGGTTAACCGCCAGATTTCTACTTATGAGGTTCCGGGTGCGGCAAACACTATTACTTTATCTCTAAAACCGACAGACATAGAGCTTTTGACTTATGCTATAGACTTTGGCAGTTTGCGTTTAGTTTTACGGCCGCCGGGAGATACCGACATAGAGTATGGTTATACAGCGGTTACTTTCGAAACTTTACTGAGAGAGTTAGGTTTGTGGCGGCCACAGGAGCCGGCGCCCAGGCCTTCTACAATTGATGTTTATCGGGGCACGGATATGGAAGAAGCTCCAGTTCATTAAGAGAGGTTTCTAAAGATACGCAGAGATCTCTCGATTATAGAGATTAAAGAAAAAATTACAAAGATTTTGATAGGTTTTTGGATATTTTTAATGGCTTCAATCTATACCTTATCTTTGTAATTAGAGGCCACTGATCGGTTTTATGATTTTTCCAGTGCCCTCATAAGAACGGAGGCAAAATGGTAAAAAGATTATTAATTGCTTTTTCTTTGATTTTTCTGACCTGCTCTTTACCGGCTGCCGGCCGGAATTTTTTAAGTTTGGAGGGAGGAGGCCCACGGGAAACAGTTACCTTAACAGTAGGGGAAGTTAATGTATTTCAGATTAGCGGAGTAGAGAGGGTATCGGTCAGAAATCCTGAGATTGTTGATATAAGCAGGGTAAGGGATAACGAAGTTATTGTGGTTGCCCGGCAGTTAGGCAATACTGTTCTCACTATTTGGAGCCGGGGCCAAAAAGAAGAGTTTTATATCTTAGTCCACCAAAAAGAGCTTGGCAAGGCTGAAAGTGAATTAAAAGAGCTTATTCATGATAATTTAGGGATAAGGGGCGTACGTTTTCGTAAAAATGAGGTTGCCGGGCAGATAATGGTAATTGGTGAGGTAAATTCTTACGAGAAAGCACAGGTAGACCAAGTACTAGAGAATTTCAGGCGGGGCTTGCACGGAATTCATGTAGATAATTACGTAACTATCGCCGAAGAAACTAAGATGGTTGAAATCGAAGCTCATATTTTTGAATTAACTAAAGGCGCGATGAGAGGGTTAGGTTTTGATTGGCCGGATGAAGTCACCTTACGTGCTCCGGAGGCAAGAGGTAGTTCCCTGAGTGATGTTTTTAGAATTGCTGATTGGTCCCGTGACGGGCTTGCTTTGACTTTTCAAGCTTATCTTACAGAGGGTAAAGGAAAAGTGCTGGCGAGGCCAAAGATTCTATGTTTATCCGGTGAAGAGGCTGATTTCTTAGTGGGCGGAGAAATCCCGATTGTAACTCAAAGCGCTACCGCGGCCGGTGATGTTGTATCCCAAGATATAGAATATAAGGACTATGGAGTTAAGTTAAATATAAGGCCGGTGGTTTTAAGAGACGGTAGCATCAAGATTGAGCTTAATACTGAGGTAAGTGATTTATCAGGAATCGGTGCCTACCAGTTCCTTGGCACATCTGCTACTGCTTTTATAACCCGCCGGATGTCAAGCGTGCTTCGCCTCAGAGAAGGCCAGGCAATTATTATGTCAGGCCTGCTTCAAGACAGGGTGACTAAAGATGATATGAGGCAAGTCCCTGGCCTAGGCAGTGTTCCTATTTTGGGCGCTTTATTTCGCTCTAGAGATTATCAGAAGGATCAAACAGAATTAGTTATTTCCCTTGTTCCCAGGGTGATTGATGTAAGAGAAGAAGTTTTTGACTCGGTAGCTAGCCCCAAAGAGCCGGATTTTTCTTTTGCGGCTAAGCCCTTAATTCATCCTGCTTATTTGCGTCAAGATCCAGGGTTAGAAAATTATGCTTTAACCTTACAGAGAAGAATAGTCCGGTCACTTGTTTATCCCCGTCTGGCCCGGGAAGCCGGCTGGCACGGCCAGCTTAAATTAAGGCTTCACCTGGATTATACCGGAAATTTATTAGATGCTGCCATATCGGAATCATCCGGTTATATCACTTTTGACCGGGAGGTTTTAAGTATGGCCAAATCCCTTAGCCCTTATCCGCCTTTTCCTTCGGATATCGAA